>JAGHUM010000061.1 GCA_018064855.1 Candidatus Physcocola equi
CGGAGTGAGTAACCGTTCTTATCGTTGTAAACATACGCACCAAGACCAAGGTTTTTCAGCAAACGCGTACGGAAGCTGAGCATTTCGATCATTGGAGAGTCATCCTGACCGACCCATTGTTTCTTAAACGTACCCAAAATGTGCGAGCAACGTGATGCACCTGCCACAGCCGGGTTTACCAAGTAGTAGTTCCACTGATACTGGTCGTAAACGATTTCATCTTGCGCTTTAAGTCCTGATACACAGCACAAGAGTGCGAAAAGAGCACTGATATATTTCAATTTCATCTTAAAACTATTTTTCTATTTTGTAATAAGAAACAACGGTCTAAAAGTCCACAAAAGTGCACAATAAGACCAACGTTCGACTTTGTGTTTTTCTTTAATATCGGCAAATATATGCAATATTCTGAAAATAGCAACAAATTTTAGGGAATAATTTTTGATTTTAATTCAGCCCCACCACTATTTACATAGTAGTTGTTTTTAGTCTAAAATTTGGGCATACCACCACAAATCACTATATTTGCGAACATAAATAAGAATCATAACACATATACAAATGGATTTGAATTCACTCACAGCCATCAGTCCTATTGATGGTCGTTACAGAAACAAAGTGGACGCACTCGGTAACTATTTCTCTGAATACGCCCTTATTAAATATCGCGTGCGTGTAGAAATCGAATATTTCATCACACTCTGCGAAATACCTTTGGAACAACTCAAAGGTGTTGACAAGGGTGTTTTTGCAAAACTCCGCAAAATCCACCAGGATTTCAGTCTTGCTGATGCAGACCGCATTAAGGAAATCGAGAAGACCACCAACCACGACGTGAAGGCTGTGGAATATTTCCTCAAAGAGCAGTTCCACGTTCTCGGCCTCGACAATTTCAAAGAATTCATCCACTTCGGTTTGACTTCTCAAGATATCAACAACACCTCTATCCCACTTTCGTTGAAAGAGGCTGTTGCAAATGAATACATTCCAACCTTACAGGAACTCATCGACACCCTCCAAGCAAAGGCTGATGAATGGAAAGACGTGAGCATGCTTGCCCGCACACACGGTCAGCCCGCATCTCCAACCCGCCTTGGCAAGGAAATCATGGTGTATGTAAGCCGTCTTAACGAGCAACTCGCCACTTTGAAACAACTCCCTTACAGCGCGAAATTCGGAGGTGCCACCGGCAACTTCAACGCCCACCATGTTGCCTACCCAGCAACCGACTGGAAGGCTTTTGGCAACCACTTCGTAAACGACGTGCTCGGTCTCAACCGCGAGCAGTGGACCACTCAGATCTCAAACTACGACAACATGGGCGCGCTCTTCGACTGCCTCAAACGCATCAACACCATCATGATCGACATGAACCGCGATTTTTGGATGTATATCTCCCTCGGTTATTTCAAACAGAAAATCAAGGCCGGCGAGGTTGGTTCGAGCGCAATGCCACACAAGGTTAACCCTATCGACTACGAAAACGCGGAAGGCAACCTCGGCATGAGCAACGCCATCTTCCAGTTCCTTTCGGCTAAATTGCCAGTATCACGTTTGCAGCGCGACCTTACCGACAGCACAGTGCTCCGCAACATCGGTGTCCCTATGGCTCACGCCATCATCGCCATCAAGAGCACCCTTAAGGGCCTCGGCAAACTCTTGCTACACGAAGAGAGCTTGAAACAAGACCTCGACAACACATGGGCTGTAGTTGCGGAAGGCATCCAGACCATTCTCCGCAGAGAAGGATACCCTAACCCATACGAAACGCTCAAGAACCTCACTCGCACAAACAGCGAAATCACAGAAAAATCCATCCACGATTTCGTTCAAACTCTCGAAGTGAGCGACAGCGTGAAAGCCGAACTCATGGCTATCACTCCAAGCAACTACACTGGTATTTAATACCTTTCTCCTACACATAACAGGATGTTCATACTATTAAGGTATTACTCTTTATTAAATACGGGCAGGTTTATATAATCTGCCCCTACTTTTTTGAATACAAGACATGAAGACGCCATCGTTCATCAACTTAATCAAGCGGTTTGTGGGCAACTACAAACGATATGTGGGATTGAACTTCCTTTTCAACATCCTCTCCACCATTTTCAGTTTGTTTTCGTTCGCACTCATCATCCCAATCCTCAATATCCTGTTCAAGATAGAGCAGGTGCAATACGCCTATCAACCCGTCGATTGGAACGATCTGGCCGGTTCGTTGAAAAACAACGCCTACTGGTGGATGCAGCAGTTCATCGCCGACAACGGAGGTGTGATGACGCTGGCTCTGCTTGGCGCATTCCTCGTGGTGATGACCATGTTTAAGACGGGAACTGCATATCTGGCAAGTTACTACATCATACCACTTCGTTCGGGAGTAGTGAGAGATTTGCGCCAGAAGCTATATGAGAAAATCGTGGATTTGAACCTTGGATTTTTCCACAAGCACAAAAAAGGAGACATCATCGCACGCATGACCAGCGACGTAAACGAGGTGGAAGCCTCCATCATGAGCAGCATAGAAATGCTTACCAAGAATCCGATCATGATCATCATCTATTTCGGCGTTCTTCTTTGGCTCAGCTGGAAACTCACCCTATTTGTTTTGGTGGTATTGCCTTTTGCCGGAACCTTGATGGGCAAGGTGGGCAAATCGCTCAAACGCAAATCGCAAAAAGTGCAGACTCAAATGGGGCAGTTGCTCAGCCAGATTGAAGAGACATTGGGCGGGCTTCGCGTCGTCAAAGCATTCAATGCAGAAGATTCCGTCACCCATCGATTTGAGGAGATGAACAACGACCTGCGAAAGACCACCAACTCAATGCAGCGCCGCAATATGCTTGCCCACCCGATGAGTGAATTCTTGGGAACCGCCACTATCGCTATTGTGCTGGTATTCGGAGGTATGGTCATTCTTGAAGGTGGCAGCAGTCTCGACGCTTCTGCATTCATTTACTACCTCATCATCTTTTACAGTATCATCAACCCAGCAAAAGACTTGTCGAAGGCATGGTACAGCATTGAGAAAGGTCGTGCCTCGATGGAACGAATCGACACCGTTTTGCAAGCCAACAACCCTCTGAAAGTAGTGGAAAACCCAGTTCCTCTAAAACCGTTCAGCGACAAAATCGAATTTCGCAACGTTTCTTTCAAATATGAGGACCAATGGGTATTGAAACACATCAACCTCACCATCGAGAAAGGAAAGACCATCGCCCTTGTCGGGCAGTCGGGAAGTGGGAAATCCACCCTTGTTGATTTGTTGCCACGTTTCTACGACGTTCAGGAAGGGGAGGTACTGATCGACGGAGTTAACGTGAAAGACATGGCACTTGCCGATCTCCGCACCCAAATGGGAAACGTGAATCAGGAAGCCATTTTGTTTAACGACACCATCGCCAACAACATCACATTCGGCACGAAGGGTGCCACTCTGGAAGCCATTGAGAATTCAGCGAAAATCGCCAACGCCCACAATTTCATCATGGAAACAGAGGATGGCTACAACACCAACATTGGAGACCGTGGCGAACGTCTCAGCGGCGGACAACGCCAACGTCTGAGCATAGCACGCGCCATTTTGAAGAATCCGCCGATCCTCATCTTGGACGAGGCCACATCTGCTCTCGACACCGAGAGTGAGAAACTAGTGCAAGGTGCATTGGAGCACCTGATGAAAAACCGCACCACCATCGTCATTGCCCACCGCCTCTCCACCATCAGAAACGCCGATGAAATCTGCGTACTCAACGAGGGAGAAATAGTGGAACGTGGTAAGCATGAAGAGCTGATAGCCAAAAACGGCATCTACAAAAAGTTGTGCGACATGCAGTCGTTCTAAGATTTCTTGAAATCTTTTCTCCCCAAAAACTTGGTTCTGTCCTTATTTCACATTATCTTTATGATAGAATTAACCAAGAAGGCTGTTTGCTTCAAAAAATCAGCCTCCGATTAAACAAAGGAAAACCATGGAAAACATTTTAGCAAAAGAAGAAAAGATAGAATTCTGCAAAAAAGAATTCGCCAAAGCAGTTGAATACATCAATCAAGACCTCAACGGTGTGGATGAAGACCGTTCTAAATACAAAGGCCTCTACCCTTTCGACTACAAAGGACACGTGGAAATCAACAAAGCCATTCTCGACAGTCACATCGACATGCTCATTGCTCACCTCAACTACATGAAAGAGAAAATAAGACACGACGAAGCTTATCTCGACAAGCGATAAAACCATCGTTTCATACCGATGCATTGAAACACAACAAAAGAAGTTGCTTAAACGTTAAGCAACTTCTTTTGTTTTTTATTTTTCCACATTAGAATCCGTTCAAAGCAACCCTTCAGTCGCTTTCTCAAAACCAAGAATGGCAGAACAAGTAATAAAAGACGACATCGACGTGCCCAAAATTCCATGCAAATTCAGATTTTGTCCGGTCAAATAATAATTTGCGACTGGAGTTTTCGGAGGCAAAAACGTCAACATGGTATTATTGAAATCCTTTCGTATGCCATAAGCCGTCCCCTGCGATGTTCCTGTATAATTCAAATAGGTCAACGGAGTACTGGTATAAACCCGGTCGATTGCCAGTCTTAAACCAGGCATCTGCTTCTCCGCCATGCAGATGCAAGCCTCTGACCATTCTTCCTTTATCTTTTCATATTCAGCATCTCTGCGACCGACGTTTGTACCACTCCATTTCTCCACTAACGAGAAAGGCATCGGAGTCAGCAAATCCACCACTTCCGCAAAACCTGATTGTGAAGGCGGAAAACTGACCATAAGGCTGTCTATGACTGGAGTATTTGTTTCAAACGCAGTTTTGTTGGCTTGCCAAACATCATCAGTCGTATAGATAAATATGTTTTTATTGAGATATGGCAGTGTATTGGGCTTTAGTTTTATGTTGACGGTAAACATACCGTATGTGTTTTCCAACCGCATGATACGATTGCGGTAAGCCTTACGCACACCCGAATCTTCTCCAAGTAGAGAAATGGATGCAGCAGGATGAATATTGGAAATGAAATGGTCGGCAGCAAAAACGCCTCCGTCTGTCGTGTGCGCAGCAATGATTCTGCCTTCCGCGACCTCTAGTCTGGAAACCTCACTTTTCGTAAAGACTTCCACCCCCATTGTCTCCACATTCTTCACAAGTCTATTTACCAAAGTTTCTCCACCACCTTGCAGACGATAGGAGCCTTCAATAAATGAATTATTGATTTGCGCAAACACATAAAAAGGCAAGGTTTCCTTTTTCAATTCCAACTTTAACGATGAGCCGGACAACACATTTCTCAATACAGGATCTGCGATAGTCCGTTCCAAAAACTCCCATGCCGACGATGAAAATGCCTCATTTTGGAAGAAACCGGCAGCCGATTCCGGGCGAAGAGCATCGAAAATATGTTCGCCCACATAAGAGAGCGCTTCGTTGTATTTTTTCAGATTATCTGTCTGAGTGGGGAACATTTTACTCAACTGTTCCACAAAACGCTGATGGTCTCCAGCCAAAGGGTAAGACTTTCCATTCAGAACAATTTCATCTGAACAATCAGAATCCAGTTTCACCCAAGGAAGATCGAGCAAACCAAAATATTTGAACAAACGATGCAAAGGCCGCCCTTCATCCAAGCCCCCCACATAATGGAAACCGGCGTCAAACAAAGCACCAGACCTACGAAACGACTGAAGGCACCCTCCCAGTTGGAAATGCTTTTCAAGGACAGCCACTTTCAAACCGTGTCTGCCCAAAATGGAAGCACACTCCAGACCTCCAAGACCAGCGCCTATGATAACGACATCGTATTCCCGCATACTTTATTTAACCTTCCGCTTCAATCAATTAATATTTAGAACATATATCCCAAATTGAGCCAGAAGCCGATTTTTTCAGTCCAGTTGCTCCAATTAAAATTAAAATCAAGCGGACCTATCGGTGTTTTATAGCCATAGCCCAAAGCACATCCGACCAACTCGTTTTCAGAGAAAAAGTCGTCCAAATGTCGGCTTGAGCGCCCGTAATTACCTATGGCGGAAACATGGTGTTTTTTCCCTATACGATAGCGCAAAGTGGCACCCAATGCTGCGAATTTATCATCGACCACCTCAAAGCGATTGATACCCGCAAACGGCATTTGCTGAGGCAGATAGTGACTGTGAGTGCCGACACCACCAATCACATTACGATCGCCCAAACGGTCAAAATCCGAAGTTGACATCATACGTCCCCAAACGGCAGGGACCAAGGTGAGACGCTCCGACAAAGGACAATTTTGCTCGACGTACGCCTCGAATATAGACAAGCCTGTCTTATCCTCGAAATGAGCACCATCGTCAGTCTTGAAAGAATAACGGAGCAACCAATACAAACCGGAATGAGAATAAATACGCATATCTCTATTGTCGAAACTAGCCAATGCGAAATAATCCAGATTTCGCTCTTCGTCGTATCCGACAGATGGCAAAAAGTCCAAAGAGGTCACTTTCATAGGAGTCAGCAAATTGTCGAACCTGCGCCAATAGAAGTTAGCGCCAAAACCAAGCATCATGTAGTTAACAGACCGGAAGAACGACAAACGAGCGAGATGTTCATGGTAATCCCAATCGAGCACACGATTACCCTTCCGATAAAGTTTAGTTTCGTTGTATGCGAATCTATAAGTTCCTTCCAGCGTCCAGTCATCCGATACTTCCATCCATCCGGTCAGCTGACCGTAACTACGTTTGCCCAAACGGATTTCCGCACCTATACAAGGCAGGAAACGAGTGTCAAACTGATAGTTGGCACCGAGCAAGACAGCAGCCAGTTCCTCATTATCCGCGCGGAAGCCACCCGACACTTCAAGTCCCTTTTCATAAGGCAATGCCGTACCGTTTACAAGTTTCGATTCTTCTGGCACCTGCACCGCATCGCGGGCAACGACACAAGTGTCTTCATCCGTCAGACCTATTTCTTTGCGAATATCCAAAATATCTTGATATGCCTTTCTTGCCGCCGCCTCTCCTTTATCTATAAGTTCGTTGATGGCAGGAGTGGTAAAACTACCAGGCGTATAACCGATCGTGTTGACATTGATGATCAAATCGGTCATTTCCTTGTTATGTTTCAGTTTGTCATTGTTGATGATGTTGGAAACAATCTGGAGCACAACCCCAGCCGTATTAGGCACATCTTCTGCTGTTTTTTCTCCCACCTCCGCATCAAGAGTTACACCAATCACGATGTCGGCACCCATCTGTTTCACCAGATCCACAGGATAGTTGTTCAAGAATCCGCCATCGACAAGAATCATCCCATCCTTGCGAAGAGGACTAAACACACCAGGGATCGACATGCTGGCACGGACACATTCCGGCAAAACACCCTCGTAAAGATGTATTTCCTTATTGGTGAGCAAATCCACAGCCACACAAGCAAACGGAATATCCAAGTTTCGGAAATCCATGCTGTCAGTATGAGCAGGGAAAAGAGCATAAAACATATTGAGCACCCTTTCGCCACTCAAGACACCACCATACAAATGCTTAGACTTGTCGCGGAGAAGCGGAACGGTAAACATATAACGCTCTTCCAATTCACGGTCGATAAAGTTTTGATTCGAACGATCGGTAGAATTGAGCAAAAGAGACATCCAGTCCTGCGCCCTCAAAATGCTGTCGAGCTGCGTGGTTGTATATCCGTAGGCATACATACCACCAATGATAGAGCCCATGCTTGTTCCCACAATATAGTCGATAGGAATGCCGGCTTCCTCCAGCACTTTCAACGCCCCCACATGAGCCACGCCCAAAGCGCCACCTCCACTTAAAACGACACCGACTTTCTTTCGCTGCTTTTCCTGAGCAATAGCCGCGCCATTAAAACAACCGATGAAAAAAATCAGGATTAAGAGATTTAGGCCACAACCTTTCATTAGGTTCAAGACTCTATCTTTCATAAAAAAATGGGAAATTATGGATAAATAAACAACTTTTATGGACAAAATTAGCAAGATTAAGTCACACTTACAAAAAGTCAGGAAAAAACAACATCCTATGGCAACAAATAAGATGCCCCCATATAATATATGGTAAAACCAACCAGACCGGAAATCAAGATCAGCGCCATGGCGTTTTTCTTGAAGAAATACAACGCAATAAAAGTGCCTGCACAGATCAGCACACTGAACAGATGTTCAAAAAGAGATGTGCCGAAATTCTCCTCTTTCCAAGACAACGTCAAATCAGAAGCCATGCCGGCAATATAGTCATGGATAGGATCACAGTTGACCATCATCATGAAACCGGCAGAAAATATCAGGCCCACCACCGCAGGGCGTAAACCAGAAAAGACGGCTTTCACATATTTATTATCCTCATTCTTAAACAAGAAACGAATAACCAGATACATTAGCAGGATGCTTGGCAAGCAGAGGGAAAGCGTTGCCACAGTCGCGCCCAAGATGCCCCACGCCGGACCATACTGGGCAGCAAAAACGGAGTATCCGACATAAGTGGCAGAGTTGATGGAGATAGGTCCCGGCGTCATTTGTGAGATTGCCAGCAGATTGGCAAACTCGCTGGTAGTCATCCACTGGAACTCGTTGACAACCTCAAACTGGATGAGGGAAATCATGGCATAGCCACCGCCGAAACCAAACAGTCCGATATAGAAGAAAACGGCAGCCATCTTGCAGAGCAGAATCAACACGATTCACCTCCTTTCTTGTTGTCGTCAGTATGCTGATTTTCCTTCTGTAATGAAAACGAGATGATGCCCCAAAACAAGCCACCCAAACCGGAAAGAACAATCACCCAAACCGGCGACACGTAGAAGAAACAGACAGCCACGGCTGCCAGGACAGGAATCCAGACTGCAGAAGCCTTCAGTCCGATCGATTTCACCATTTTTATGGAAGGAGCCAAAATCAAAGCGACCACACACGGGCGGATGCCTTTGAAAATGGCAATAACCACAGGGTTTTCCCACATGGCGGAAAAAAACATCGCCAAGACAATAATGAACAGCATGGAAGGGAGCATCGCGCCCAGCATGGCAGCGACAGCGGCTTTCACCCCTTTGATGCGGTAACCGACATAAAGAGCGGTATTGATGGCAAAGACACCGGGAAGGGTTTGCACCAAAGTAATCATATTCCAAAAATCCTTTTCCTCTATCCATTTGTTTTTCTGGACAACCACGTTTTCCACCAAAGCCAGCATGGCATAGCCCCCACCCAGCGTAAACGCGCCAATCTTCAGGAAAGAGAGGAACAACTGCATGTATAACGACTGCATATTTCTTTGCATTATTTATATATATGCAAAATTAGTGAAGAAAAGGGAGGTGGGCAAACCTAAACACAAGAAATGGGGAACACAACAATCCAAGTACATTGTTGTTTACGCAAATCCGACAAAAATGAAACCTTAAAAAATCTTAAAAATCGGGAATGGCAAAAGCAAACAAAAAGAACATTCTTCAGCAAAATAAAACAACAAAAAGAAAGTAAAAAAGCGGAAAAGAAGAAAAAAAGAACAAAAAACAAGACAAAACAGCATAAAAAAGTTACCAGCAAAGTCAAATCGTCAAATCTTAAAAGAGAATTATTGTTGATAAATTATGCTTAAAATCCTTTGCTTTATCAAATAACTTTGCCAATTTTGCCGTGCAAAAACTGAAAATTTGTGGCATAACACAAAAATGACATTCAAATCAGCAATAAACAACGCAAAAGTCGGAGTGCACACCGAAATTTGCGAGGCGGTTGTGAGCGCAAGCTTGCAGCCTTGTTTTGTTACAACCACACTTTAACGCCAAGCGAGGCGATAAGGTGTGGTTGTATGTTTATGCCAAGAGTTTTCAGCATCCACATTTTCAGTTATTTAAAAATCAAGCAAAACAAAAAGAAGAAAAAAAAACAAAAACAAAATTAATTTTATAAACTTATGAGTCCATACGAGATTTTAGTAGTCGTTTTCCTGACTGCGTTTGTCTTGTTGATCGGCGGCTCGGTCATTGCGCTTTTGTGGGCGCCAAAGACCAAGAACGCGCAGAAGGCAGAGCAGTATGAAAGCGGTATCCCAACTCGTGGAACATCATGGATGCAGTTCAATGTAGGTTACTACCTCATTGCCATTCTGTTCTTGATGTTCGATGTAGAAGCGGTGCTGCTATTCCCTTGGGCAGTGGTCATGAAAGGCCTCGGCGCAAATGGGTTGCTGGCAGTTGCGTTCTTCCTTGTAGTTCTCATTTTAGGCCTTGCATATGCATGGCGGAAAGGAGCGCTTGAATGGAAGTAAAGAATTTGAAAGTCAAAAGCATGCACGATGTCGTTTTCAACGACAACGAGTATTTGGAGAAATATGTCGATGAGCTTCGCCAGGGCGGCGTCAATGTCGCTGTTGGTTGTCTCGACGACATTATCAACTGGGGTCGCAGCCACTCTGTATGGCCATTGACCTTTGCGACTGCTTGTTGTGGTATTGAATTCATGTGCGTGGGTGCAGCGCGTGCCGACTTCGCGCGTTTCGGATGGGAGGTTACCCGTAACTCTCCTCGTCAGAGCGACGTCGTATTCGTAGCAGGTACCATCGTCAACAAGATGGCGCCGGTATTGAAACGTCTTTATGACCAGATGGCCGAGCCAAAATACGTAATCGCGGTAGGCGGTTGCGCCATCAGCGGCGGTCCGTTCAAAAACTCTTACAATGTGGTGAAGGGTGTTAACGAAGTCATTCCGGTTGACGTATTCGTGCCAGGTTGCCCTCCAAGACCAAATGCCATGCTTTACGGCATGATGCAGATGGAAAGAAAGATTAAGATCGAGCACTATTTCGGTCTTCCTAAGAAACCGGCCATCACCCCAGAAGAAAAAGTATGGGCAGAAAAGATAGCCAAAGAACAGGAAGCCTATAAAGCTGAAAAAAAGTAAACAATGGAAGACATCAATAAAAAATTAGCAAAAGCAGCTCCCGGCAAGGCCGTATCGGAAGGAACCCAGTATCCGACTGTGGAGCTGGAGCCCGCTGAACTCAGAGGCGTGGCGCAGGCGCTGAAAGATGCCGGCTTCGACTACCTCATCAGCCTTACAGGTATGGACTACGGTGATGCCTTCGGCACCATCTACCATATTGCTTCCACCGATGACCCTGCCAACGTGGTTGTGTTGAAGACCAAGACCACCGATCGTGAGAACCCTATGCTCTACTCCATCATGGATATTTATGAGAGCGCCAATCTCTACGAGCGTGAAGTTTATGACTTCTTCGGCATCAAGTTCATCGGCCACAACGACTTGCGTCGTATCTTCTTGCGTCCGGACTGGAACGGATTTCCATTCCGCAAAGACGACAAGAGTGAGAATAGCACTCCAACCCGCAACATCACAGCGGAAGAAATGGAGGAAATGCCTCAGATCACCATTGGTGAGGACGGCAAGATCAAGCAGAGCAGCAAGATGCTCTTCGGCAAAAACGAATATGTGGTCAACTTCGGCCCTCAGCACCCTGCCACTCACGGTGTGCTTCACCTCCGTGTAAGCCTCGATGGTGAGATCGTGAAGAAAATCGACCCTAACTTCGGTTACATCCACCGTGGTATCGAGAAGATGGCAGAAAGCCTCACCTATCCACAGGTACTTCCATACACCGACCGTCTCGACTACCTTTCAGGCGCCATCAACCGTCACGCCTTCTGCCTTTGCGTGGAAAAAGCGGCTGGCATTGAAGTGCCAATGCGCGCACAGATTGTTCGTTGCATCTTCGACGAACTTACCCGTGTGGCATCCCACTTGCTCGGCTGGGGATGTATGGCGATGGACATGGGCGCAATCACAGCATTCGTATATGGCATGCGCGACCGTGAAAAAATCATGGACATATTCGAAGAAAGCGCAGGTGGCCGTCTGATGCCAGCATACGCAGTCATCGGCGGTTTGTCGCAAGACATTCACCCTAACTTCAAGAACCGTGTGACAGAGTACATCGCATACCAGCGCAAGATGCTGAAAGAGCACCACATTTTGTTCACAGGCAACCCAATCGCAACCGGACGTATGCACAAAAACGGCTACCTCACCAAAGAGAAAGCCATCGCGCTCGGCACCGGAGGCCCAACTGGCCGTGCTTCAGGTTGGAGCTGCGACGTTCGTAAGATTGAGCCATATTCAGCATACAAGGAAATCGAATTCAACGAAATCATCCGCAACAAGGATACCAAAACCGGCGACACTTTCGACCGATACATCATCCGTTTGGACGAAATCGAAGAATCTCTCAACATCATTGAGAAATTGCTCGTCAAACTCGATGACACCAAGGAAGGCGACTTCAAGGCAAAGGTTCCAGCCATCATCAAGCTTCCTGCAGGCGACTATTTCCAGCGTGTGGAAAACGCGCGTGGCGAATTCGACGTCTTCATCAGCAGCGATGGAAACAAGAACCCATACCGCGTAAAATTCCGCTCACCATGTATGACACTCATCTCGGCACTCGACCCTATCTGTAAGGATGGTAAGATCGCCGACATGATTATGATTGGTGCCTCGCTCGACTACGTTATCCCTTGTGCCGACCGATAAACCAAGATTTTCACAAAATAAAGAAAAGAAATTATGTCTTTAGAATTATCAGGATTAATAAATGCGATTCACGAAGGTCTCACTGGAGCCATAGAGGCGCAGTGGTTGGTGAGTCTCATCGAATACGTTCTGGTGGGAGCAGGTCTTTTGGCGCTCTACGCGCTCATTGCCCTATTCCTCATCATTTTCGAGCGTAAGATCTGTGCATGGTTCCAGTGCCGTCTTGGTCCAAACCGTGTAGGTCCATGGGGTATATTCCAGGTGTTTGCCGACATGCTTAAGATCATGTTCAAGGAAATCATCCCACTCAAGCACAACGACAAATTGTTGTTCTACGCAGGTCCTTGCATCGTGGTGATAGGTTCGTTCCTCACCTTCGGCGGATTGCAGTTCGCAGAAGGCGTACACGGGGTTGACCTCAACATCGGCGTGTTCTACTTGTTGGCCGTATCGAGCATCAGCATCGTAGGTGTGATGTTGGCAGGTTGGTCTTCAAACAACAAATACGCACTCATCGGTGCGATGCGTAGTGGTGCGCAGGTTATCAGTTTCGAGCTATCAGCATGTTTGTCGATGATGGCAGTAGTCATTCTCGGCGGCAGCATGAACTTGAGCACATTGATGGAAAAGCAAGAAGATTTGTGGTTCATCTTCCAGGCTCCAGTTCCAATGCTCATCGCCATGGTGATTTACCTCATCGCAGCGCACGCCGAGACCAACCGTGGTCCATTCGACTTGCCTGAAGCGGAAAGTGAGTTGACCGCAGGTTACCACGTAGAATATTCAGGTATGACATTCGGTTACTTCTATGTGGCAGAATACTGTAACCTGTTTATCAACGCAGCCATCGGCGCCTTGGTGTTCCTCGGCGGCTGGCAGGCTTTCCACATTCCAGGATGCGACGGATTCAACGCCGTCATGGATATGTGTCCAAGCTATGTTTGGTTCTTCCTCAAATGTTTGTTCTTCATCTTCATGAGTTTGTGGGTACGTTGGTCGTTCCCTCGTTTGCGTATCGACCAGTTGCTTCACCTCGAATGGAAGATCATGTTGCCATTCAGTTTGTTCAACATTCTTTTGGTAGCCGTTTGGGTAATAATTTTCTAATGAATACAGAACAATGATTACTTATTTTAAGAACGTATTTTCCGGTCTGGTGAACTTGTGCAAAGGTATGTACATCACCATGCTCCAGTTCTGTCGTCCAAAGGTGACTGAGCCATATCCTGAAAACAGGAAGACACGCAAGCAGTTTGAGCGTTTCCGTGGCGAACTCACCATGCCTCACAACGACAAAAACGAGCACAAATGCACAGGTTGTGGCATCTGCGCCATGAATTGTCCGAACCAGACAATCACCGTAACTAAGAATAAGGTGACGACTGAAGACGGAAAGGCAAAAATCGAGCTCGACCAGTATTTGTACGACCTCGGAAGCTGCATCTTCTGTGGCATCTGCACACAGGTATGTCCTCAGAACGCCATCGCTTGGAGCACCAACTTCGAACACGCAGTGTTCACCAAGTCAAAATTGGTGAAGCAACTCAACAAGCCAGGCTCAAAGAAAGAAGAGAAGCCAGCACCTGTTAAGGCAGAGCCTGCAGAAAAGAAGGAAGCTCCAAAAGAGAATAACGATAAATCCGAATAAACAGTTATGGATACACTATCAGCACTATTAACTGGGAACAACATCCTATTTGCCATCCTGACTGTGGTGGTATTGTGCAGCGCATTGCTTTCGGTACTCACCGAAAAACTGATGCACGCTGCCTTCTACCTGTTCCTCACTTTGGTAGGAATCGCAGCCATGTATATGCAGATGCAGTATGAGTTTTTGGCCGGCGCACAATTGTCGGTATATGCAGGTGGCATCCTTATGCTCTTCATCTTCGCCATCGTGTTGGTACACCACATCGGTGAGAACAGCGAAAGCGTAAGTCCGAAGAAAAAATGGATTGCAGCCATCGCATCGATCAGCGGAGTGATTCTTTGCCTCATCACCATGTATGGCACCAACTTCAATGTCAATCCAGAAGCAGACGAATTGGTGAAAAACGTCAACATGGAGACACTCGGTTACGCATTGCTCGGCACTGGCAAAAACCAATATCTTCTTCCGTTTGAAGCAACCGGCATTTTGCTGCTCGCTTGCATCATCGGCGCAGTAGTCATCGCAAATAAAGAAAAGGAGGATAAAGCATGATACCAGTAGAAATGTATTTAATCGTCAGCACCCTCTTGTTCTTCATCGGCGTGTTTGGCTTTTTGGTCCGCAAAAACCTTGTAGGTATGCTCATGTCTATTGAACTTATCCTCAACGCGGTCAACATCAACTTCGTGGCATTCAACCGCTACCTCTTTCCAGAACAGATCGAAGGCTACGCCTACAGTTTGTTCGTGATTGTAGTCGCAGCGGCGGAAACCGCAGTAGCTATCGCTATCTTCTTCAATGTATATCGTAGAAAAGGCAGCGAAACAGTTAAAAGCATTCGTGAACTTAAGCATTAAAGAACAACATGGAAAACATTATCACATTTGCACCTTGCGTGCTGCTTCTTCCTTTCCTGATGTTCCTCTTCTTGGGCCTTACCAACTATAAGTGGACAGGAAAGCAAGCAGGTATCATTGGTACTGCAGGCATCACAGTTGTTGCTTTTTGCTGCTACTACATTGCATTGCAATACTTCTTTGGAGGTGTGGGTAAGCCAGACGGCGCCACAGCCTATCAAACCATCACGGTCTTCAACATGGAATGGATGAAGATGAGTGTAGCCCACCCAGGCCTCACCATCAGCATCGGTTTCTTGCTCGACCCTATCTCAGCCATGATGCTCATCGTCATCTCGACCGTGTCGCTCATGGTTCATATTTACAGCTTCGGCTACATGTTTGAGCACGGACATTATGACGAAGGTATGCAACGCTACTACTGCGTGCTTTCCCTCTTCTCTTTCGCGATGCTCGGTTTGGTGCTTGCGACAAACATCTTCCAGATGTATATTTTCTGGGAATTGGTGGGTGTCAGCTCATTCCTCCTGATCGGTTACTACTATAAAAAGCCAGCAGCCATCAGCGCATGTAAGAAAGCGTTTATCGTCACTCGTTTCGCCGATATGTTCTACCTCATCGGTATTCTCATCGTGTCTTACTACACTAAGACATTCGATTTCGTAGAAATGAACACATTGGCGGAAAACGGTCACACACTCGTGGGCAACTCTATGGAAGGCCTCACCTTCATGGGCCTCTCATTGACCACGCTGGCCATGTTCCTCATCTTCCTCGGAGGTGCAGGTAAGTCGGCCATGTTCCCATTCCACATTTGGTTGCCAGATGCCATGGAAGGTCCTACACCTTCATCTGCACTCATCCACGCTGCCACCATGGTGGTAGCAGGTGTGTTCTTGGTAGCACGTTTGTTCCCAGTATTCGCAATTGACGCGCCAAACGCGCTTGAAGCCATCACCTACATCGGCGCCTTCACAGCGCTTTTTGCAGCAGTGATTGCAGTGGCGCAGACCGACATCAAGCGAGTGTTGGCCTTCTCTACCATCTCACAGATTGCATACATGATGGTAGCGCTTGGCGTTGCAAGATTCTCAATTGAAGGAGTAGAGCACGTCGAGACCACCCTCGGTTTCACCGCATCTATGTGGCACTTGTTCACACACGCTATGTTCAAAGCCATGTTGTTCCTCTGCTGTGGTTGTATCATCCACTGCGTGGAAAGCAACGAAATGGCAAAGATGGGCGGTTTGAAGAAATACATGCCAATCACATGGGCATGTTTCGGTATCGGCTGTTTGGCCATTGCAGGTATTCCTCCATTCTCAGGGTTCTTCTCTAAGGGAGAAATCCTTTCAGCATGTTTGGAAAACCAGTGCACCGGCATCTATGTCATCATGACGCTTACAGCAGGTTTGACAGCGTTCTATATGTTCCGTTTGTTCTACCACATCTTCTACTATGAAGAGAACCCAGAATATGCGACAAGCGAGCACAAGCCACACGACCAGAAATGGCCAATGACCTTGCCACTTATCGTGTTTGCAGTGCTCACCTGTGTATGCGGTTTCTTCCCATTCGGGCAGCTCATCACAGCCAGCCACGAAGCAATCGAAATCGAGACCAACTGGTTTGTTGAAGGTGTCAGCCTTACCACTGCAGCATTGGGTATCGGCATCGCCTATGTCCTCTACTACAAGAAGAATGACAAGCCTGCCAAGATCATGGCGAAAATGCAAGGTCTTTGCACTGCAGCATCTCACCGCTTCTACATCGACGAAGTTTGGTACGGTATCACCCGCAGTTTCATCTTCGGCATCATCTGTAAGTCTATTGCATGGTTCGACCGCCACTGCATCGACGGCTTCATGGATTTGATGGGCTGGTTGACCAACCGTGCAAGCTCAGAGTCAAAAGATTTCCAGAGCGGACACGTTCAGCAGTATGCTTGGGTATTCGTTATGGGCGTAGTTGTAATCGGAACTTTAGCACTTTACTTATAACCGAAAAAAAGTAAATCAATGAATATATTATCATTATTTGTAATAATACCGCTGGTGATGATGGCCATGCTGTACCTTGAGAGCAGCAAGAAAGCGATCAGGGGCACCATGGTAGCAGGCTCAGCCGTGCTTACCATCCTCTCAGTCTATCTCGCAGTGCAGTTCCTTGCGCTGAGAGCAGGAGGAGATACCTCAGAGTACCTCTTCTACAGCACGACACCATGGTATCAGGGATTTTTGAACATCCACTATGCAGTAGGTGTTGACGGTGTATCAGTAGCCATGCTTTTGCTTAGCTCCATTGTGGTGCTCACCGGTTCATTTGCCTCATTTGCTGTAGAGAATCAGACCAAAGACTATTTCTTGTGGTTCCTGATGTTGTCGATCGGTGTGTTTGGCTTCTTCATTTCAGTAGATTTGTTCACCATGTTCATCTTCTACGAGGTAGCCCTCATCCCAATGTACCTTTTGATTGGTCTTTGGGGAACCGGACCAAAAGAATATGCAGCCATGAAACTTACCCTCATGCTGATGGGTGGTTCGGCATTCCTCATGGTGGGTATCCTCGGCATCTACTTCATGGGTAGCCCTGCAGGATCGGAAAACACCTTCGAGATGACACAGTTGATCAAGACTGTAGCAGACAACATGCCAATGGAATGGCAGCGCACATTCTTCTGCCTCACCTTCGTAGGTTTCGGCGTACTCGGAGCCATGTTCCCATTCCACACATGGAGCCCAGACGGTCACGCAAGTGCCCCAACAGCCGTATCAATGCTTCACGCCGGCGTATTGATGAAACTCGGTGGCTATGGTTGCTACCGCGTATCCATCTGCTTGATGCCAGAAGCCGCGCAGGAAATGGGATGGATTTTCATCATCCTCACCGGTACCAGCGTATTCTATGGTGCCTACAGCGCATGCGTTCAAAACGACTTGAAATACATCAACGCGTACTCATCAGTGAGCCATTGCGGTATGGTGCTTTTCGCCCTTTTGATGTATAACCAGACCGCCATGACAGGTGCATTCCTCCAGATGCTCTCACACGGTTTGATGACAGCCTTGTTCTTCTGCCTTATCGGTAGTATCTATGGCCGCACCCACACCCGAGACATCCGCGAGATGGGCGGTATGATGCAGATCATGCCTGTGCTTGGTGTATGTTACGTCATCGCCGGTATGGCATCCCTCGGTTTGCCTGGTCTCAGCGGTTTCGTAGCAGAAATGAACATCTTCCTTGGTGCGTTTGAAGTGAACGACACCTTCCATCGTGTGTTCACCCTCCTTGCATGCTCATCAATCGTTATCACTGCTGTCTATATCCTCCGCGTTGTCGGCAAGATGTTGTATGGTCCTGTTCAGAACGAACATCATAGAGAATTGACCGATGCAACATGGTGGGAAAAAGTAGCAGCCTTCGGTTTGATCATCTCCATCGCCATCATCGGTATCTTCCCTGGATGGGTTCGCGATATGATCAGCGACAGCTTGGACGAAATTGTAAAACATCTTAATTGATAGGAAATACAAATGAATTACAATCAGTTTTTCGTGATGCAGCCAGAAATTTCACTGGCGGTCGCATTGATTCTAATGCTAGTAGCCGACCTCTTCCTCGGCGAAAAGTCAAAAAAGTATTTCCAACCATTCGCTTTGGCAGTATTCGCAATCCACACAGCATACTGCATCTTGGCAGGTAATGAACTGACAGGCGCCACAGAGACAGCAGGTGCGCAGGCATTTGCAGGCATGTATCAGACATCTAAGATTCACTTCTTTGTGAAAAACATGCTCAATGTAGGTACCTTCATCACATTCCTCTTCGCTTACGAATGGAACAAGAAAGAAAACGTGAACCGCATCGGTGAGTTCTACACATTGATGCTCTCTACCCTCTTCGGTATGTTCCTCATGATTTCTTCGGGCAACTTCCTTTTGTTCTACATCGGTCTTGAAACCGCTTCAATTCCGATGGCAGCATTGGTAGCCCTCAACAAGAAACGTGAAGAAAGCGCTGAAGCCGCTGCGAAATACATCCTCACAGCAGGTGTTTCATCAGCAGTGATGCTCTATGGTATTTCCATGATCTACGGTAGCTGTGGTGGTTCGCTCTACTTCTCAGACGTAGTGAAAAACTTCACAAGCAGCAACTATCAGGTAATGGCGATGGTCTTCTTCATGGCTGGTGTCATGTTTAAGATTTCCCTCGTTCCATTCCACTTGTGGACAGCCGACACTTACCAGGGTGCACCAACACCAGTTACCGCATACCTTTCAGTTATGTCGAAAGGTGCGGCAGCATTCTCATTCATGGTCATCCTTTGGAAGACCTTCAGCTTCTCAGGTGTTGAGCCAAGCACATTGGCATGGAATAAGATTCTTTGGTGGGTTATCATCGTCACCATCACCGTTGGCAACATCTTCGCTCTTCGTCAGAAGAACTTGAAGCGTTTCCTTGCATTCTCTTCTATCTCACAGGCCGGATACGTCATGCTCGGCTTGATGAGCGGAACTGCAGCAGGTATGGGTTCGATGATCTACTACTTGCTCGTTTACCTCTTCACCAACTTGGCTGCGTTCGGTGTTATCTGCAACATTGAAAACAAGACCGGCAAAGTAGGCATGAACGACTACAACGACCTCTACAAGACCAACCCTAAGATGGCGTTCGTGATGACGCTTGCCATGTTCTCTCTCGGTGGTATTCCTCCGTTTGCAGGATGCTTCAGCAAGATCTTCATCTTCGCCAGCGCAGCGCAGACAGGCGAGTATCTGTTGGTATTCTTGGCATTGGCCAACACCATCATCTCCCTCTGCTACTACTTGTATGTGGTAAAAGCCATGTATATCAACCACAGCGAGAATCCAATTCCTGCATTCAAGAGCGACAAGATGACTTTGATCGGCTTGACCATCTGTACTGCAGCATTTGTATTCATGGGATTGATCAGCCCAATCTACGAAATGATCCTCAGCTGGTCGTTCGGCATCTAAAGGCTAATCCTCTAAGCAATAAAAAGGAGAAAACCAATCGGTTTTCTCCTTTTTTGCGTTTATATGCTTATCTTTGCAGAAGAAAAGGAAATACGAGAAAAGACAATGAAAGTCACACTGAAAGACATCATTCAGACGCTCCTCTCTTTAGCATTAGGAATACTCATATTCTACTTGGTATATAACCATTTAGACATGGAGGAGATGCAAACACTCATCAAGACCGCGCGATGGGAATATATCATCATTCCAGTGGTGCTAAGTCTGTTCAGCAGTCTGGTGAGAGCGCTTCGCTGGAATATGCTCATTGCCCCCATAGCGAAAGAGCCCAAACTGAGAAACACCTTCTGCGCAGTCATGTACGGCTATTTTATTAACCACCTCTTGCCACGCGCAGGTGAGTTTGCCCGTTGCGGAGTGCTCAAAAAATACGAAGGCATCGGTTTTTCAGAATTGATCGGCACAGTGATAACAGAACGCGCTTTCGACCTGATTGTCACATTCCTCATTGTGGCATTAACGTTGGTTTGCGAATACGATGTGTTTCGAAGCGCACTTGAGGGCATCACCTTTGGCCAGCACCTTCTTGCATTTCTGAGCAGCCCCATTCTATGGATATGCGTTGCAGCATGCTTGCTGCTGTTTTATTTCTTCCGCGCAAAAATCATGCATCTTAAAATCATGGGTAAAGTGAAAGAAATGGGCAAAGGCGTATGGAACGGACTTAAATCGTTTACGAAGGTCAGCAACAAACCCTTGTTCATCATCTATTCCCTGCTGATATTCTTCATCTACTACCTCATGCTCTATTTCAGTTTCTGGATGTTCGATTTCACATCGGGGCTCGACATGAGAGCCGGTCTCACGACCTATGTATTCGGCGCACTGGGCATGGTAGTGCCGGTTCAAGGAGGCATAGGAACGTATGAATTCATGACGATACAGGCATTGGCCATCTACGGAATCAGCGCCACCTGCGCGGGCACGTTTGCCATCCTGGCGCATTTGGTGGAAATCGTGGTCAACTGCGTAGTCGGATTCCTTTGTTCGGTGATGCTCCCGTTCATCAACAAAAACGCAAAGTAAAGCACAATTAAGTCAAAAAAGGTTTTCGTATAAAGACAAAAAGACTTAATTTTGCACAGAAAATAATTCACATACAGCAAAAATGACAAATCGTCCTTTCAAGGTATTCTCGGGTACCGCAACAAAGTATCTCGCTGAAGAAATCTGCAGCCACCTTGGTTGCGAACTCGGCAAGCTGAAAGTACAAAAATTTGCAGATGGCGAATTCGGAGTTACATACGAAGAATCCATCCGCGGTTGTTATGTTTTCTTAGTGCAATCGACCTTCCCAACAGCCGACAATCTTATGGAGCTTTTGCTTATGATCGACGCCGCAAAGCGCGCATCAGCATATAAGATTTTCGCTGTTATCCCTTATTTCGGTTGGGCACGTCAGGATAGAAAAGACAAACCGCGTGTTGCTATTGGTGCAAAACTCGTTGCAGACATGCTCAGCACAGCCGGTATCGATCGTCTCATCACAATGGACCTTCACGCCGACCAAATTCAGGGTTTCTTCAACGTTCCAGTTGACCACCTCTACTCTTCTACAGTGTTCCTCCCATACATCCAAAACAACCTCAAGTTGGAGAACCTCACAGTAGCATCTCCTGACGTAGGTGGTTCAAAACGTGCAAACTCTTACGCTAAATACCTCGGCTGTCCAATGGTGCTTTGCCACAAGAGCCGCGAAAAAGCAAACGTAGTAAGCGAAATGACTGTCATCGGTGATGTGAAAGGCCGCAACGTCATCATCCTCGACGACATGGTAGATACAGCCGGCACACTTACTAAAGCAGCCGACCTTATGACCAACGCAGGTGCGGCTTCCGTTCGCGCCATCGTTACCCATCCAGTCATGAGCGACCCTGCAAGCCAGCGCGTGGAAGATTCAAGCTTGAAGGAAATCTTCTTCACCAACTCTATTCCTTTCCACAAAAACTGCAGCAAGGCTCACGTCATCTCTGTAGCAGAACTCTTCGCCGACACAATCCGTCGTATCTACGAAGACCTCTCAATCAGTGAAAACTACCTCATCTAAGAGGTTTACCATATAAAAGCATCCTCGCTATTCAAGTGAATGGCGAGGATGTTTTTTTTGCATTTGTGAGAAGTGTTGTTGCGCCTTTTACAAGGAAAAAACATATCTTTGTATTAAGATACCTTTCAACAAAAAAAAACGAGAAAAACACAAAAATGCCTATAACTAACTACCTGGAGCGCAATGCCAAAGAATGGGGAAACGATGTTGCCTTAGTGGAACTCAACCCCGAAATGAAAGACACATTGAGAGCGACTTGGAAAGAATTTGACCCTTCCCAGCCAGAGCCTTTTACGCCCTACCGCAGAGAAATCACCTGGAAAGTATTCAACGAGAAAGCCAACCGGTTCGCCAATATGCTGCTGCAACGGGGTGTGCGCCGTGGTGACAAAGTAGGCATTCTGATGATGAACTGTCTGGAATGGCTGCCCATCTATTTCGGCATTCTGAAAACCGGCGCATTAGCTGTTCCGCTCAACTTCCGCTATTCAAGCGACGAAATCGACTATTGTGTAGGTCTGGCAGACATCAGCGTATTGGTGTTCGGTCCGGAGTTTATTGGCCGCATCGAAGAAATCGCAGACAAACTGATGCGACACCGTCTGCTTCTCTATGTGGGCGAGAGCGGATGTCCGGCGTTTGCCGAAAGTTATTACCACCTCACCATCAATTGCGGCAGCGAAAACGTGAACATACCATTGACCGACGAAGACGATGGAGCCATCTATTTCAGCAGCGGCACCACAGGTTTTCCAAAGGCGATTCTGCACAAACACCGTTCGCTCATGCATGCCGCCGCAGTGGAGCAAAAGCACCATGGTCAGACGAAAGATGATGTTTTTCTCTGCATACCGCCACTCTACCACACCGGCGCAAAGATGCACTGGTTCGGTTCGCTGATTTCCGGCGGCAAAGCCGTGTTGCTGCGCGGCACCAAGCCAGAGACGGTTCTCGGTGCTGTGTCCAATGAGAAATGCACCATTGTTTGGTTGCTTGTGCCATGGGCGCAAGACATTGTGGATCTGCTCGACCGCGGTGCTGTCAAAATCGAAGACTACAGATTGGAGCAATGGCGACTGATGCACATCGGTGCCCAACCAGTTCCACGAAAACTGATCCAAGACTGGAAGAGATATTTTCCAAGACACCAATACGACACCAACTACGGACTTTCAGAAAGCATTGGTCCGGGCTGTGTGCATCTGGGTGTGGAAAACGAGCACAAGATTGGAGCCATCGGCATAGCCGGCTACGGATGGAAGTTGCGAATCGTAGATGAGAACCGAAAAGATGTGAAAAAAGGCGAAGTCGGCGAACTGGCAGTCAAGGGTCCGGGCGTGATGACTTGTTACTACAAAAACGAGGAAGCCACCAAAGAGGTGATGGACAACGAAGGATGGCTCTACACCGGCGACATGGCGATGCAGGATGAAGACGGTTTCTATTTCCTGGTCGATCGCAAGAAAGACGTCATCATAACCGGCGGGGAAAACATCTACCCTGTTCAAATTGAAGACTACCTCCGACAGATGAACGAGATTTTAGACGTGGCTGTCATAGGATTAGGCGACGAGCGATTGGGAGAAATCACCTGTGCAGTCATCGAAGTCAAGGAAGGCATGACACTGACCGAAGAGCAAGTTAACGGTTTCTGCATGAAGTTGCCAAAATACAAGCGTCCGCGCAAGATTATCTTCGCAAAGATACCACGCAATCCTACTGGCAAAATCGAGAAACCAAAACTTCGAGCGATGTATAAGACCAGCGACCCATTCGCAGCGATGAAAGCCGCCCCCGATAAAACAAACGAGAGAAAATAAGAACAAAACAAATACTGAATAATTACAAGTTTATGAAAAAAGCCCTTTTTATTGGCTCCCTGCTTTCAGCAAGCCTCTTGATTGGATGTGCAGGTAAAAGCAGTGAAAACACAGCACCTTCCAAAGACACCCATTCATCAGCAAATATAGATGCTACCGCAGAAAATCCTTCTGCAGCCGCAGAGACAAACCAGCAAAACGGATGCTGGAAGACTTCCATTGCTATGGAGAGCGGATTTGATGTCAAGGTAACGCCAACAGGCGGTGTGAAAGTCGTCTTCAGCGATTGGAATAAAGTCATGGATATATTAACCAATGTGCTCTGCGTAAAATATCCCTACGACGCACCTTTCAAAGAAGAGGAAATAAAAGGATTGTCGGGCAAAGTGACAGGCGTATGTGTGGCAGGCAACCCAATGAGTCCTAATCTGTATTGTCAGTTGCAGGACGGTAAGGTGCAGATGTATTCATTAGATAAAATGCTGACAAAATGGAATTTCTGGGCAGGAAGTCTTATTTCCGACAAGCCTGTAAAAGAAATGAAGGAAGTGACCGAAGATTTCGAATATGTGGTAGCCGAAATGCAAGACGGGAAGATTGTGAAAGACGATGATTTTGTGTATCCTATGGTCAATCTTTCATCTTACCACAAGAGTATGGAGCAACCAAACGACAGCAAATACTGCAATCTTTTCTGCGAGTACGATGGCAGTCTCACCTATGTTGAATACGGTCCGGATTTTGAAGAAAAAGCCGTATATCATGGTTATATTTCGGCTGTCGAAGGCAAAAACTCTGAGGTTGGGAAGAAAACATTCAGTTATGTTCTCACCAGTCAGGCCATCGATGGGAAGGAAATGGCGACAAGTACCAAAGGCCAGTTCAGCGAAGAATCCATCAAAGGCGACTACGACCACATGAAGTTCACCCCGATTAGCGGAATTAACATATTCAGCATTTCGGGAGAAAAAATCGGCCAGTGGCGCGAGGTGTGCAACGGGAACAGCAAATGGGAATAAGAACTGACGAATCATAAGATTCTCCAAATAGAAACAAACGAATCCAGCTTATTAGCCGGGTTCGTTTTGTTTTTATAGCATTGTGGGTCCTAAAGATTGTGAGAGGTGACAACTTATGCCACTTTACCGGTTTTCAACTCTTCATCAAGAAAAGTATATACATAACCTGTACTTTGGTAATAAAGACCTGTGTCCACATCTTGAATGAGAGCGAAAGTATCTGAGTTATACAGCACACTAAGAGATTCTTGCAAAGAGTAATGCCATTCATCCATCAGAATCCCCACAAGTTCTGCACACAATTCTTCCTGCAAAATGTTTATTTGTTCTGGTTTCAATCGCATATTCTAGTAAGTTTTGCTATTGCTTTTTCATTTGCAAAATAGTACTGAAAGGTGATTCCTTCAGCGTATTTCAATTCTTCAACCAATTGTTCAATACTAAGATAGCCAGCCTCATATCGCCGCAACTGAAATGACACTCCATCATCAGCTATCGGTCCATACACTATATCAAAATCATGCCAAGGGAAAGGTTGCTTTCTGTCTCGATTTCGAATAATGAACTTCACCCAGTCAACACTGTAGTCTTCCCATATCTTCACTTTTAAATCATTCCCTTTCATGACAGATTCATCGAACTCGAAAGTTGTAACAATTGGTGTACCGATGCCTTTTTTTTGCCTTATACGTTGCTTTGCCATATCCATAGCCTGATCATATTCAGCGGAAAGGTAGAATCCCTTGCCAAAATCTTTAAATGGCTTTGATTTTTCAAAGTCTATCTTGTCTATCAAGATATCAGAACCATGATATAACCTCATTTCAATTGTCCTCCGTTATTGTGACATATTTCAGCAAGTATCTCTACGTTGTCTTCAAAAGTCTGAGTGTGAAGGACATTGTAGAACTCATTCAAATGTGACATACCTTTGAAGCGGACAAGATAGTTGTAAGCCTGCTTCTGGGTTATGCCATAAAATCTTGCAAATTCAGAAACAATTGCAATGGTGAATTTTAATATATTAGACTCACGTTTCGACATAATTGACTATAGCATTATTCTGGGTTTGTCGTTCTTTGAACGCAAAGGTACGATTTTTTCTTTAATACAATCACTTAATGCCATGAAACATGCATTTTTAAAATAACTTTGTTGTATGATTACGCTTTTTCTGACTTTCTCTCTATTAATTTTGCTACAATTGGCACGTCGGCGGCAGCCCAGTCAAGGGATTTCAAATCCAATGGTTGCAGCCAGCGTGAAGCTTGATGTTCATTCATGGTAAAGGAACGACCATTTATCGGTGTGCAGAAGTAGGCGGACATCGTGATACGGAAATCAGGGTATTCATGATCGACTGTGACAAGGTGACGATCCACAGAAATTTCCATATCCATTTCCTCCCTGATTTCGCGTCGGAGAGCGGCTTCTGGAGTCTCCCCCTGTTCAATTTTGCCTCCAGGGAACTCCCACTTAAAACTAGTGTAATCAAATTTCGTCCGTCCACGTTGCATGCAAAGGATTTCGCCTTCATGCAGGATAACGGCGGCTACGACAAGGTGATGTTTCTTTGATTGCATATATTACGGTGATACTTATACTGCACTTAAAAAATTTGGTAGAATTGGTTGATGCATCTGCCAGTTAATTTTCATTGGTTTATCCCCTTTTGAACGAATATAGTCAACAAGACCAAAACAAATAAATGGGCAGGTATTCCCGTAACCATCTTTCTTATTTTCTCGTACGAAAAGAAGGAATTTCTTTCCATTCTTTTTTTGTTCAATAAAACGACTGCCTTTTCCCTGATGCGAATCGGTATTCTGAGATTCCCAGCGAAACTCATATTCGCTTACAACGTAATCGTTATACATAGTTTCAGCCGAGAAATCCTTGTCTGACTTATTTAACGTAACGAAAAAAAGCTCAGTATTCAGTTCTTCTATATTAAACACACCTGCAACCGATCCTTGCATTTTCTTTTCTGCTGTCTGCCTGCCGAAAATGGTAAACACCTCTTCACGGGTATAACACCCATATTGTTCAAGGCACATGGGCATTCCTTCTCCTACCGAAAAGGTTTTTGTTTCCAGATTAGAAATTAGATACTCTGTAAGTTCTAAAATTTCTGAGACGAAAATGGGATAATCAGCCAGACGACATAGCGCCTCTTGTATATTATCAACGCCTACTTTACTTATCTTATCTCCAAAAAGGCTATAATAGAGCATCACTGCATACGTTTGTTCCATATCATCATTGTAATCATATTTCCCATTAGCATTCATAACCTTTCGAACATAATTGAGATACGAGACACTATTCACATGTACAAGGTTTCCAATACCTTTTGTGAAACGTTTGGTATTTTCATCCTCCACATACTGACACATACCCGCTTCCTGTTTTAAGCTAGACCAACAACTTCCACCTTTATAGATTAATCGTATATCCTGACCATTGTTGGCTACAAATTCTCCGAGTTTAGGAATATGAGTGTAAGCTCGTAATTCTTTAACTAGGCGAGCTCTATTGTAGATTGCAGCTTTGATATTCTGCAACACATATTCCTGAGCCTTCTCCTCCATATGAATCGTACAGCCATGAGGAAGAAAAGTAAAGCCATTTTTCACCTGATCTACAACACTTTTATCAGGTCTCGTCAAGAGACTACGGAAACGGCTAGAAAAATCATACTTCTGGTTAACCTGTGCCACGAAATCAAAAACCACAAGTTGTTGTTTCCCAGGATACAAACGAAGACCTCTTCCCAATTGCTGAAGGAAGATAGTCAACGATTCAGTAGGTCGCAGGAACATTACTGTATCAACCGCAGGAATGTCAACACCTTCGTTGAATATATCCACAACAAAAAGATAGTTGATCTCTCCATTAGCCAATTCTTTGTTCAGTTTATTTCTTTCTTCATCATTATCTGATGTCAAGTATGCTGCTTTCAACCCAAGCTGACAGAACTCTTCAGCCATATATTGAGCATGTTTCTTCGTCGCGCAAAAACCTAAAGCACAGCACTTTGTTTCGTCTGCCAAATAATACTGTAAGCTTTTAACTATTAGTCCAACACGTTCTCGATTACACAGTCTTTCTGTTAATCTGGTTGCCACATATCGATCTCCTTGCATCAATTCATCGTCTGTGAGGTCAGTATCATCACTGATACAGAGATATTGGAAAGGTGTCAACAATCCTTCATCAAGAGCTTTAGGCAATCGGATTTCAGCACTAATTTGATTATTGAAATCAGGAAGTAGGCTTTCGCCATCCATTCGTTCAGGGGTTGCGGTTAAGCCAACCAACAAACGAGGAGCAAATTTATCAAGAATCCTGCGATAACTATCCGCCACAAGGTGATGAGCCTCGTCTATCACAATGTAGTCATAAAAATCATCAGGCAAATCACGAAAGATTGAATCAAATTTAGAATTAAATGTTTGAACGGAAACGAACAAATGATCAATTCCATTTACTGGACGTGAATCTCCCACCCAAACATCTCCGAAATTTGCGTCTTGCAACACGCTTCGATATGTCTTTCTTGACTGCTTTAATATTTCCTGACGATGAGCCACAAACAACAATCTATGCTTACCATCAGTTTTCTCTGTAAAGACTTTGTAATCAAATGCCGAAATAACTGTTTTACCTGTCCCTGTGGCAGCAACGATTAGGTTCCGATACACACCAGCTTCACGAATCACAGCAAGTTTATCAAGAATCTGTTTCTGATGAGGAAGTATCGTGTACTTACACAGAACGTCTGTAGCCAATTTCGGTTCTCTTATTTTCAGAAGTTCGCTGTAGAGTTTTTCTACTCCTCCAACTCGGAAATCTTCAAAATTATGGCTATTCCAATAAATGTCAAAAGTCGCAAGTGCAGCATTAATGATATGGGGGTTTTCAACGTTAGTAACACGAATATTCCACTCCAAGCCATCTGTCTGAGCTGATTTCGAAAGATTACTTGAACCAATGTAAGCTGTACTAAATCCTGAATTTCGTTCAAAAATGTAGGATTTAGCATGCAAACGTTCTATCTCCGTATTATATGAGA
This sequence comes from Candidatus Physcocola equi, assembly GCA_018064855.1. Lineage (GTDB taxonomy): Bacteria > Bacteroidota > Bacteroidia > Bacteroidales > Paludibacteraceae > Physcocola > Physcocola equi. The sequence goes on from JAGHUM010000061.1 coordinate 29,092, forward strand.
TACGGATTTCCGTATTTGGAAGACCTGCCAATCGTTCTACAGCCTTAGCATCTGTCACTCCGCAATAAGTTGTTGTTATAATTCGCAACTTGTGTCCTTCCTGTTCACAAAAACGCTTAAGATGTTCATAAATAAGATTCACACCCGACAACTTCAGAAAAGATACAATCATGCAGATATTATCAGCACTCTCAATATCACGTTCTATCTCACTACTCAACGATATAGGGCTTTGTCCTCCTGTAAACAGATTACTGCTTCTAAACCCGCTTAAAGGACGAAGTAAAGTTCCATTGGTGGACGTCAATCGCACATCTTCTTGTTTGGACAACACTGCAGACAATTTCTTTTTATCATCAACAATTTTCTCTTCGTCATCTTCACCAAGAAATTCAATCAACCTATTAACAAACGCCACTCGTTCCTCTGCTGATAAATCTTCATTAGAAAGACGATTTCGTATAATACGACTAAGGTGATCTGTCAGCATGATAGGAGATTCCGCCTCATCAATATCATCTTTTTTACATACCAACCCAAACGCAGTCGCCTCCAACATGTTTTGATTCAGTTCATCTGTTATCAAATTTTCGTATGTTCCTTCTATTAAATTCATATCCTTTTTTCTATAGTCCTTATCCTACGAACAAATCTCTATGCTTGGACAGCAATTTTTGACTTGGCATAAAACGTATAGGAAGCTTAATCTTCTTCCCTTCAAAATTGCCAAAATATTCTTTTACCACCTCGTTTGAAAAATAATCTTTTATATCTCTACTAACAACCATTCGATAGTTTTCGTCAAAAGTTATGAGATGCTTATCAAAAGCTGCATCATATGTGGCACTCAGGCAAAGACCATTTTCTGGATTCATTCTATTACTTTTATCATCCGCCCATGCAACAATATGGCTGGCTATAAGCAATTGAGGGACATTGATACCTGTAATACAACATTTATTATCATAATTCAACAACACCATCCTACGGAAATAGTTTTGTCCAAGCCTTTCCCTCTTTTTAACCTCAACATCCTTTCCTTCCTTATTAATCTTAAAAAATTGACACAGTTCATCTGACACCTTTGCACCCGCTGAAAGATTTCGAACAATTGTATCTGCTTTCTTTTCCTCAACATCTTGTCTATAATAGTTCATAAGCTGTTTCACTGCAGCCGAGCAGAAACGTTTTCCTGGATAGCTTACTTGATTTGGTGCTATATTCCGAAAAATCGAATCCTCACCTTTTATGAACAAACTTTGCTGAGAACACACGAAATTGACAATTCGAGTTATCAGAAAAGGATCCTCTATCGTGAGAATTGACTGACCATTTAAGCCGAAAACATCACAATATTCAAACATTTGGTCAATAATACGAATTGCTGTTATATAGCTCTTCGCTGTGCCATTTTTACTGTTATAAACAGCAAAAACATAATCCTCAAAACCTTTTTGTGTCATAGAAATATATTGTACAATTCCGACTTTTATCTTATTTCATAATTTTGTTTTTGCAAACTCACATTACCAAAAATTGAATCAAGGGTAACTTTTCTTACCACCATTTCTCTATCACAACACCACATCCAGCCAAATCCCATAAATATCTTTGCTTTCTTTTTCACATACAGCAAAGCACTCGTCCATAAGTCGGTTGTAAACAGCGCACTCTTCAAGAGAAAACGTTTTACCACCTTCGCAGCTGACATAACTTTCAAACATATCATCGGGATGGAAACTCAGATTTCGTTCCGACGACAAATGACGGAAAAACTTCTCCACTTCCTCTGCATTTTCTATATGGGAATTGCTATCATATAGCATTGATGATGCACTAAACAAATACTAAATGAAATGTAAATTTAATTACAATTTTCTCATTTTTCAACTAAATACCAAATTTTCATCATCATGTTTTTCATTCAAACAAGTCGTCCATCGTAATGGTGCTTTGTATATGATGGCTATACATGTTACTGGTCAAGCCATACGTGGTGACCAAAGTAGGATGAATAGATTCTTTGCACTTGGAAAGTTTGACAACGCTATTTTGCCAAATCGCGCAAAACAGGCGTCTATATACGAGATGAGCAAGTACATTGCAAGCGCTTACTTATATATAGACACAATTATTTTCGTATTTTTGCGGAACAAATTATTTCAAATCATTGCCAACCATACCAAAATCATCCTTAATCGTATGTTTAATAAATTCTTATCTACTTTTCATTGCGCAAAAGTCTGCAAAAGAATCCTGTTGGGCTCTTTGCTCGGTTTGTGCGGCGCAGCCACTGCCGGCACATCGGTTTCGTTCGTAAAAACAGGAGCATCCGCAACGGACATGGTGCCCCAAGGCTATATTCTTGAGTCGGAATCGAAAGGCGACATAAACAAAGACGGTATTGAAGACATGGTGGTTGTACTTTCGTCGGGCAAGACTTACTGCGACTCCACTTTTACTGCGGTCTATTTAGGGATGCCTGCCAACGAATACCGCTTGTTCGCAGTTTACCGTGAAGGGGCCGGCTGCACGGAAATGGATGAAGGCGAAAGCAGTTTCAATGGCGACAATATTCATTCGTATCGTTCGAGTTTTTCGGTGGAGATCACCTCAAAAGGACTTATCAGTTACAAGGAAAATTGGCAATTTGCTGTAGGATGCCATACAAACAGCACCGACACCTGGCTTTTCCGCTTCCAAAACGGAGACCTCTACTGCATTGGTTCGGAGAGCAAAAGCATCTGCACCTGGGGCGGAAGTGCCGAATATGGTTCGGGGAACAGTTGCAACTACCTGACCCACAAGAAATATGAGTACGACATCGAGCACTACAGCCAGAAAAACGGTAAATGGATCACCGATGCGAATCTGAAGCCATACACCAGGCCTTCGTTGGTGCAACCCACTCCAGACCCATCCAAGCAATAAGGGCTCGCATCCCCGGAAACAGGCAGGAGGGACACCTCCCAGAAAACAAAAAA
>JAGHUM010000027.1 GCA_018064855.1 Candidatus Physcocola equi
AAATATTAATAACATTATGCAAAATTTCAAACGGGAAGCTCTTCGCTTCCCGTTTTTTTATGCTGAATATCAATAAAATTTGGCGTCTATATTGAATTGGCGCTTTTGTTTTCACCAACGGATTTTCACGAAATATGCAAATTAATTCTGTCCAGTGCTTTGTAAAAATTAGTATAAATTCGTTGGCAAAAAAATCGCTAATGCAGACTTGTATAAAATTCCCATTTTTTCATGAATTATTTTGAATTAACGTATTATTAATGTCAATTAACGTTCCAAGTAAAATATTCTGTTTACTTTTGCAGAAAACGAGTAGAAATGGGCTTATATCTGAATCCTAACGCAGATGCGTTTCAAATGGGGTTGAATAGTCAAATTCATGTTGACAAAACCCTCATTATTACAGAAACAAACAAATTAGTTTGCGGACAATCAAATTTTGTCTGCATGTCCCGCCCACGCCGTTTCGGTAAGAGCATGGTGGGCAACCTCCTTTCCGCCTACTACTCAAAAGGCTGCGACACCCGCGAGATTTTCTCAAAGATGAAGATCGGGCAGGTAGCAGACTATGACTGGTATCTCAACAAACTCAATGTGATTAAGTTGGACATGAATGGGTGGTACCAGAATGCCATTCAGAGGAATGATGTTGCATCCTTATTCTCAAAAATACACTCAACTTTGAGAGAAGAGTTTATTGAGCAATACCCAGATTGTCCGTTTAATGAAGATGACACTTTAGACAACTTAATTTCAAGAGTTTATAGTAAAACCGGCGAGAAATTCGTCATCATTATCGACGAATACGACGTCTTGGTGCGCGAGCAGGTTCCTGCACCACTCTTTCAGAGTTATCTGAGTTTTTTGAACGGTTTGTTCAAAAACACTACACTACGCCCTGCCATTGCCTTGGCATATATCACCGGCATCATGCCGATTGTGAGGGACAAAGTCCAGTCCAAACTCAACGAGTTTGATGAATACACGATGATTGAAGCTGGTGTGTTTGCCCCCTATATTGGTTTCACCAAAGAGGAAACGCAAGACCTTTGCGCACAGTATGGTCGCGACTTTGATGAATTTGAGCGTTGGTACGACGGTTATAAACTCAACGATGAGGTCAGCCTGTTCAACCCGAAGTCGGTGGTCTCGTCGATTATGCGCAACAATATAGATTGCTACTGGTCTTCAACTGGTTCATTCGAGGCGCTTCAAGATTATATCCTGATGGATTTTGAAGGCATAAAAGAGGATGTAGTCAGCATGATTTCGGGCAGTTCTGTGGAGGTGGATGTGCATGGCTTTTTAAATACGATGGACAGTTTCAGGTCGAAAGACGATGTGTTCACCTACCTCATCCACTTGGGATATCTCTCTTACAACAGAAAGGATATGACCTGCAAGATACCGAACGAGGAGGTGCGAAAACAGTGGATTCTCTCTGTCAAACTCAGTCCCGACTATAAAAAACTGATGGCTATCGTCAACGCCTCCAAGAAACTACTCGACGCCACCGTCAACGGTGATGCCGATGCTGTAGCAGCCTCCCTCGAAGCCGCCCACACCGAGGTCACCAATCCGCTCACCTACAACGACGAGCACTGTTTCCAAAGCGCCATCTGTCTGGCGTATTTCTACGCCAACACCCGCTACACGTTAATCAAAGAACTCCCTACCGGCAAGGGCTATGCCGACTTGGTCTTGATTCCATATCTGCCAAACATCCCGGCATTGGTGATCGAGTTGAAATGCAACAAAACAGCGGAAAGCGCCATCAAACAGATCAAAGAAAAGAACTACTGCCAGGCACTCAGCCAATACAATGGTGATGTCCTCTTCGTCGGCATCAACTACGACAAAGACACGAAGGTGCACACCTGCCAAATCGAAAAAATCTAAAAAAAGGGAACGTTAATATCCGAAAATTTTACATTAATCTATTATTAACGAACGATTAACGGCAATTAACGTTCAAAAAAATAAACGTTAATGTCCGTATTATTCTAAGTTGATCTTTTTCCCGAATTAACGAATTATTAATGTCAATTAACGTTTCAATTTATTTCTGAGTTACAACACATAATATCACATTACACACATGAAAATCGCAATTTTAGGCGCAGGATGGATCGCTCAGAAAATGGCAAAAGCCATCGCCATCACCCCCAAAGCAGAAGCCTATGCAGTAGCTTCACGCAATTTGGAGAAAGCACAAGAATTCGCAAACGATTTCGGATTTGAAAAAGCATACGGAAGTTACGAAGAACTGGCCAACGACCCACAAGTCGATTTGATATATATAGCCACCCCACACAGCCACCACTACGCACACACCAGACTAGTGCTGGAACACGGTAAACACGCATTGGTGGAGAAAGCCTTCTGCGCACACCTATGGCAAGCGAAGGAACTGGTCGAATTGGCAGAAAAGAAAGGACTTTTGCTCGCCGAAGCCATGTGGACCCGCTACATGCCGAGCCGACAATACATCCGCAGCATCATCACCAGCGGAACGATTGGCAAAGTACAGGCAATCAGCGGAAACGTAGGTTATCCCATGTCCACTAAAGAACGCCTGTTCAAACCAGAACTGGCAGGCGGAGCACTCCTTGACGTTGGCATATACCCCCTCACATTCTCCATCATGTGCATGGAAGAAAAAATCAGGAGAATCAGCAGTCACGCCACCCTCACCACCACCAAAGTGGATGCCAGTGAAAGCATCACTCTGGAGTTTGAAAACGGAGCATTGGCCACTCTGCACTCAACCATGATGGCCGCAACAGACAGAAACGGCAACATCTTTGGCGACAAAGGACGCATCTTCGTGCAAAACATCAACAATCCGGAGAAAGTGGTTGCACTCGACAACGACAATCATATCTTATCGGAAAAAACTTTTCCCCAGACGGAAGGTGAGAACTATGAATATGAACTTATTTCCGCCATCAACCACGCAGAAAAGGGAGAGAGCGAATGCAAGGAAATGCCACACGCAGAAACACTACGCATGATGGAGTTGATGGAAAATCTGCTGAAAGAATGGGGCGTGGAGCATAATTGCTGATATCCCCCAAACCACCGTTTGGCAAAAAGATGGCCGTCAGCGTCAAAAACAGATTGTATTATTCATTTTTTCAGTATCTTTGCACTATGGCAAAGGATAAAGACATAGAACTACACGAAATGGAAGACGCCGACTTTGTGGAGACCGACCACATTGAGGTTTTCGGCGCGAGAGTGCACAATCTGAAAAACATTGATGTAAGTATTCCGCGCAACAAGCTCACCGTCATCACCGGATTAAGTGGAAGCGGAAAGTCTTCTTTGGCATTCGACACCATCTTCGCCGAAGGCCAGCGACGCTACATTGAGACGTTTTCCGCATACGCGCGCAATTTCCTCGGCAACATGGAACGTCCTGATGTCGATAAAATAAGCGGTCTGAGTCCAGTCATCTCCATCGAGCAGAAAACGACCAACAAGAATCCAAGATCGACCGTCGGCACCACTACGGAAGTGTACGACTTCCTCCGTCTGCTCTTTGCGAGAGCAGGAGAAGCCCGCAGTCACGTCACCGGCGAACCCATGGTGAAATACAGTGAAGACCAGATTCTGGAGATTATTCACAACGACTACGAAAACCAAGCCGTCTATATCCTTGCCCCCCTGGTGAAAGCAAGAAAAGGACATTATCGCGAACTGTTTGAGCAAATACGCAAAAAAGGGTTCATCCAGGTGCGCGTTGACGGAGAACTCCGCGACATCATTCATGGCATGAAACTCGACCGCTACAAAAACCACGACATAGAAGTTGTGGTGGACAAACTGGTGGTCAACAGCAGCGACCCTCAACGTTTGCGCGAATCGGTCCACACCGCCTTACGACACGGCGACAACTCGCTCATGATTATTCCCAAGGCAAAAGACGACGATCAGCCTCATGTGCGATATTTAAGCCGTAAACTCATGTGCCCAACAAGCGGCATAGCCTACAGCGACCCGGCACCCCACAATTTCTCATTCAACTCGCCCAAAGGGGCTTGTCCTCATTGCAAAGGTTTGGGATATATCACAGAGGTTGACCGCGAAAAAGTCATACCAAATCCCACTCTAAGCATTGCCGAAGGAGGCATAGCGCCACTGGGGAAGGCGAAGAAATCGCTTTTCTTCTCCCAGTTGGAAGCGCTGGGCGACAAATATGGTTTTTCCCTTCAGATGCCCATCAGCGAGATATCCGAGGAAGCACTCAACGTCATCCTTTATGGCACCGACGAACGCATCAGCATAAAAAATGATTCCCTCGGGACCGTCAGTTACCACCTCACATTCGATGGTGTGATGCGCTATATGGAAATGCAACAGGACGACGACGCCAGTGCTACAGCGCAAAAGTGGGCCACCCAATTCAGCAAAACAAGCATCTGTCCGGAATGCAACGGACAAAGACTCAACAAAGAAGCCTTACACTATTTCATCGACGGTAAAAACATCGCCGACCTCGCCAACATGGACCTCAGCGAACTGGCTGAGTGGCTGAAAGACGTGGAAAAACGCATGGACAAACGTCAGGCGAAAATAGCAGCAGACATTCTAAAAGAAATACGCACCCGATTGGGATTCATGCTCGATGTGGGGTTGGACTACCTTGCCCTCAACCGCGCCTCTCTGACGCTTTCCGGAGGAGAAAGCCAACGTATCCGTCTGGCCACCCAAATAGGTTCGCAGTTGGTAAACGTGCTTTATATCCTCGACGAGCCAAGCATCGGCTTGCACCAACGCGACAATATACGTTTGATCCGTTCCCTCAAAGAACTGCGCGACATCGGCAACACCGTAATTGTGGTGGAACACGACCGCGACATCATGCTGGAAAGCGACTATATTGTTGATATCGGTCCACGCGCCGGCAGGCATGGTGGCGAAGTGGTATTCAGCGGCACCCCGAAAGAGATGCTGAAAAAAGACACAATGACGAGCGGTTATCTCAAAGGCGACCTGCAAATCGAAGTGCCAAGAAACAAACGTCCGGGCAATGGCAAATTCATCACCCTCAAAGGTGCCACCGGCAACAACCTCAAAGACGTGACCGTCTCATTCCCATTAGGGAAACTAATAGGCGTGACCGGCGTGAGTGGCAGCGGGAAATCCACCCTCATCAACGAGACACTACAGCCGATTCTAAGCCAGAAATTCTACCGATCGCTGAAAGATCCTATGCCTTATGAAAGCATTGAGGGCATAGAGCATATCGACAAGGTGATCAACGTGGATCAAAGTCCGATCGGACGAACTCCACGCTCCAACCCTGCCACCTACACTGGCATATTCTCCGACATCCGAACCTTGTTTGTCGGTCTGCCGGAATCAAAAATGCGAGGCTACAAAGCCGGTCGATTCTCCTTCAACATAAAAGGAGGAAGATGCGAGGCCTGCGGTGGAAGCGGCTACAAAACCGTGGAAATGAATTTCCTGCCAGACGTTTACGTTCCATGTGAGATTTGCCATGGCAAACGCTACAACAGAGAAACACTGGAAGTGAGATTCAAAGGCAAGTCCATCTCGGAAGTGCTGGATCTCACCATCAATCAAGCTGTGGAGTTTTTTGAAAACGTACCGACCATCTACGCGAAAGTAAAGACATTGCAGGACATCGGTTTAGGATACATCAAACTCGGACAGCCCAGCACCACCCTTTCAGGAGGTGAAAGCCAACGCGTGAAACTCGCCACAGAGTTGATGAAAAAAGACACCGGGCGCACTCTATACATCCTCGACGAGCCCACAACCGGTCTGCACTTTGAAGACATCCGCATTTTGCTGGGTGTGCTCAACAGGCTGGTGGACAAAGGCAACACCGTCATCGTCATTGAGCACAACCTCGACGTCATCAAGAGCGCAGACTACCTTATTGACATGGGACCAGACGGAGGCCGAGGTGGAGGTCGCGTTATGGCCACCGGCACGCCTGAAGAAGTAGCAGAAGCCAAACAGGGAAGCACAGCTCCTTTCTTGAAAGAAGAACTGGCACGCAGCCGATATGTTGATAATGACATCAAATCATCCGCTGCTTCTTCCAAATCGGACACAAAAGCAGAAGATGAGGAAAACGAACAAAAAACAAAAAAAGAAAACAACTACCAAAGCGAAAACAAACAAAAAAAATGACGATACCAAACAAGAATAATTTGAAAATTAATTATTTTTGTCTCATAAGCATAAAAACAAGACAGTTCTCCGAACATTGAATATATACAACATACTATCACACACCAAAAAAACAACTGTCACACACAAAAAAACATTTTCACTATGGCACATCATCAATTAGACCACATAGACGCGAAAATCCTCAAGATGATTTCAGCGAACGCGCGTATTCCATTCCTTGAAGTGGCACGCGTATGCAGAATTTCGGGAGCAGCCATACACCAACGCATCCAGAAACTGCAGAAACTCGGAGTCATCAAAGGATCAGAGTTTATCATAGACCCTTCCACCATCGGTTACAGCACCTGCGCATTTATGGGCATTTTCCTGAAAGACGCCAACATGTTCAAGTCGGTTGTTAAAGAATTGGAGAAAATTCCTGAAATTGTGGAATGCCATTATACCACAGGTCGTTTTGCTATGTTCATCAAAATATACGCAAAAGACAATCAAGACTTTCTGCGCATCATCCACGAGAAGCTGCAACCGATTGAAGGCATTTCAAGCACAGAAACCATTGTATCTCTCAGCGATGCCTTCCAACGCCAGATTCCAATCGATGGAATTGAAGTGAGCGAAGAAAACGAAAGTGGATTCTATGATGAAGATGAAAACGAAATAGAATAGGAGCGCCCTAAGACACAACAGCTTTTATGGCCACGTTTTTCATAAGCATATACCATATTTTTCAACGTCATAAAACGTTGTTATACGGACTGATAGTTTCACTATCCGTCCTTTTTGCGTTTATGGCTTCCCGCATCAGTCTGGAAGAAGACATCTTGCGTTTTGTTCCACAAACAGCCGACACAAAAAACATATCGGCAGTATTCGGTCATTTAAAAGTCAAAGACAAAATCATTGTCATCGTTTCTCCTGAAAGCAGACAACAGGAGCGAGAACTATCAGACGAGACCATTGATCTATTGTGTGAAACAGCCGACACTTTTGCATACCGCATCAACGAGGCAATGGGCGGAACCCACATCAATCAGATAACCAGCAACGTAATCAACGCGCAAGCCGCATCTTTCCCCGACTTCATCTACAACCACCTGCCGATGATGATCGACAGTGCCGATTACGCGCGCATCGACAGTCTGCTCACTCCTGAAGCCATCTCAAGAAAACTGGAAGAAGACGCCTACGCGCTCGCAATGCCAACAGGCATTTTCACAAAAGACTACATTCTAAAAGACCCTCTCGGCATCGGCAACAAGGCTTTGGGAAGGTTGGCTGAGTTAAGGCAAGAAGGCAACTACAACATAAAAAACGAGCATCTTTTCACCGACAACGGAGATCTTTTGCTATTCATCCATCCGCGCTACCCTGCCAACAAAACCACAGAAAACGCGCCGCTTGTGGATGAAATTGAACGGCTTTGCAAAGAAATGAGCAATGCTCAAATCAGCCTGAGTTTATACGGCGGCCCCGTTGTGAGTGTCTATAACGCCAGACAAGTGAGAAACGACATGATGATCACCATGGGCATTGCCCTCCTCATCATCACAAGCGTCATTCTGCTCACATTTAAGAATAAAATGGCCATCTTTTTCATTCTGCTGCCTGTTCTTTTCGGAGGATTGTTTGCATTGGCCATGCTTTCCATATTTCGCAGCGAACTGTCGATTATCGCCATAGGCGCAGGATCTGCCATCTTAGGCGTTCTCCTCAGTTACTCTATTCATGTGGTCACCCACCACGAGCACGAGAAAAACATCGACAACCTGATTGCCGACATGTGGCAGCCCCTCACCATTGGAAGTTTCACCACCATCGGAGCTTTTTTCAGCCTGATATTCACCAAAAGCGAAGTCTTGCAAGATTTTGGATGGTTCGCTTCACTTTCCATAATAGGAGCCACCATCTTCTGTTTGTTCTTTCTCCCTCATCTGTTGGAGTTAGGCGAGCAAAGCCGTCAATCCGACGCGGCAGAAGCATCCGCCTCCAGCAGTTGGTTAATGCGGAAAATCGACGCATTCACCTCCTACGATTTCAGCAAACATACATGGCTTTCAATCTGCATCTTTGTTTTAGCCATAGGCGGGGCGTATCTTAGCGGAAGAGTCGGTTTCAGTACCGACATGAACGCCTTGGGCTATAATCCTCCCCACCTTGAAAAAGCGCAAGAAACGCTCGACAACACATTCCAAAAAGACAGCAGATCGGTCTATTTCATTGCCGTTGGAGAAAACACCAATGAGGCGCTGAATGGTTATCAGGAGATGACCAAAAAACTTGAAGGACTGAAAGAGAATGGAAACATTTGCAGTTTCTCATCCGCCAGATGTTTACTGCTGTCTGAAGAAGAACAACAAAAGCGGCTTAACGTTTGGAACTCATTTTGGACAAAAGAGAAATGTGACAAAACTGAGCAACTGCTGCTGAAATACGGACCAGAATACGGATTCACGCCGGAAATTTTTGCGGACTTTCTCACAAGCATCAAAGGCAAACACCATCTTATCAATTACGACAATGAGCCAGCACTTCAAGACTTTCTCACCAACGAACAGGGTTTGTCTATGGCCATTGCACAAGTCAATCTGACCAACGCTCAAAAGACTGACACCTATCTGTCTTTTTCCCAGCAGAAAAATGTCGTGATTCTGGACAAACCACACTTTTTAAGCATGTTTGTAGATGCCACGACAGAAGATTTCAACTTCGTGCTGCTGGTATCGAGCCTTATTGTATTCATCGCTTTGTTAGTATCATACGGTCGCTTTGAATTGGCTCTGCTTTCTTTCATGCCTATGGCATTGAGTTGGTTCATCATTCTGGGCATCATGGCCGTTTTGGGGCTGAAGTTCAACATCGTTTCTGTCATCATATCGACATTCATCTTTGGAACGGGAGACGATTTCAGCATTTTCGTCACCGATGGGCTTTTGTCGGAATACCGAAGCGGCAGAAAATTGTTAAGCGAGCATAAAACAGCCATTCTATTTTCGGCATTCACCACCATAGTCGGCATGGGGGCGCTCTTCTTCGCCAAACACCCATCCCTGCTTTCGGTTGCCCAGACCTCTGTAATAGGCATGGTCGCAGTTGTTCTCATTGCGTTTGTGGTGCAGCCGTTTTTGTGGAGAATCTTTGTCACAAGTCGCACCGACAAAGGACGTGCGCCATGGACAATAACACGAGTAGGAGCGCTGATTGGCACCCTGTTTTTCGGCATTCTGACCATCTTGTTGGCACTTTCCCTACCCATCATTCTGCTACTGCCAACCACCTTATCTTTTAAGCGAGAAATCGTTCACTGGCTTACAACCCATGGCAGCCGCCTCAGCCTCAGAGTGTTCAACGTGAAATATGACGTTGAAAACCAATCGGACTACGACTTTGGGAAGCCCACTGTGGTAATAGCCAATCATCAGTCTATCTACGACTTGCTGATCATGTTTGCCCACACCACCAAAATTGTAATGGTAGTAAAAAAATCCATTTGGCACAATCCGATTTTAGGCCCGATAAACTGGCTTTACGGCAGTTGCTTCGTCAGCGAGGACGAAGGCTATGCCAGCATAGCGCAAGTGCTTAAAAAAAGAGTGGAAGAAGGTTTTTCTCCATTGATATTTCCAGAAGGACACCGTTGCGATGACTCTCAGGAGCTGCGCCATTTCCACCGCGGAGCGTTCCAACTGGCAGACGAACTGCATCTAAACATCCAACCGGTCATCTTAATGGGAAATGCCGATGCCATCGCCAAGGGCGATATGTTCTTCCGTGCCCCCACACGGCCAAAAATTGTGCTGCTGCCGCAAATAGAATTTGATGATAAAAAGTGGGGGGAAACCACAAAAGAACGCAACAAGAACATTGCGAACTGGTACAAGGAAGAATACAAGAAAGAACAAGAAAAGTATATCGTACCAGGCAATCTCAACCGACGGTGGTTGCTCTGCCAGAATTTCATATATAAAGGTCCAGTGACCGAATGGTACACGAGAGTAAAAACCGCCATGGAGAAATACTATGAACTATTTCACCGCATTGTTCCAAGAAAAGCAAAGATAATAGACATAGGTTGTGGATACGGATTCCTCGACTACATGCTCATGTTCACTTCTCCCGAAAGAGAAATACTGGGATTGGATTATGATTCGGAGAAAATTGCTGTAGCCAACAACTGTTTCAGCCGGAAAGGTAAAGAAAATCGCCTCTCATTCAAAAGCACAGACGCCATAAACAGCGACATGCCAAAAGCCGACGTGTTCATTATGCTCGACATGCTGCATTATATGACGTTTGAAAATCAGGAAAAGTTAATTGAAAAATGTATGCAATCTCTATTGCCTGGAGGGTTCATCATCATACGCGATGGAAATACCAGCAACGAATCCGGACAAAAAGTGACGCGGCTTACAGAAGTTTTCTCCACTCAAATATTTAAATTCAACAAAACCGAAGGAAATCTTCATTTCACCAGTAAAGAGAAACTGCAACACATTGCACAAAAAAATGGTTTCGTACTTGAATCCATAGAAAGCGACACCTATACTAATACAAGCAATGAAATCGTGATAATGAAGAAAATGTAAGTTGGAAGCAAAAAAAAGCAGAATATATTTGTCTCAATGAAACATTTCTTATATATTCGCATAAAGAAGATATTTAAACTATAAGTGAATCTCTTCTTTGGGGGATTTTTATAGCATTGACTCTATCTTGAAACCTTTATAATAAAAAAATACTAACCAAAAATCAATAACATGTCATACCCAATCATCGAAATTGAAGGCGTAGGCGAAGTTTACGCAGCAAAGCTCAAAGAAGCTGGTATCAACACAGTAGAAGCATTGCTTGAAATGTGCTGCAAACCAAGTGGCAGAAAGAAACTTGCAGAAGACACTGGCATCAGCGAAAAACTCATTCTTACTTGGACAAACCACGCAGACCTCATGCGTATCAACGGCGTAGGTGGTCAGTTCGCAGAACTTCTTGAAAAAGCAGGTGTTGACACCGTTAAGGAATTCCGCAACCGTGTAGCAGAAAACCTCCACAAGAAGATGGTAGAAGAAAACGAAGCAAAGCACATCTGCGGTCGTGTTCCTGCTGTTTCTGAAATCGAACGTATGATCGCTCAGGCGAAGGAACTTGAACCAAAAATGACTTACTAATTGTACCAACAATTTTAAGAAATAACACGAAGGCGGACAATAGTCCGCCTTTTTTGTTTACCTTTGCATCATAGTGTCCACAAAAAGAATTTGTAGAAACTACTATCCCTAAACATCAAGAAATCCTTTCTGAATGTTTTGGGGGGAATTCCTGAAACAGATTCAAAAAAAACACTGATACAAAAAATCACATAAAAAGCGACATCTATGCTTTCCATCATCATCTGCACATACAACAGAGAGAAATACATCTACAACCTTCTCAAAAGTTTGGCAGAAAACACGTTGTCCAAAGAAGAATACGAAATCATCCTGGTTGACAACAATTGCGCAGACAACACTCACGCTGAAGTCAATCGTTTTTGCGACGATTTCAAAGACGTCGAACTACACTATTTTGTTGAAACCAACCAAGGACTTTCTTATGCCAGAAACCGGGGCATACAAGAATCGAAAGGTGACATTTTAGTGTATGTGGACGATGACGCTTTGGTCAACAACCAATATCTCAGCACCTACTCTGACTTTTTCAAACGGAATCCAAAGATCGAGGCTGCCGGAGGTGCCATTCTTCCCCAATATGAGACAGAAGAACCCGAATGGATGTCGCATTACACACGCGCACTCATCACCGGGAAACTGGATTTCGGAAATAAAGAAAGAGAATTTCCTTCCAACTCTTTCCCAGGCGGAGGGAATGCCGCGTACCGAAAGGAACTATTCGACAGAATTGGTTTATTCAATGTCGAACTCGGACGCAAAGGCAACAGTCTTATCGGTGCAGAAGAAAAAGACTTGTTCGACAAAATGACAAGCATTGGCGTACGTTTCTTCTATTTGCCGAACGCCATTCTTTACCACCAGATACAAGCGCACAAAGTCACACGAGAATACCTTGAGAAATTGTCGCATGGAATCGGAGTAAGTGAAAGGATACGAACCAAAAGCATATCGACAGGTAAATTCATCAAACGAATAGTGCAAGAAGGCATTAAATGGGCTGGAACTACAGTAATCGCCGCCAAGCAACTGATTTGCATGGAACCATCAAAAGCAAAAATGTTGGTCTTATTCAGGTGGAACGTCACCAAAGGATTGCTAGGTTTTTAGTCCAATTACAAAAAAAATAACTATCTTTGCAAATTGATAGAAACGCCTGCGCACTAAAGACTTTTCTAACGCATTCACACAAGACAAAAGACGAAAAATGAAATATTACAGCACCAATAAACAGGCACAGGAAGCCACCTTGCAAGAAGCAGTTGTAAAAGGCCTTGCAGGAGACAAAGGTTTGTATATGCCTGAAAGAATCAAGCAATTACCCGATTCTTTTTTTGAAAACATCAAAGACCTCAGTTTTCAGGAAATCGCCCTTGAAGTAGCAAAAGCATTCTTTGGCGAAGACGTTGAAGCAGACGCATTGAAGCAAATCGTATATGACACTCTTGCTTTTGACGTTCCACTGGTGCACGTCAACGACAACATATATAGCTTGGAATTGTTCCATGGCCCAACATTGGCATTCAAGGATGTAGGCGCTCGTTTCATGAGTCGTTTGCTCGGATATTTCATCAAAAAACAAGGTCAGGACAAGGTAAACGTACTCGTAGCGACTTCTGGCGACACAGGTAGCGCAGTGGCAAACGGATTCCTTGGAGTACCCGGCATCCATGTTTACGTTCTCTATCCAAAGGGAAAGGTCAGCCCAATTCAGGAATGTCAGTTCACCACACTTGGCCAAAACATCACAGCTCTTGAAATTGACGGAGTGTTCGACGATTGCCAGGCATTGGTAAAGTCAGCATTTATGGATGCAGACCTCAACAAGTACATGAACCTGACAAGTGCCAACAGCATCAATGTCGCAAGATTCCTGCCACAGGCATTCTATTACTTTTACGCATACGCACAACTCCAAAAACTTGGTTTAGACAAAAATGTTGTCATCTGCGTACCAAGCGGAAACTTCGGAAACATCACAGCCGGATTATTCGGCAAACGCATGGGCTTGCCAATCAGCCGATTCATTGCAGCCAACAACAGAAACGACATTTTCTTCAAATACCTGCAAACAGGGGAATATAACCCACGTCCGTCTGTGCAAACCATCGCAAACGCCATGGACGTAGGCGCACCAAGCAACTTCGCTCGCATTCTCGATTTATACGGGAATAGCCACGCAGACATCTGCAAGGAAATCAGCGGGTGCACTTATGATGACGACCAGATCCGCGCCGCCATCAAGAAGGTTAAAGACCAATATGGTTACCTGCTCGATCCTCACGGAGCTGTAGGCTACAATGCTTTAGCTGATATGCTTAAGCCAAACGAAGTTGGTGTGTTTTTGGAAACCGCTCACCCTGCCAAGTTCAAAGATACAGTTGAACCTATCGTCGGTCCGATTTCCATTCCAGAGAAATTGCAGGCATTCATGCGCGGCACCAAACAGAGCATTGAATTGCCAAAAGATTTCGATTCGTTTAAGAAATATTTACTCAGCGAATAAAATCGCGAGAATAGTTATAAAATCGCATAGATTGGGGGAACTCATAACAAGAGCCTCCAATCTTTTTGCATATAACCAATATCCAACATTTGATCAACATGAACAATTATCAATTCAAAACCGAAGGTGTTTGTGCTCAAGTCATTCGCTTTGGTATTGACGACAACAATAACCTTCACAACGTTGAATTTTTCGGGGGATGCAATGGCAATCTCAAAGCAATAGGAAGATTGGTAGAAGGGAAAAACGCAGAAGAAATCGCTACCATTTTAGCCGGCAACACCTGCGGCAACAAATCTACAAGCTGCGCAGACCAACTTGCCTATGCTGTTCGTGCCGCATTGAAAAAGAAAGCGGAGGGAAATTGCAACTGCGAGAATAAAGATTGCGACAATGAAGGCAATTCCTGCTGCCATTGCCACGATTAAGAAACCGTTTACAACAAAAGATAGTTATTCCATCCACGTTTCCCATGCAAAAAGTAATATTCCCGTTTGACGCAGAGCTCAAAGCTGAGCTTGACCAGATTAGGCTTGCCATACAAGCCAACCAAAATGGGGTCGCCAGTCGTAGCATGGCATCTACAGGATACAAACTGAACTATGGTGTCCCTTACATAACCTTACGACAGATAGCTGCCGAACACAAACAGAATGAAAAACTTGCAGACTGTTTATGGAACATTGGTTATCGTGAGACAATGCTAATAGCAACACTCCTCTATCCGGCAGATAAACTAACACTGGTGAAATGCCAGGAGTTGTGCGAAGACATCAACGAAATGGAATTAGCGGAATTTGCCTGCAAAAATCTTATGGCAAAAATCAAAGATGCGAATGGATTAACCATTAAGTTATCAGCATCAACAAAAGAAAACAGCAACATCAAGACCTCCACAGTTCTACCCTATCTCATAGCCAGTTGGCTTATAGAAAACGGAGTCTGTGAAGAAAACACGATCTGTACTCTTAACAATTTGGTTGGAAAAGACTTAGAAAGCCCATCCAGCCACTCAGCGAAGGCAATCAGTTGCTATCTCAAGCAATTGTCGGTATTACCGAAATATGCGAAAGAAACCGACTCGTTTTTGAAGCAATGTGAATCAAGCGACAAAATTTGCGCACGCTGGATTGCCGAAGAAGTCAAAACTTTTATTGAATACCATTAAGAAAATTACCATAATCAACTATTCAATTCGCAAAAGTTGATTTCTTCATAAAAGAAAAAAAAAATAACAAAATTTTTCTTTATTTTTGCATGAGTCAAGCACAAGCATCACAACCGATGTGATTCTGGTTTGTTTTCCTCCTAATAAAAATAAATAAAATGAAGAATTTTCACGATTACGATTCCATATATATCAAAGCAATTGTTGCAATCGTTGAGATAATGATTCTCAACGCCGTAGCATTATTATCTATTGAGTTATTTCCTCAAGCAATCAGAACATACAGCAAACACTTAACAAATGTGGAGCCAATGCGTGCAGTGTTTGTGACCATCAACATGGCCTATTTACTCGCGTTTTCATGGGTTGGTGTAGTATTGGACAAGCGTACCGTTTATGTTGATAAGATTCTGAACAAAGTGATGAGAATGTCGGTATTGTTCTTTATTTGCACATTCACCGTTTTGTATCTTATCAAAATATACATTTCCGTCACATTCCTTATCTGCACATGCCTCACACTGTTTGCCGCATGGGCTTGTTGGCGTATGCTTGCCCGTCTGATTTTGAAACTATACCGCAGTCATGGAGGCAACAACAAACGCGTCATCATTCTTGGATCGGGGAATGTCGCAAACGAGCTTCATTCTCAACTCATTAGCAACATCTCTTACGGTTACAAGTTTTTAGGATACTTCGACAATATTCCACAAGAAGAATACAAGGTGGATGCAGAAATGGTAAAAGGGCGCATTGATGACGTGGCAAAATTCTGCGAAGAAAACGATGTTGAAGAGATTTTTTGCGCACTACCAGCTGGTAACGACCGAGCGGCCTTACCAGTAATCAACTTTGCGGAAAACAATTGCATACGTTGTTACATTGTCCCAGACTTCAAGCGATTCATCAAGAAAAAGGTTTCATTATCGTTTATTGAAGACATTCCATTGGTTTCATTGCGAAGCGAGCCTCTCATGAATTTCTCCAACAGAATAGCCAAACGATTGTTTGACATCGTCTTTTCTGGTTTGTTTTTGATCACCATATTCCCAATACTGTTCATTGTGTTGGGGGCTATCATCAAATTCACCTCAAAAGGTCCTATCTTCTTCAAGCAAAAAAGAACCGGAGAGAATGGCGAAGATTTCTATTGCTACAAATTCCGTTCTATGCAGAACAACAAAGATGCGGACTCCAAGCAAGCGACAAAAGGAGATGCACGCGTCACCCCTATCGGAGCATTTATGAGAAAAACCAATCTCGACGAGATGCCACAGTTTATCAATGTGCTAATCGGTAACATGAGTATTGTAGGCCCTCGTCCTCACATGCTCAAGCATACAAAAGAGTATTCAGAGCTTATCGACAAATACATGATACGTCACCTCGCAAAACCTGGTATTACAGGTTGGGCGCAAGTGACCGGTTTCCGTGGAGAAACACAAACATTGGAAGAAATGGAAGGCCGCGTGAAACGCGATGTATGGTATATTGAAAACTGGACTTTCTGGCTTGACATCAAGATCATCTTCCTTACAGTTTACAATATGATTCACGGCGAAGAAAAAGCCTATTAATATCAGTTTGACTCATGAGCATCAAGACAATCACGTTTTCAATTTCATGCTTCATTCTGGCATCTTGCGGCTCAACACAAAAAAATGTTTCTGTAACGGACAAAAAAGCAGAACGTTTTCTCAACGGAGAAGTGTATCTAACGCAGGACTTCCCCACAGAAGATTCCAAAGGGAACCAAACCGACACCTTCTACATTTACAAAGAAAACGGGATAGCAGACAGATATTGGAATGGTTTTGTCAGGATAATCAACTCCAAAGGAATTGGTTACACAAACTATGGATATGATTCCAAAAAAACAGTATTCACCATAAAACCCCAATACAAAGCCGCCTCACAATTCAAAGGTAAATACGCCGTCGTGGCTGTATTTTCCACCGAAAATACAGTTCAGTCCAGCACAGATGAAGCAGCAGATGTATTCACACTTACAGGTTCAGAAAAATGGGGAGTTATTGACAACAATGGAAACACAATTAAAGATTTCGTATATACCCGGAAATGGGATGACAAAATCAACAATTACATATACGTTTCCCCAACAAACACATTTTGGATTAACGACAAAGGCGAAATAAAAGGCTTTTGACTTTATTCAACAATTGAAATGATTATCGCAAAGCAAAAAAAGAAAGAGAACATAGTTGAATATGTGCTCTATATGTGGCAAGTGGAGGACTTAATCCGCGCATGCAAATTCGACATCAACGTCATACAAACCGGCATCATTGAGCAGTTTGCCCAGCCAGACGACATCAAACAAGAAATGCGAGACTGGTATCAGAGTTTCATAAACATGATGCAGGAAGAGCATGTGACAGAAAAGGGGCATACTCAAATCATCAAGAACATAGTAAACGACATGAATGGTCTCCACATGGAAATGTTACAATCACATAGCCAAACGGACTACAACGTGGTCTTTTTCAACACCCTACCCTATCTTTCCGAATACAGGCAGAAGTCGGGAGCAGGAGAAGACGTTAACGATATTGAACTATGTTTGAACCTCCTTTATCAGATACTGCTCTTAAGGCTTCAAAAGAAAGAAATCAGCACAGACACGATGAATGTCGTCAGCCAAGTAAGCAAATTGATGGCTGTTTTTGCCGCAAAATACAAGAAAGATGAAAATGGAGAATTAAAACTTTGATTTCATGTCCAATAAAAAAAACGAAGGGGGAGCCGATGGCACTGAAAAAGCCAACCCTTTTCGGCAAGGATGAAAAAATGAAGGGATTGCGTCGTCAAATCGGTGCAATCCCTTTTTTCATATGCAATATGCCT
>JAGHUM010000118.1 GCA_018064855.1 Candidatus Physcocola equi
GAAATCTTGGGGAGTGCTGTGGCAAAGAAATATCATAATCAACTGCCGCTTTTGGCCAAGTTTATTGATGCAAAGCAGGATTTGTCCATCCAGGTGCATCCTAATGATGAGATGGCCAAACGAGAACATAACTCATTCGGTAAAAGCGAAATGTGGTATGTCATCGATGCCGAACCTGGCGCGTTTCTCTATTCCGGATTTAAGAAACATATTTCTCCGGAGGAATACAAGCAACGGGTGGAAGATGGAACCATAACGGATGTCCTCGCCAAACATGAGGTGCATGCCGGTGATGTGTTCTACATCCCAGCCGGACGTGTTCATGCTATTGGGAAAGGGGTGTTTCTGGCCGAAATCCAACAGAGTAGTGATATTACTTACCGTATTTTCGACTACAAACGTAAGGATAAAAACGGACAGGAACGTGAGTTGCATACGGAGTTGGCATCCCAAGCGATCGACTATGTGGTGCAGGAAGAATACCGCACGGATTATTCGAATGACGCACAATGCGCCAACCATTGCATCGACAGCCCTTTCTTCAGCGTAAGAATTGTGGAGGCCGACAAACCTATCCACCGCAATCTGCTGAAATATGATTCCTTCATCATTTCGATGTGTTTGAAAGGTAGTTGTATCATCCGCTCAAGAAAAACAGGAGGCGAATTCTTGTTAAAAGAAGCGTTCAGTTGTTTGATTCCCGCTTGTGATGCCGATTATGATGTCGTTCCGCAAAATGGTCCTGTGCGTCTTCTGGATGCTTTTATCGACAACAAAGACTGCAGAATTTTCCGCATATTTACCAATTTTTTGCATTTGACAAGCAAATAACTTATCTTTGCCCATATTATATTGCTTATGAGTACTGTAGAATTAAATATGGAAATCCAGCGTTATTTGGAAGCGTTTGGTGATGATGAAACTTCTTTGAAAAAGGTGGCTAATTATATTAAGAAGCTTCTTTCTAAAAAAGAGGAAAAACATTTGGAAGTGACACCAGAATTAAAGAGAATAATTGAAGAAGCGGAAAGAGAATATGAGCAGGGGCATTTTGTGGAGTTTTCCTCAATTGAGGATTTGCATAATTATTTAGAATCTCTATGAAATACAAGATTCAATTGTTGTCTCATGTAACCAAAGTTTTGGCTATATGGAGAAAATCGAATCCTACCCTTTATAAGAAAACTTTGGCTATATTAGATGAACTTGCTTCACATCCCAAAATAGGTCTTGGCCACCCAGAAATTCTCAAAGGAATGAATGGAATCACTTATTCTCGCAGAATTTCATCTAATGAACGAATTATTTATGAAGTCCATGATGAAGTGGTCACTGTTATTGTCCTCACCCTCGGAGGTCATTACGGAGATAAATAAAAGATGAAGAAATGAACTATATCATTTTTGGCGGAACTGGTTTCATTGGGACTCACTTGGCGAAATTGATTAAAGCGCAACACAGAGACGCGGTTATTTACAATCTCGACATTGTGAGGCAAGGGGATCCTTTGCCCACTGTGAAGGACTATAAACCGGCACTTTGCGATGGAGAGCAACATCCTGCCGTTTTTGTGGAATGTGATGTGCGAAACGAGATAAAGGTGCCATTCACACCGACTTCTGATGATGTAATATTCAATTTCGCTGCTGTTCACCGCACCCCTGGTCATCCGGATCATGATTACTTTGAAACGAACATGAGGGGAGCGGAGAATGTGTGCGCTTTCGCTGAAAAACATGGCATAAAAAAGATGGTCTTCACCAGCTCTATCGCTCCTTATGGCGCGGCGGAAGACTTGAAGGTGGAATCTACTCTCCCGACACCCAATACGCCTTATGGAATCAGCAAACTGGTGGCGGAAAACATTCACAAGACATGGCAGGCACGTTCGGCTGATCGTTCATTGCTAGTTGTCCGTCCCGGTGTGGTGTTTGGACGTGGCGAAAACGGAAATTTCACCCGATTGTATTGGGGCATGAGAGGACGAAAATTCGCATATCCCGGCAGAAAAGACACCATAAAGGCTTGTATCTATGTAAAGGAACTGGTTTGCTTTATGATGTGGTATCTTGAACAGCAAAAGACGGGTGTGGAGACTTATAACTGCACGTTTGAACCGGCTTACACGATTGAGTATATTTGCGAGACCATCAAAAAAGTGACGAATCTGAATCGCACCACGTTGCTGATCCCTTCATGGATTCTTATGCCGGCCGCTTTCTTGGCAAAATGCTTGGGATCGCCTATGGGTATTTGTCCGGCTCGTGTGAAAAAACTGATGATTTCCACGAATATCAGTGGCAAAAAACTGGCTAATTGCGGTTATCCGTTCAAATATACTTTCGAACAGGCAATAGACGATTGGTTTGCTGATAATAACGGAAATGGATTGCAATAACAGATTGCTGTTTATACTGAAAAAGCAGTTTCTTCGTTTTGGAGAAACTGCTTTTTTATTTGCCTTGATTTCTTAAGATGTCTTTTGTAATATCCATGAGGTCTTTCTCTGAAATGATTTGAGCCACATTGTCGTCTAATCCTGGTATTGTTCCTGGGGCGGATTCTGCAAAACTGGCAGACAGGGTGGTGCAATAGGCTTGTCTCCCGTTGTTGAGTGCTGTGTGGATGGCGTGACGCGCTCCACTGTCCCTGTCTCCTTCAATAATCATTGTGGCGTCGGATATTCCGGCTTGGATGCGGTCTCTTTCCACAAAATAGTTGATTTGTGCGCGAATGCCAATCGGATATTCGCTGACCAGCAATCCACCGTTTTCAACGATGTCAGCTGCCAGTTGCTTGTTCTCTGGAGGATAAACGGAATCCAAACCGTGCGCCAGAACTGCGGTTGTCAATCCTCCCGCTTTTAGTGCCCCCTTGTGTGCGGCGGTGTCGCATCCCAATGCCAGACCGCTTACGATGTTCAATCCTTCTTTGGCCAAAATCTCTGCAAACATGGAACTGTACAAATTACCCGATATAGACGGATTGCGGGTGCCAATAATGGCAATGCTTGGTCTCTGGATGAGTAATTCGCTTTTACCTTTCACAAAGAGCAGGAGCGGGCTGATGTCTCGTCCGTTCTTCTGAAGCCGTTTTAGTTTTTGGGGAAACTCCGGACTATAGCAGGTGAGGATGCTGACGGATGCTTTTGCCGCGTCGTCTTCTATTTTCTCGGCAAGTGCAAGCGCAGAGTTGATTTCTGTTGGTAGATAATCCGGTAAATTTTTAACGTTTTTTGTTTCTCTGCAATGACTGATGAATTCGGCTAATTCCGCAGCATTCTTCAGTTCCACTTGTTGTTTTTCTGCTTCATCCGCCAATGCCAAGACACGTACTCTTCCCATTCCGGAAAGTTGACTGCATGCTATGATTTGTGTCTTGCTTAATGCCATATCAAAAAATGCTTATATTCGCGTTGTGCAAATATAAGCATTTTTGTTGTAATTTCGGGGTGATTACCCGTTGGTGATTATTTTTTTTGTCTGTTCCAACGCATCTATCACTTTATCGCACCAGGCGTCAAATTCCGGGTCTTCCACTTGCAGTTCGGGGTGAGCGAGGATGTGCTTGATGGTCTTGCGTATGCCTTGTTCAAAGCGGACGCTCATCTGCAACCCTGGCACGGCTCTTTTGAGTTTCTCGTTGCAGAAGATGGCGCTGTTGGCTTTGTCTCCAATGAGAGAACCGGTGAAGTCGTAGTCGCTGACGTCGGCCAAAAATGCGGATGAAATGTAGTAGGGTTTCAATTCCACATGAAGGGCTGCTGCAATGCTTTGGTAGATTTGATTCCAAGTGAGCGTCTCGTCGCTGGTTATCTGGAAACTTTCTCCAAGGGCATGTGGGTTGCCCATCAGTCCTATAAATCCTTTTGCAAAGTCGCTGTTGTGAGTCATTGTCCAAAGGCTGGTGCCATCGCCATGAATAATGACAGGTTTGCCTTCCAGCATTCTCTTGATCACTTGGTAACTGCCTTTTTTGCCATGAACTCCGAGAGGCATGCTGCGTTCGTCGTATGTGTGGCTTGGGCGGACAATGGTGATTGGGAATCCGTTTTCTCTGTATTGCTGGATGAGGTATTCTTCAATTTCAATTTTTTCTCTTGAGTATTTCCAATATGGATTTGCTAATGGTGTGGCTTCACTGACGTACGGGCTGGAAAGGGGTTTCTGGTAAGCCGATGCACTGCTGATGACCATGAACTGACGTGTCTTTCCGTTGAACAAACGGAAGTCTCGTTCGATTTGTTCTTTGTGGAAGCAGATGAAATCGCATACGACGTCAAATTCCATTCCTTTCAGAGCCTCGCTGGCTGCTTTCTCGTCGTTGATGTCTGCCACAATGTTTTTTACATTGGCAGGCAATTCTGCGGTTCGGTTACCTCGGTTTAATAGAAACAACTCCCATTCTGGGTCTTGCGCGATAAGGCGGGTGATGGCCATGCTGATGGTGCCTGTGCCTCCGATGAATAATGCTCTCATGAGTGATTATGATTTTTTGTGTAAAGTAGAAGAAAAGTCCCAGCCAAGATCAGGTTGGGACTTCTTTGTGATTAGATGATATTTATTTGCTTATTAGCTTCACGAACTCATCACGGGTGGCCTGTTCGTTGAATACACCCGTAAAATCGCTTGTGGTAGTAACGCTGTGCATCTTTTCCACGCCGCGCATCTGCATGCACATGTGTTGCGCTTCCATTACGACCATCACGCCTTGTGGATCCAGCACTTCCTGTATGCATTCTTTGATCTGGGTGGTCAGTCTTTCCTGAATTTGGAGGCGTCGTGATAATATTTCAACCACGCGTGCAATTTTGCTTAATCCTGTGATTTTTCCTTGAGGAATATAAGCGATGTGGGCTTTTCCGAAAAATGGAAGTACATGATGCTCGCACAATGAGAAGAAATCTATGTCTTTCACAATGACCATCTGGTTGTAGTCCTCGTTGAAAATGGCGGATTTCAGCACTTCTCTAGGATCCATTTTATATCCGTAGGTGAGATACTGCATTGATTTTGCCATACGTTCAGGCGTCTTGATTAGCCCCTCGCGATTGACATCTTCTCCCAATAGGCTGAGGATGCCTTTGTAGTGCGGAATGAGTTCGTCTGTTATTTCTTTGTTGGGATACTTGATGACGTCCCACGGTTTCATTTGAAGTTCTTCTGACATAAGGCTGATTTGCTTTGATTGTTTTGAAGAATGTTTATTCGGCGTCGGTGTTGACGACTTCATTGTCTCTTACAATGTAGATGTCTCCTTCCCAACTTGGATAGGCAGCTTTGAGTTTGTTGGCCAATACCATGGCTTCTGCGTGTGTGCGGAAATCTCCCACTCTTAATCTCCAGAATGGAGCGGAAAAAGTGAGGTAGGTGGTCACGCCTGGAAATTTTGATTTGATGCCACTTTCACGGGCCGATGCGTCATCCTTTGATTTTTTTTGCTGGTTGCCCATATACACCTGAACCCGATAGCCGGAGAAAGTGATTTCTTTCTTGTTGGCGTATGCTGCTTTTTTCTTTTCTAAAAGTTGGCTGATTTTGGCGTCTTGCTCAATGCTGACTTTTCCTTGACCGTCTTTGGGTGCTTTCAGATCATTGAAAATGTTGGCTGAAGTTTGGGCTTGTGCCATGCCACAGATGAGCAAGGTGAAGAAAAAAGCGATTGCTTTTATGATGTGTGAAAATGATTTTTTCATTTCTCTATAATTTGCTTTGATTCCGTTCTGCAAATTTACGCAATTGCATTGAAATATCCTATTATTTGCCGGAGTTGGCAATTTCTCTGCTTTCGATGAATCTGAGTTGTTGCTCCAGCATTTCCACTTTAGGCATCTCTACGCCGGCTGCTTTGGCTATCTGGATAGGATTGGAATAGATGGCTTGTATTTCCATTGGTCTGTGGTTGTCAAAGTCCAGACGCATGCTTGGCGCATAAGGTTTCATTTTTTCCGTGTTCTCAAGCATTCTGTCAATAAAGCTGTCTTTTATCATAGCCCCGCATGCGCGTGCGGCAGTCACCACTTCTTTCATCATGTCTGCTGCAAGTTGCCTTGTTGACGGGTTTTTCATGATTTCCTCTGTGGTTGCCATCAATGCAACTGCGAGTCCGTTGTAAGGTATGTTCCACACCAGTTTTCTCCAGCGGAAAAAGTTGAGGTCGTCTCCTGTTGTATAAGGTACTTCAGCCTGCTCAAAGTCTGTCTTGATTTGATTGGCAACGTCTTCGTTTTTCTTGCTTTTATACCAGGCTACTGTCAGGGCTCCGTAGTCGGCGTGTAAGATGTGTCCGGGGGCTATACGCGACGAACAGATAAAAGCCAGGCCCCCACCGATGTAGTAGTCGGGCAATTCCTTTGCCAGTTCTTCCTCATATCCCAATCCGTTTTGGACCAGCAATATGTGGCTTCCTTCTTTGAGCAAAGGTTTTACTAAAGATGCTACTTTGTCGCTTTGTGTGGTTTTAAGTGCCACAATCACCACATCACATTTCGGCATATCTTCACTATGGGCATATACGTTCATGTCGGTCAGGTGAAAATCTCCGTTGACCGAATCTACTCTTAGACCATTGTTTTTGACTTGCTCGTATTCTGAGTGATACAGGAAGTGTATATCTGCTCCGTGTTGAGCCAATCTTCCTCCATAGTAACCACCGATAGCTCCTGCTCCGATTATGCCGTATCTGAGTTTCATATTTTGTTTGCTTTATTGTAGTGTAAAGATAACGTAATTTGATGAATATTTCTGTACTATTTCCAAAAAAGCAATAAAAAAGCCTGTGCGTTTGCACAGGCTTTAATTATTGAATAATATTAACAGATTAAGCTTTCACTTCTACTACTTCTTCTTTCTTGCTTGCCTTCTTTGCAAGAATAGCGTTAGCAACCGGTGCTGCAATGAAGATTGAAGAATAAGTGCCGATGATAACACCGAGTGTCATTGCGAAGATGAAACCACGGATAACTTCACCGCCGAAGAAGAAAATGATGATGAGCACAAGCAATGTAGAAAGGGATGTGCTGAACGTACGGCTGAGAGTTGAACAAATGGCTTCGTTGATGTTGTCTTCGTCTGCTCTGTTCTTAAACTTGTTGCGATATTCACGGATACGGTCGAAGATGACCACCTTGTCGTTGATTGAGTAACCAATCACAGTAAGGATGGCTGCGATGAACGACTGGTCGATTTCCATTGAGAATGGCATGAACTTGTAGCAAAGTGAGAATATGCCGAGGATGAGGAATGCATCGTGGAACAATGCGATTACTGAACCAAAGCTGAATGCCAAGTCACGGAATCGGATGAAGATGTACAAACCGATGGCGATCAATGAAAGGATAACTGCGATGAACGCGTTGATAAGGATGTCTGATGCCATAGAAGGACCAACCTTTGCCGAACTCTGGATACCGAATGCCACATCATCATCTTCAGTGGCTTCTTTGATTCCATCTTTGTTGACATAACGGTGGATGAACAATTCCTTAGATACCTGATCGTTTGCAATGAACTTCTGCAATCCATTGTAGAGACGTGTCTCAATATCGTCGTCAGCGTTTGCTGATTCATCATCGATGTTGAAGTTGGTTGAAATACGAACCTGGTTCTGTGAGCCGATAGTGATTACGCTTACAGTAGCTTCGCCGAATTCCTTCTTCAGTTCTGCGTTTACATCTTCTGTTGATACGTTGTTTTCAAAACGTACCACATAGTTACGACCACCTGTGAAGTCAATGCTTCCTTTCAATTTGTTGATGCACAAAGAACCAATTGCAATAAATGCACATGCTATTGATACCCAAATGAATTTCTTGCTGTTCTTGATGAAGTCGTAGCTGACATTCTGGAACCAGTTCTTGGTGAAATCTGTGGTGAATGTAATTGTAGAGTGATCTTTCTTTCTATCAAGAATAGATTCGAAGATAAGACGGCTGACCAATACTGCAGTAAGGAGTGTGCAGAAGATACCAATCAACAATGTGGTTGCGAAACCTTTGATAGGACCTGTTCCGAAGAAGAACAAAATCACACCTGTGATTACTGATGTGAGGTTGGAGTCGAGGATGGCGCTCAATGCATTGGAATAACCTTTTGAAAGTGCATCGCGTACGTTCGATCCATTGCCGAGTTCTTCACGAGAACGTTCGAATACCAACACGTTTGCGTCCACCGCCATACCGAGAGTCAACACGATACCGGCAATACCTGGCAATGTGAGGACTGCTCTGAATGATCCCAAGAATCCGAAGATGAAGAATACGTTGATGATAAGTGCCAAGTCGGCAACAAGACCAGGAACAAGACCATAGTAGAAGATCATGTAAATCAAGATCATGATGAAAGCGATGACGAACGAGATGAGACCGTTCTGGATTGCTTCCTGACCGATTGAAGGACCTACGATGTCTTCCTGAACGATTTTAGCAGGTGCTGACATCTTACCTGAGGTAAGAACGGTAGCCAAGTCTTTTGCTTCATCTGGAGTGAAATCGCCTGTGATGCTTGAACGTCCGCCGGCAATTTCGCCTTTTACGTTAGGATATGAGTAAACATAACCGTCGAGCACGATGGCTACGCTCTTGTTGATGTTGTTGCGAGTCAAGACTGCCCATTTGCGTGCGCCTTCTGTACTCATGGTCATGCTGACTTCAGCATTCACTGAATGTTGGTTGAAGTCTGCTTTTGCGTCTGTTACCACATCGCCAGAAAGCGCTGCTTTTGCAGTTTTTCCTTTTGTTGCTTTGCCTTTCAAAGCAACGAGGGCGTATTGTGGAGCACCCTTAATTATAATTCTCTTGTCTGGTTTCACAGTCCAACTAGGGTTGATGGTAGATGGAATGATGCCACGTTCCAAACCTTTTCTGAAATATTCTGAAACCTTAGCGGTGTCGGATGCAGATGCATAACCGATGATAGGACCATAACCAGGGCCACCTTCTTGTGTGAAGTTAGGGTTGAGGACTGCAAACAAAGGATTCTGTGCATCGTCTTTGTTTTCAGTTACTGTTTCTGTCTCTGTCTGTGCGAAAAGATCGTCTTCTTTTGCAGTGTCTTGTTTTGCTACTTCAGCTGCAGCAGTGTCTTTCTTCACTTCTTCTTTTGCAACTTTGTTGGCAGAATTTTCACTTACAAGGTAATTGTTGAGAGCTATTACGCTACCAGCAATTTCGCTCATTTCCGCTGTTTCCCAGAATTCGAGGTTGGCAGAACCTTGAAGCAATTTGCGTACACGTTCAGGTTCTTTTACACCTGGCATTTCGATGAGCACACGGCTTGAACCTGTAAGGCGCTGGATGTTTGGCTGTACCACACCGAAGCGGTCGATACGGCTGCGAAGCACATTGAACGATTTGTCAATGGCGTCGTTGATATCCTGTTCAAGAACTTTCTTTACTTCTGCATCGGTAGAGTTACGTTTGATCTTTTCGCTGGTGTTGCGGTTTGAGAAGTAGTCTGCCAAATTGCAACCAGGATCGTTTTCTTTAAGTCTTGCGATAAATGTGCTGAGGAAGTCATTGTTGATAGAAGCCTTCTTTTGTGCTTCTTCTGCTTCTTTGATAGATTTTACAAATTTCGCATCCAGACTCTTGTCTCCGGCTTTGTTCTTAAGAATGTCTGGTACTGAAACTTCCATTACGACGTTCATACCACCCTTAAGGTCGAGACCGAGGCCAATTTCACGCTCGCGGCATTCTTGTACAGTGTAACCGAACAGGAATGTTTTCTCTTTGGATACTGAATCTAGGAATGCATTGTATTTTGCATTGCTACCTTCTGCGTAAGCTTCTGCTTTCTTCTCATATTTGTTTGAAATGAAGCTGAAAGACAGGTAGAAAACACAAACCAATGCCAAAGCCAAGGTGATTGTTTTGACTAATCCTTTGTGTAGCATTTTTTTGTTGTTATTTAATTTTTATTATTAATTACGTGTTAAAAAAACTTTTTTACGCTTTATATCAATTTGCAAATTTAGTGTTTTTTTATTTTTAAGTTGCTTTTTCGCTATGTTTTTTACTTTTTTATGAGTGTGTTTTTCATCGGAGCTTGATTTTTGCCCATATCTTGCCTGTTATGCTGAAGGTTTTTACTAACTGGTGATAACTTGTGGGGGTGGAGCCGAACTGACTGTAGTTTTTGGCTATGCTTGGAATCATGCTTCCTTCAAAATCAAATGTTTTCCCTTTTTGCATGGTCCATTTTATGGCTTCCCATGTCAGCATGGTGGGGGCTCCTGTGGTGCTGTAGTCCCGGTCGTTTGCCGGTACAAGGTAATAGGCTTTCTGACCATCCCATACCATAAACAATGCAGACTGCGTTTCTCCGTCTTCTCCTTCTATGCTCCAGATGCATCCCTGATTTCTTTCCAAGGCTTTTTTTGCAAGACGTGTGAAAATGATTTGCGGTATTTGGTTTCTCATTCCTCTTTTTGAGAGGAGGTGGTCGTGGTACGCATAGAATTGCTCAACGGTCATCTTGTCTCGGTAAAGTCTCAGGTTGTTTCTCTGTGCTTTTTTTATCTGTCTTTGTTTCGACTGGTCCAGCGACTTGAAGAGATCGATGATGTCTGGTGTGTTTTCTATGATATAGGAGGTTCTTTCTTTTATGGTATAGCCTTTCTCCTTGAATTTGTCTTTATCGACGGGTGACGCTGGAAAATTTTGATAAAAAACGTCTAAGTTCAGGCGCTCAATTTGCGATTGTAAATCTGCTGTGATGCTGTCTTTCCCTTGTTCTTCCCCTTTTTTGATGTATATGCCATTGGTTTGTGTCAACACCGGCATTTGAACGTATTTAAGAATAATCTTTTCGTCTAATAGATACGGCAGTGAGGCGATGATTTCCTGTCGGCTGTTTTTTACCAGAAGCACGTCCCACGATTTCTCGGCACATACTGCCTCCATCCACCAATACTGTGAGTAGATGGGCATGTTGTTTTTTTCGCTTTCGCAAAATAGCCGGTATTCTTCTTTGTTTGTCACGTTTTCTTTTTTATTTTGGTAAAGTTACTCTATTTTATACGAAGTTTTGTTTGTGAAAATAAAAAAAGGCGAACAATTTTCATCGTTCGCCTTAGTGAATCAGTTTTTTTGTTTTATTCTTTAATGAATTGGCCCATGTAAACTGTTTCAGAGGTGATTACACGGACGGTGTAAATACCTTTTGAAAGATTGGCTACGCTGATGCCTTCATTTGTATTGCTGATGCCTGTTGCTTTTACGAGGGAGCCGTTGATGCTGATAATCTCAACTTTTGCTGTCCCATCTTCTTTCACGTTGAAGAAGATTTCCTCTTTGGCAGGATTTGGATAAATTTCGCAGATGTTGTTGTTGACTGCGGCACAACTGCTTTCTGTTCCTCCGTTAGGGTTGTATGTAGCGTTGACTACAGCTCTGCCACAACCGCTTCCTGCTACAATCTGCCAGTTGACCATTGCTGGGAATGGATTCTGGCTGGCAGTTCCGTTGCTTGCTCCTGTAAACTCGATCACTTCG
Organism: Candidatus Physcocola equi; assembly: GCA_018064855.1. Classification (GTDB taxonomy): domain Bacteria; phylum Bacteroidota; class Bacteroidia; order Bacteroidales; family Paludibacteraceae; genus Physcocola; species Physcocola equi. The sequence goes on from JAGHUM010000118.1 coordinate 11,492, forward strand.
CCATTGTTTTTGAAAGTGCTGTAAGGAGAACCGCTCTGATAGAATGGAAGTGCAGAGTTGCTTGGTTTTGCAGAAAGCTCATATTGCCCTGCTTCTGAAATTTCAACAGGGGATTCCAACTCAACGGTGTACCAGCCTTTGTTGGATACATCTATGCTTTTTGAGTTGAATGTCTGCTTCTTACCATTGTGAGACAAAGTGAATACGACGGTCTGAGCGCCTGTGCTATAAGGCTCCAGATAGAGGTCCATGCCAGTGATCATCAATGCTTTGTTTGCGTTGAATACGGCTGCGATTTCTCCCCAGTTGGTGCCGGCTGCGTTGGCGTAAGTTTTTTGGTCTGGTCCAGCGATGAATGAACTGCTGCCAGCATCTTGCACATAAAACTTGGTGTTCTCTTTGATGGTGGTGGTGAACGAATTTCCTGAAGCGAGCAGTTTGCCGCCTTCGGCTTGGTCATACCATTCATATTCGCCCTCTCCGTTGACTTTGAGAGTCACTTTGCCGTTTGAGAAGGAAGATGCGTCGGTTACTTCTGGCAATTTTGAAGTGATGGTTGCCGTGGCGCTGATGGCATCACAGCCAGACGCGCTGATGGTGCAAGTGTATTTGCCTGGTTGAGTTACTTCTAAAGTAGATGAAGTGCTTATCTTCTCATTGTCTTTAGTCCAGTTGTAAGTGGCGCTCTTGATGTCGATGGTGGCGTCGAGTGTAAGTGTTGCCGGATTGCAGAGTTCGCCATCCTCAAGTGTGACGGTTGGCATCTCGCCAAGCACTTTCACGCTGGCGCTGGTCTCCCACTGGCCTGCCGAGTCGAGCACACAGGTGTATTCTCCTGGTTTTGTGGCTTCGTAAGTCGATTTGTTGCTTTTCGCCACTTCTTTGCCGTCGAGCAGCCAAGTGAAGGTCATGTTGCCTTTGGCTTCCACTTTGCTGTCGAGCAAAATGCTGCTTTCTCCGCAGATGGAAATCTCTTTTCCAAGTTCCGGAGTCGGGTGGCCGAATTTGTTGACGTTGACGGTGTTGATGATGGAGTTGATGTAGCCCAATGATGCCACGAGGCCGGAGTTATAGTCGATACCTCCTTCACTATAGGTGTATTCTTTTTCATTGTCCTTATAGGCTCCATCGTCGAGTGAGCCACCAACCATATAGCCGAGTTGCATGAATTTTGGTTGTGTGGTGAGGCTTCCTTCATCGTTGTTGTCGAGTCCGTAGAAATTGCGGTGGTGAGGGTAGTGCGGATAATTTTCTCCAAAGCCAACAATGTAAGAGAATTTTCTGCCGTTGCTACCCATGATATATTCAATGGAAGCCAATGAGTATGGGTTGAGTTTGTCCGCCTCGCCGTTCACTTTGTCGTTGAGGGCAAGAACGAATGCCTGGTTGGCAGGGAAGCGTAAGATGCCCCATCCGTCGTTTTTCTTATTCAGGATTTTTCCGCTTGATGGCTTGTACATGTTCGCATAGAATGCCAGTGCTTTCTTGGCGTTGGCATCATCGGCATATTGTGCCATCAGGTAGCAGGCCAGGTCTTCGTCGTTGTTGTAGCAAAGACTGAAGTTGTGGTTGTAGTCTTTTTCCGCGGCCATCCATGTTGCGTTTTCTTTCGCTACGGAAAGATAGGTGGCGTCGTTTGTTGAGCGGTAAAGTTCCATGCAGAGGATGACGATGTCTGGCAGGTATTTATCTTTAGCAGGATAGTATCCACCTCCGTTTGCATTACCTTTAGATGTGCCCATCACATACTCATAGGCGACTTTTGCTTTTTCCAGGCATTTGTCGGCATATTCCGGGTCAAATTTTCGGTAGGAGCGGCTCATGCTGGCCAAAGTGGCACCGCAGAGCGCAGTCATGGATGTTGTTCCTCCTGTGGCCTTTTTTATTGGGCGCGAGCCATTGGCTTCTCCGCCTTGGCTGTTGCTGAGTGTGGCTTTTACAGACGATGTGCACCAAACCATGTGGTCGGCGTCGCCATCTCCCACTTGATAGTAGAATGTGCCTTTGTCGCGCACACATTTCATGAAAAAGTCGGTGGCGTATTTTAATTCGTCGAGAATGTCGGGAATACCGTTGGGCTTTCCTTTTTTGCCTTCCCAGGTATAATCACTTGCGGCGATGTAGCCATCGTAGTTTTGTGAATAATAGTCGTCGTAGCCGGCAGGAAATTCTGAATATCCCAATGCCAGGATGTAACCTGCGTAAAACTCTGTCTGGCCGAATTTGACGTGGTCTCCACAGTCAAACCAACCGCCAGTGAGGTCGTAACTGCCATCTGCGTCTTTCACAAAGTCTTGTCCTTTGACAAATGCTTTCAGGTTGGCTCCGGTGACTGACGTGGTTTTGGTTGGTTCGTGTTCGGCGATGAGCCAGCTGTGTCCGGCGCCCGAACGCTGTGAACCATAGAAACGGGCTGTCATCCAAAGCGCTTTCTGATATTGTTCTTTATCGAACACTTGTGCCTGAACATTGCTCAAACCGGCAGCAAGCGCAAGTGCGGAAATGTAAAATTTGTAATTGTTCTTCATGTATTGTGTCCCTATTACTTACTTTTTCTAATAAACTTATTGAGACAATATAAACTGTTGTCCCCGTCAAATTTAATCAATTATTTTGAGATGCTGTTCAAAATTCAATCAGAAATATATAAACAGTTTCTTAGACAGCTCTTAATCGTCATCTCAGCAGAGTGAAATGCCCTGTGATGTCTTGCTCGTTTAAGTGGATGCTTATGCTGTACCAATAGTCTGTGGTAGGCATCCTTTCTCCGTGGTAAGTGCCGTCCCATCCCGGATATTCGTTTTTATATACAACGAGTTCTTTCCCCCATCGGTCAAAGATGCGGATGACATAGAACTGATATTTGTCCAGATTCTTTATTTCCCATGTGTCGTTTACTCCATCACCGTTTGGCGTGACGATGGGCGACGGAATGACAGGGATGAAATAATTGAAGTTCTTTGTATTCTCGCATCCGTTTTGGTCTTTGATGATGAGTTGGTGAGCGCCAATAGGAATGGTGTCGAAGTCTATCGCTGTGTGCCATTCCGGTAATGTGTCTATCCTGTATTGGAATGGAGGAATGCCATGCATGGTCTCGACTTTGAGGTCGCTACCGTCTGGGTTGATAGTAATGGCTTGAATTACTGGTGGCTCATCGTATGTTAGCCCAACCTTCACAGTGTCTCTGCAATATGGTGTGGCGATGGCGACGTGATAGAGTGCTTCTTTCTCTACTGTTACAGTCGTTGTCCTCCTGTCAGGTTGTGCGACGCCAGCCGATGGTATCCATTTATAGGAGGCATGGCGTGTGGAGTCTAGTGAAACGAGGATGCTGTGATTGCCGCAAAGTGTAAGGTTGGTGTCTTTTTGGCTGATTGCCGGATAGGCATATACGCGGATGTGCGTGTTCATTCGGCACTCGTGTGTGTCGAATTGTAGAAGTGTGTCTGTCGAATAGTTGTAGTTTACCCATTCTCCCGTTGGCAGAAGTACGGAACTGTCCGAGCAGATGCGGTAAACGAAAGTCGTGTCGTATGTTTTCAGCGCGTGTATCTTGTAGATGACTACACTGTCGCATCCATTGGCGGAAGTCAGTGTGTCGCGGAAATTCCCCGCCTGCTTGAAGGTGTGTCCGTTATATTCCAGGCTGTCGCCTTTGCAAAGCGATAATGGGATAACGGTCGGAATGATTGGTTTTTGAACATATAGGTGTAGGGTGACCACACTGTCGCAACCGTTCTCATTGGTGAAGGTCTCCGTATAGATGCCTTCCGTTTTTAATATTTCATTGCCAAACTGATAGGTCTCTCCGGAGCAGATTGTGTCTTCGATGACGACTCTTTCTGATTTGATGGTCACATAATAGGTGACCACGCTGTCGCATCCGTGAGACGATTGCAGGGTGTCGATGTAGGTGCCCGATTCGGCAACTTCTCTTCCGTTTAAGTTGATGCTTGAACCGTGACATACACTCATATAGACGGCGGTGTCTGTTTTGGGGTCTGGTATTACAACTTCTATCTCTTTATAATAGATAGGGTGGCAGAAGTCGGTTTGTGACCATACGGTATAGGTGCCGCTTTTTGCTTCTTTGCCGGGAATAGTGATGGAGTCTCCTTCTGCTTCCCAACCATCCGGACCCGCCCAGTGGAAATCGGTGAGCAAGTCCGATTCAACCGCCATTTTCAAAGAGTCTCCTGGACAATAAGGAATGGTGTGTGTGGTGGTCAGTGTAGGTTCCGGCTCCGGATCGCATTTTGGAAAGAGTTGAACATTGGAGCAGTCGCTGAAGTCTTCGTGATATTCCGTTCCGTTTTCATAGTCCCAGAAATCTATGCGGTTGATTTTACCACCCCAGTGAGACCAATATATTTCGAGATCTCTTATTCCACAAAGCAGAAATTCCTTGGTTTGGTATGTTTTGTCATCTCTTTGGAAAAACAGCACACCATTGCGGTATTCAAATCCTAATGTACTTATACTTTGTTCATAATTTTTAAGTTTGTTTTTTGTGTAGTCAGTGCAGATTGTGTCGTGCACTTCTATTTTGTGCTTTCTTTGTCCAGATTTAAGAATTATTTCCTGGGATGGTTCTATGACGTTCATTCCGAAAAATGTCTGAATGAATCCACTGCCATTGACTTTTACTGTGCTTGTCTCGATTCTGATTTTAAAATCGTGGGTGATGCAGGTAGTGTCTTTGAAACTAAAGTGTGGACCAATGTCATATCTTATGGGTTCGTAATCCGGAATAATGGCTCCGTTGGACGTGAAAAACTGTTCAGGAAAATATGAACTTAGTTCTTCCTCATCTATTATATTACCATTTCTGTCGTATGTGTGTTGAAATAGTTTCCCCACCCACCTCGACGTGTCTTTGCATGCGTCTATGAACACATTTTTTTGGGAAAAAGAAAGCGCTGGCACCATTAGAAAACTAAGTACCAACAGCATTATTCGGGTAATAATATGTAATGAGTGTCTTCTCCCCATAAAACAACAAAACGCGCTATCGTGTTTGCAAAGATACGGATTTTTTTGATGAAAAAAGCGTTTGTAAGGTGAATGATGACTTATATATCTCTGTCAATCAATTTGAAATCGTGGTTGAAACGCAGGTATAGACCGAAGGAGAAGTCCATTTTGCTTTCTTTCAGGTCGTAGTAGGCTTGTGCTTCCATTCCGAATATCCCGTGTTGGTAAAACCATTTTCCCGTAATCATGTTGCGCTCTTTCTGTGTGAATGCAGGGTCGTATTTCGACACGGACATGAACAAGTGGCTGCCTCTTGCTCCGATGAATCCGTTGCCATACCAGTAACCGGCGCTGAGAGAGTAGTTTTTGTCGTAAAAAGATACGATAGGGTAGAGTCCGTATCCGTCTTTGAAATGGGTGTATATCTCGTTGCTGTTGTTTTTGAATCCAAATGCGAGGGCTGTCACTCTCCAATGGGTGTTGATGGCCCAGTCAACGCCCGTGCAGATGTTGAACAAGGTTTCCAAACTGGTATCTTGCAATGCTGTGAATTGTCCTCCACGGTGTGTTCCGATGATATCGAGTGGTATCTGAAACATTTTCTTTGTTTCTGAGCCGAATTTAAATCTGTTGCTGCTTCCGATGGTGAATTTCTCCTGTTCTGCTTCTCCGGGTTCTAAAAAGTTTTCCCAGTTGAGCCATGTGTCGCTGGTGATGTTTAAATGTTCCCAGTCTTTGTTTATGCGTATCTGGAAACCGTCTTCCTGGTTGTTGTAGAAAAAGCGGTCGAAATCATACATGGGTTCATATAAACTGTGGTTGAGGTTTCCGTAAATGGTTCCACCAATCAGTTTCAACCATTCGTTGGGCTGGTAGGTTATCCGAATGACTGGTTTGGCGTGAAGACGATGGTCGTCGCCTGCGATGCCAAGCACCTGCGCTCCGGCTTCCAAACTGATGATTTCCATCGGATTGTATTTCAAGGTTGGGGTGACAAAAGCACCGACTGCGGTGTAACCTTTTGTTTCTGGTAAAAAATATTCAGCGTCGCGGGTAAATTGCGTGACGTCTAGCCCCAAAGCTAGTTTGTGAGTCTCTGGTTTACCCATGAAGTAGGGATGTGAATGCAGATAGAAAAAGTCGCCGTTTGTTCTTCCGATTACATAATAGTCATAATAGGTGACTGAAATTTCTTCTGCTTCTGGTATGTTTTGGTCTATAATTTGAATGGCAGAGTCGCTGCTGATGCCGGAAAACGAACTGCTGGTCTGCGCTGAGATGTGAGCGAGTGGCTGAAAAGCGCAAAGTGCAAATGCTATGATTAGATGGTTTGTTTTCATTCTATTATTTTATGAAGATGTTTTTGGTTGTTATATGTAAACTGGCACTTTTGTCAGCGAATTATTGCGGATTTTACAAAGTTACGGAAGAATTGCAGATTTACCCAAAGAATGCCTTTGGCATTTCTGATTTGTATGGTGATAAAACAAAAAAAGTTGCTCATTTCTGAGCAACTTCCTTTGATTATGTTCTTTTTGAGAGAATTAGCCTACATACTGTGCAGATACAAAACCGAAAGTCTTCAGGTTCTTGTCGTCAACCACATAAACAGCCAACCAGCCGCTTGGGGCGTCAGATGCGCTGAATGCGTGAACGGTGGAACCCTTAGGCAACTGTAAAAGGATTTTTCCAGAGGTTGATGGTGTGTCGCGAAGATTCAAAGAACTTGCGTTTGTAACGACGGTTTTTTCAGTAGTGCTTGCGCCTGCCTTAAATGCTGCGCGGATTTCGTCTTGTGTAGTCATTTCTTTATTATTTTAGAATTGTTAAGATTATGCAAAATTGTAGCCTAGAAATATGTTTGATTTTTGTTTGTACGAGATTTCATACGTCGCAGTAAAATCGTTGCAAATTTAATTGAAAAAAAACATTTCCCGCATTTTCATTAGATGTTGTTCAGCATGAATTTGTTTTTTTTGTTTCATGAACGAAGTGAGTTTCTTTTTCTCTTTCTGGCAATAAAACGGAATATTTCTCCGAATATCAATATGAAACTGGTGCAGGTGATGAGCCCGATCCAGTTGCCGATGCTCATGGCATTCACGCTAAACAGTTCTTTGCCGAATTGAACAATCAGAATCTGTCCGATGATGATGGTGGCTGCTATTAGTAGGAAACTGCCGCATTCTTTCAAGTGGAATGCTGTGTCGAAACTTCCGAAGGTTTTGGCGTTGAACAAATTCCAGAATTGAAGGAATACGAAACTGGTGAATACGATGGAGTGCTCCAGCAGGGTGTATTCTTCTCCTATTGTTTGTTGCGATTTTGTTTTGAAAAGGTCGGCAATGGAATCCACTTCAAAATGGTTGCATTGGTAAAATATGGAGATGGTGATTGTAAACATTATCAAACTGCTGAAGGCAATGAGTGTGCCCATTCCCTTGCTGATGATGAACTTGTTGCGGTCTCTTGGTGCGTCTTTCATCACTTTCTCAGATGGCGGCAGAGAGGCTAATGCCATGGCGGCAAAAGTGTCCATGATGAGGTTTACCCAAAGCATTTGGGTGACGGTAAACGGCATTTCCATGCCCATGAATGCACCAAACAGCACCACGAGGCAGGCCACCACGTTGACGGTCATTTGGAACAGGATGAATCGTTTGATGTTTAGGAATAGCGAGCGCCCCCACATCACTGCGCGGCCAATGCTGCTGAATGAATTGTCAACAATGGTGATGTCGCTGGCTTCTTTTGCGACGGATGTGCCGTCTCCCATAGACAACCCCACATGCGCGGCTTTCAGCGCTGGCGCGTCGTTGGTGCCATCTCCGGTTACGGCAACGATTTCTCCGCATCTTTGCAGAGCTTCCACAATTCGCTTTTTGTCGGTTGGCCGGGCACGCGAAACCACTTTTATGCTGATGATTTGCTTTTGCAGTTCTTCGTCACTCATTGTTGCAATCTCTGGTCCGGACAGCAGATTCATCTTGTCGGAGCATTCGGCTGTCCAGATGCCGGTCTGTCTGCCGATTTCTTTGGCGGTGGCAGGTGTGTCGCCGGTGATGATCATCACTTTGATGCCCGCTTTCTTGCATTCTTCAATGGCTGAGGGAACTTCTTTCCTGACGGGGTCTGCGATGGAGATGATGCCCATGAGGGTGAGGTCGCTGGATGTGAGTTCTCCGTTTATTATAGGTGATTCTTGTCCGTCTTCTAATATTTTGTAAGCAAATCCAAGTGTTCGTTTGGCTTGGCTCTGAAGTTCGAAAAGTTTGTTGTCGATGGCTTTCCCGTCTTCGTTGTTCCAAAATGTGGTGCATTTTGATTTGACGATTTCTGGCGCACCTTTTACAAACAGCACTTTCTTTCCTCCCAGGGCTTGTGACTTGACGATGGTGGCCATGTATTTCCGCTCTGTGGTGAAAGGGAGTTCTTCTATCACCTCGTTTTGGCGGCGTATCTGCATGAAGTCTATTCCCAATTTGTTGAGCCATACGAGCAGGGCTCCTTCTGTTGGGTTGCCTATGACCTTTGGCTTGTTCGCTTTTTCCGTGTTGAGCATGGCGGTGGTGTTGCAAGAGATGCTTTCACACACCAATTTTGCGTTTGTGTCGTCTTTTGTGATGTCTGGCGTGCCATAGAAAATGGCGTCGATCACTTTCATTTTGTTTTGGGTGAGTGTCCCCGTTTTGTCTGTGCATATTATGGTGCATGCTCCCATGGTTTCACAGGCGTGTAGGGTGCGTGCGAGGTTGTTGGTCTTCAGCATTCTCCGCATGCTGTATGCCAGACTTAGGGTTACAGCCATCGGCAGTCCTTCTGGCACTGCCACCACGATAAGTGATACTGCGATCATGACGGCTTTCAGCATCTCTGGCAGCAAGGCTGTGCCATCTCCTTTCGCCAGCCAATTCAATAAATGTCCTATGATGACGAGCGCAGCCAATGCATAACTGGTGTAGGCTATCACGTTGCTCAGTCGGTCGAGTTGCTCATTCAGAGGGGTGCGTACGCTGTTGTCTATCTGGACTTCTTTGTGAACTTTCCCTTGTTCGGTCTGGTCACCCACATTTTTTACCACCATTACTCCATGCCCTTCCATAACGTTGCTTCCGCGCAATACATAGTTAGTGGGGTAGGTGGCGTTTGAGTCAAATTCTTCTGTAATGGTGCTTTTTTTGCAGAGTGGTTCTCCTGTCAGCGCCGATTCGTCCACTTTCATGGCTGTGGCTTCCCAAAGTTCGCCATCGGCTGGTATCTCGTCACCAGAACTCAGAATGACGATGTCTCCCACGACGATGTCTTTTTTTGGGACTTCAGTGACTAATCCGTTGCGGATGACTTTGACATTCTCTTCGTCGTTCACTTGGTTGAGGACCGAAAACTCATCTTCGGCTCTTTGCTCAAAAAAGAACGCTAATCCTGTGGCAAGCAAAATGGCGACAACAATGCCAAGCGGTTCGAAAAACACCACTGCGTCTTCTCCTTCATATTTATATTGATAATAGGAGATTCCAAAAGAGGCTACGCAGGCAATCAGCAGAATGATGATTAGCGGATCGGTGAATTTGCTGAGAAATTTTTTCCATGTGGGTTCGGTTTCAACTTTGGAGAATTTATTTACTCCGTTATTCTCTCTGCTTTCTTTGACTTGGACATCTGAAAGCCCTTGGTATTTTTGAGTTGACATAAAATTTAAGAATTATAGATCTATGCAAATTTACTGCACCTTTTCTTTAGTTAATTTTTAGGTTGTAATGTTGCAAGAAAAATGCGATTGTTTTGAGGAGTTTTGTTGCAATATTGCAACTTGCATGGGGTGCGTTGATATTTTCATTGCCTTCACGAATAACAAGTATAATTGCCCGTTGTGAGAATGTTTGATTTTATGTTGTACAACATAAAAATGGGGGGGAGTAAAACGAATTAATTTTGTTACTTTTGCTACATCTATGTAGCTGTTTAAATTTTTAAACAGTATCTAAAATTGCCTGGGCTGTAAAAAGGTAATCTCTACAGCCTAAACAATTAATTTGATTGAATTTTAATGGATTGCCATTTTTTTGTTATGAAAATAAAAAATTACTTCTGCTGCCTTGTCTTCGGCTTGTGCGGCGCATTCGCAGCGAGTGCTAAATCTTATGTCGTATTGGAGCTGCAGAATGGCAGCTTCTTTTCTTTCCAGTTGGCAGACAAGCCCGAGTTTTCCTTCACAGATGATGAAATGGTCATAAATGGGAACGCCGAGACAACTTATGTCATCGACGAAGTGAAGAACTTCCGTTTTTCCGATTCTGAACTGACTGGTGCCCCAACACAGTCATCGGAAGAGGTCCGTGTGGTAAGTCTTGACCAAAATACCCTTCAAATACTTGGTGCTAATGGTGCTCCATTAAGACTCTTGAAATCCAACGGCACTTTGATCCTGTCGATGAGCGCAGTGACCGATGGCAGTACCATAGAACTTCCAAGAGAAAAAGGCATTTACATTATTACCGTAGGTAAGCAATCCATAAAAGTCATCCGTAAGTAAAATGAAGAAGATTATATTCCTATTGGCCTCACTCGTTGCCATCTTTACGGCAATAGCCAACAACTACATGCATGTCTATTTGAACAATGGTTCAATCCTTGACTTTGACACAGACAGTATCCTTCAGGTTGACGTTCTTAAGGATTCCGTTACGAACTCAAACTACCTTCTTGTTGTGAAAAACGACAGTTCCGCTCTGCGTATTGACAAGTCCGATATCCAGAAAATAACATACGACGATACCATCTATAAGGAAGAACCAGTCACTAAGAAAGACTCGATTTGGGGATTGGAGGTAAAAGTGACTTCAACTGAAATTAATTATTTATATTCAAATACAAATATCAAGGCCGAGTTCTATTCTAATATTAAAATTGAAGATGTATATAAGTTGTGGTGCACATATGATAACGCTTATGCTTATCAAAATCTTAATTCTGTAGATAAAAAAAATCAGTCAAAGAGTGAGTGCACACGGATAAATGACTCAATTTGTTTGATAAAATTTGAATGGGAAATGGAAACCTATAAAAACATAGTTTCATCATTGGAGGTGAAGTTATTATTAAAAGATGGAACTGAATCAAACGAATTGCTCAAAGAGGTAACCTACATTAGCGAGCCAGAAGTATTTGTTGTCTCCTTCTATACACAAGACAGCATCTTGATAGAAAGCCAGAAGGTGGAGAAAGGCAAGTCGGCAACAGCTGTAGATGCACCTGTGGTAGATGGTTACGAGTTCATTGGTTGGAGCGACTCTTCTTTCATCAATGTCATGAAAGACCTGGACATCTATGCTCAATACAAAGCAATAACAAAGGATACGCTTCCTGTCAGCGGTCAAATCGCAGGACACGACTATGTAGACCTTGGACTTCCAAGCGGAATCCTTTGGGCAACCTGCAACGTGGGTGCAACCACGCCAGAGGAGTACGGCGACTACTTCGCCTGGGGCGAGACAGAGCCGAAGGAGGTCTACAGCGATAATCCCTACAAGTGGAACAAGGATACAGGAGAGAAAGATAAATGGGGAAATACTATTTATGAGTACATCTACGGCAGTGACAATTTGGATGCAGAGGACGATGCAGCGACAGCCAACTGGGGCAGTGCGTGGAGGATGCCGACAACAGCTGAACTGGCTGAGTTGATTAATAGTTGTGACTGGAATTGGGCTGAAGATTACAACGGCAGTGGTGTGAATGGCAAGTTGGGTACCTCTAAGGTTAATGGAAACACCATCTTTCTGCCTGCCATCGGCTTCCGTAACGATACCATTCTCTACGATGGCTCCAACGGCCTCTACTGGTCGTCTATGCTCAAAGTAAACGAACCGGACTTAGCGCATTGCCTCTACTTTAACAGTGGAAATATCTTCTGGAACCAAATTGGAGTCGGTGCCGGACTGCCAGTTCGTGCGGTCGCAAATAAAACAACTGATATAGAAGAATACGTTGTCTCATTCTATACACAAGACAGCGTCTTGATAGAAAGCCAGAAGGTGGAGAAAGGAAAGTCGGCAACTGCAGTAGATGCACCTGTGGTAGATGGTTACGAGTTCATCGGTTGGAGCGACTCTTCTTTTACCAACGTCATGAAAGACTTGGACATCTATGCTCAATACAAAGCAATAACAAAGGATACGCTTCCTGTCAGCGGTCAAATCGCAGAACACGACTATGTAGACCTTGGACTTCCAAGCGGCACGCTTTGGGCAACCTACAATGTGGGTGCGACAATGCCAACTGAATACGGCGACTATTTTGCCTGGGGCGAGACAAATATTAAGAAAGTGCCATCATTTTGGAAAGATTATAAATTCTGCGATGATGATCTTAATATTACCAAATACTCAATGGCAGAAGATGGAGATAGTTTGGTGACATTGTTACCTGAAGATGACGCTGCTACTGCTAATTGGGGAAACTCATGGCGTATGCCTACTTGGTATGAGTTTCAAGAGTTAATAGATGGTTGCTCTTGGACCTACAAAACGAACGTGAATGGTATTAGTGTGAAGGGCTATTTAGGTGTGTCAAAAACAAACAATTCTGCAATATTTATTCCAGAGGCAGGATGCGACTATAATGCTGCTGAATTCGAAGAAGCACTATATTGGACTTCGAGTTTGATAGGTGAAGGCCCATTTTTATTAAATTCCTTAATTCCTAAATATGCCGTATTTGCTGATTTTCGCTATAGACAAAATGTCGGATGTGACGTAAATCTTTATGACTGGGATGTTTATCGTACCTTTGGATTAAGTGTCCGTGCGGTCGCAAATAAGTAAAATCGGCGTGAATGCTTTCCGTAACCATCCAATTCTCATATAAATTTCAGAATAGATGTTTTTGGCTATATTAGTAGAAAAAATTAATAAATTAGACGTTTACATTTTGTTGAAATTCTCTTATGGCGCAATATGATGGATATATGCAAAAAAAAGATGCGGTTAAAAGATGGCACTGAAAAAGCCAACCCTTTTCGGCAAGGATGAAAAAATGAAGGGATTGCGTCGTCAAATCGGTGCAATCCCTTTTTTCATATGCAATATGCC
>JAGHUM010000028.1 GCA_018064855.1 Candidatus Physcocola equi
CAGGCAACAAACCATGGAAGTGGAAGGCTTGCAAAATCATCGGCACGCGCACTTTTGCCCGACTGGTGACGCTGTGCAGCCGCCGCAAGGCTTTCGATGGCACAGAATATGTGGCCCACATGCCCACATCGCTGCAGTATCTTTTCCCCCGCCGTCTGTTCGACGAGGTGGCGAAGGTGGAATTCGAAGGATGCCTCTACGATGCCCCTGCCGCCTACGATGAGTATCTCACCATTCTCTATGCCAACTATATGCAACTCCCGCCCGAGGACCAGCGCATCACCCATTGCGTGAAAGCCATCGAGGTGACCAACAACTAAAAATGTAAATTCAGCAGTATAAATATTTTTGTATACACAAAAAAGCGCTCACTATGGCTATATCTTCAGAGCAAAAAGAATTGACTGCACAGAAAAATGGTCAATTACAACATGATGATTTCGAATATGTGAAACTTGTCTCACAAGTTTCGGACCTGTGGGAGAATGCAAAGAAAACAGCACTTCTTTCTGTCAACACCCAACTGCTTGAAGCAAATTGGATGACTGGCCGCTACATCGTTGAATTTGAGCAAGGAGGTAATGTTAAAGCAAAGTACGGCGACAAACTATTAGCCAATTTATCCAAGGATTTAACCCGACTGAAAGGTAAAGGGTTTAGCCGATCCAACCTCGTATATATGCGCAAGTTGTATCTCACTTTTCCAAAAAGTGAGACGCTGTCTCACCAATTAACCTGGAGTCATTACTTTGAGTTGCTCAAATGCGACGATTCCATGGAGATGCAATTTTATATGAAAGAATGTGCAAAAGAAGGGTGGACAGTCAGAGAACTGAAACGACAAATCAATTCTTCACTATTTCAACGACTTGCTTTAAGCACCGACAAAGAGGGAGTTCTTGCTCTTGCCAACCAAGGACATCAAGTTTTTTCTCCTACAGACATCATCCATGACCCATATGTGTTGGAGTTTACAGGAATTCCACAACAAAAACGTTACAAGGAGACTGATTTAGAAAAAGCCCTCAAAACCAATATGGAACATTTTTTATTGGAATTGGGAAAGGGGTTTGCATTTATCGGTAGGCAATATGTTATTCAAGTCGGCACCCGACGTTTTAAAGTGGATTTGGTGTTCTACCATGCTATTTTGAAATGCTATGTTTTAATTGATTTGAAACGAGCAGAAATAAAGCATGGAGACATTGGACAGATGAATGTTTACCTCAACTATTTCAAAAACGAAGTGTGTCAACCAGATGACAATCCTCCTATTGGCATTGTGCTGGGAGCTAAGAAAGATGAACTGTTGATGGAATACGCTTTACAGGGAATTGACAACAAACTTTTCGCTGCACGCTATCAACTTTATCTCCCGAATCGCAATGAATTGCAAGCACAATTAAATTTGCTATTGCAAAATAATAAAGAGTAGAAGAGGATAGAAACACTTGTGATTGGACTACTTACGTTTAAAGACAATAAAAATGGCAGAAACTAATATATCCCAACCCCGTGCCTATTGGATCGACGCAGTGCGCTCCACAGCGTGTCTGTTCGTGCTTGCCACACATGTGGCGATGCCCGGCACTCCTAAAGG
>JAGHUM010000016.1 GCA_018064855.1 Candidatus Physcocola equi
TCGCTTTTCGTTCCGAGCAGACCGCTCGTCCCGATTGCGGATGCAAAATTAGGACATTTTTCTCATTCACGCCAAACTTTTCGGCGAAAATTTTGCGAATAATTTTGCATCAGTTTTGGATATAATTGTACGTCAATATGTTGCATGCATAAAAATCTTATATTTTTGCATGCCAAATTTTCGGGGGATGACCTCTATTTCTGCGTTTAATACATTTTGGGGGTGATAAAGGTTTAAGTGGGCCAACGAATTTTTACGGATATTCACGAAATAATACTATATACGCAGCGATTGGTTTCTACAAAAAACGCCTTCGGCGTTACGAATTTTCACGAATTATATATTGGAAACACCATGTTCCAGTTTTACACTCGGTTAGCACCATCTTTATCTCAAAACCGCACGAATACTCTGACCGAGGCTGCGGCCGTTGAAGCGGCTGATGCGGCAGTCGTAGAAGTTGAGGCAGCTCGCACGGCGCGAGTAGTTCTCGCGGAGCGAAGACGACCAGCAGCCGCCGAGGAAACCGGCGCTGTAGAGGTCCGTACCGAGACGGTAGCCGGCGGCGGGCAGGAAGATTGTGGCGCCATTATACACTGAAGTACCCAAACGACCAGCGATTCCTGTGGCATAGTAATTGTCCATCCACTTCCAATTACATGCATCTATCAACTCATCAATTTCTTCCGCCGACGGCATGCGCCAAGCACTGCCCCAGTTGGCTGTGGCTGCGTCATCCTCGGCATCCAACACCTTCTTGTTGTCAACAGTGCCAAACTTGCTATCGGTGCAGTATTTGGTCATGCTGTTAGAACTGTCTTTGCACCATTTGTAGGTCTCCCAACTGTAATTCTCCTTCGGTTTGGTCTCGCCCCAGGCGAAGTAGTCGCCGTATTCGGTTGGCTTGGTGGCGCCCACGTTGTAGGTCGCCCACTTGGTGCCACTTGGCAGGCCTAGATCGACATAATTGTAATCACCGACACGGCCGGTGACTGTCACACCTTGATTATCCTCTTGATGATATATCTCAACCTCATTTTCACCGTCAACGATAATCATCTTGTCGTCGGAGGTTTTCAAACTCACATTATTTTCCACAATAGCAGCAAATGACAATAAGGGAATTGCAAATAATGCGAGGATAAGTTTTTTCATATCAATATATATTTTGATTTATATTTTGGAGATTACAGACAAATTGACACTTGTTGTGTTTTTTTGCCAACGAATTTATACTAATTTTTACGAAAACAATGCGTTGAACTTTATTTTTACTAAAAACGCCCTTGGCGTTACGAATTAATACAAATTCAATATTGTGTACCAACATAATTAGCATAAATTCGAAACGCCAAAGGCATTCTTGGCATAAATCATCGTCCCTCCAGGAAATTTGTATAATTCGTGAAAATTCGTTGGCAAAAGAAAAGTGCCAACTTGTATATAGACACCATAATTATTTATCATGTTTTTCAACTTTCATAACACAATTCAACGATAATCATCTTTACATCACTTGATAACCACCCTTCTCCTTCATATACTCCAAAAGTTCACGGAAAATAACATTATTAGAAAGAATATCGGGATTACCAGTCATAATCAACTGTTTTTTTGCGCGAGTCATCGCCACATTCAGTTTAGGGTCGATTTCACAAAGATCGTTGCCATCCCTATCCAAGAAATTATTGGAAGTGATAAAATCCAACTGATAGAGATGCTGAATGGTGAAAGAATAAATAATCACATCGCGCTGGCTACCCTGATAACGCTCCACCGTATCAATAGAGATGCGAGACAAGTCTGGGATGTCAAATCCTTCCTCTCTTTTTTGAGAAACCAGCGACTGAATTTCCTTCATAATCAATGCAATCTGATTTCTATATGGGACAATGACACCCAGCGACTTGTTGGCGTCAAAATCCGCTCCATAAAACATCGCAATCTTTACGGATAATAAAGCGACTAACTGTGCCTCGTTTTTATTCACTTTATCCGTCAGCGAAGCATCGGCGCACAATTTGGAAGGGAAAAACAACAAACGTTTGGACACGATCAGTTTGTCATACTCATCGTTCACTTCAGCGGCCGGATATTTCAATTCCGTTTCCATCTGGTGTTCCAAAGGAACAGGAATGAGGTTTTCTTTTTTATAGAACATGCGGTTAGGGAAATCCGCAATATCGGGATGCATACGACCTTGTTTCCGCAGAACGCCCATAAAATCGGTTCTTTCAGCCGTTCTTTCCTGAAAAATCAGACGTTTGAACAAGGAATCTCTACAATTGACAAAACCAGCATTTTTTAATTCCAAATTGTCAATCGCCGATTCATTCGGAGATTGAGCCACAATGGCAGGCAATTGTTTATAATCGCCGACCATCACGAATTTATCTATATCGCATTTATCCGGACTCTGATGATGAGCGCCCAAAACACCGACAATATCATGTTCCAGAATCTGAGACGCCTCGTCTATAACAGCCAAAGAAAAATGTTTGAGCAAAAAGATATTCGGACGTGTCTGCAACGTTGCGACAGTGGAAACGAAGATACGCTTACCGGCAATAGCCGATTTCAAAGAATCTAATTTCGCACCTGATCTTTCCATCAAAGAATACAACAGGTAGGGACGAAAACGACTGTCACAACCATAGGCTCTGCCAAGCCGCAGAAACTCGACGCCAATATCTTCAAGGAGCATCGCGCAAAGCTCGTCAACAGCACGATTGGTGTATGCCAACAACAGTATATTCGCATCCGGATTCTTCAACTCCTCCTCAACAATATAACGAATTGCACAATGCGTTTTCCCTGTGCCTGGAGGGCCAACCAAAAGAAAAAAATCTTTCGCCTGCTTGACTTTAAGAAGAATATCATCCAAATCCGGAGAATATGACTTCGTCAACCGCAAAGACTTATCGGCCACAGGAGCCCTTGAATTCAACAGCAAAGATTTTCGGGAAGAAGGAGCACTGACAAACTCCATCAGAGAACGCACCCCCGAATTAGACACCGCATCACTCGTGGCGTGCTCAATACAAAAGACATCAGAATAGCACTCAAAAACACCAGGATTCTGCTGCCCATCACCCAAGCGAATTTCCGCCTCATCCGGAGTCAACTTTGTAAGATAAGCAGAATAAAGCAATGACTTACGAACATCGGGCTCGGCACTAAAATCATACGAATAAAAATACACCATATCGCCCACCCGGAAATTAGGCAGGAAGTCATCACTCTGATCGGGAATCTGCAAGGTTAAGGTATCAAAACCGTTTCCCACCCCACTCTTCTTTTTATCTATTATCCGAAGACCCAGCAAGATGTTGCCAGTTTCCTGTTTTTTCGACAAAGGTAAATTCCAAAGATCAGACACACCATTTGTTTCCGCTTCAAAACGCCCGATTTTACCAATAATGTTTTCCTTGTATAGGAAAGTCATAAATCTGCAAAAATAGGCATGCTCCAACGGGGTCATCATATTCAATGGAGAAATAACCTTCACCCATTCCGTAAGAACATAGTTTTGATAAAAGTTGTCGTTTCCCTGCCTATTGCGCAATTTCTCAGGGCGCAAAGACGGTAACAATTTCTCAAAACCTAAATCCGCAATACAAAATGCAGTTGCCACAATCTGATTTCGCAATTTTAAGACTTCCGACATCGCTTGATGGACAAAGCCGACATTAACCAGACCTTTGGATGCCTGATATTTCGAATAAAGAAGTTTGGCGTCAACATCCTTAATTTTCACGCCAAAATTTTGGCGCAAGACACCAAAATACAACAAAAGCTGCACAAAATGCGCTTCCGGCATTTGATTTGTCTGCTTAAAACTGTTTTCCAAAAAGAAATTCTTGCCTGACTTTTGTTCCACCAGCAATTTAAAATCGGTGGTCATTAAGTCAACACGTCCCAAAACGCCGAGTGCTTCGCAAACGAAAGAAGGCTCCAGCACCGCTTTATCCTTGTCGTAGGTAGCAAATAAAGTCTTTACCATTTCCTCTATATTTGCTGTCTGCTGACTTGCATTAAGCAGAAAAGAATTGGCATTAAACTGAACGCAAGTGGAATAATCAAGCGCCTTTTCCCTAAAATTGGAGATGACGGTCTGCCTATAATCGTAGGCATCCTCACTATGAATAATATCATCCAATGCAGCCCCAGCGAAATTACCCAAAAGGATTGCCTGAGACATTGGTTTTCTTTTCAATTTATTCAACAAAAAAAGAAGGGGATGATTACTGCATTCCGTAAAGCAAGCCGCCAAAGAGCTGATATCGACCAAATAGTCGGGTTGATATACGACAAAACCAGGGTGCAAAAGACGTCCATTGTCGGCATCTTTCATAGCGTCGAGCAGATTGATTTCCGCCCCCACTTTGATTATCTTTTGCAAATAGTCCCATTCCGGGCCAGAAGTATCCACTTCATACAAGCAGCTATCCGATGGGAAACCGTCGATTTCAACCAAAAATGAAGAGGTCTTCACCTCGGTAACCACGCACCTCAAGTAGTGCAAAAACTCGTCTTGCAAACGCATTTCCGGAATTGGCGCCGGCATAGGGAGCAATGTGTCTAATTCAAGGGGTATTTGAATCTTATGCACAAACGCATAGCAATCCGCCAAAGATCGAGCATCGCTCATCAACACTGACGCGTCGCAATGCTTATACCTGCCGGTGTGCAACCTTACCGATTGCAAGCGGAATTTATAGGTAGAAGACAAATTCCGCAACCGACATACATAATCAATCTGAAAGAAAAGGCTGCCAAAATTTTCTTTGCAATCAGACAATTCGTCCTGGCAGAAGCGAACAAGAATCTCGCGGAGTCTTTTCTTTAAAACTCGCACACTTTTATTGTTCTCCTCACACAGCACCTCATACAAAGCGGCAAAAACATCTGATTTTTCCATATCGAACAAAAACTGTTTGGGATAAAAGCGCCATCATTTAATCAGTGGGCAATGACGGTCGCAAATTTGTTCCAACCCGTTTTTCCCTTGTAAAGAGACACAGCCGATTCCGGCACATACAATTCGCCCATAGGCTGGGTCATCTTAGGGAATACGTTGGATTTTATCACTTGAGGAGTTGTAGCGAAATTAAAGAAGCGCTCAATATTAGAACATCCGTGGAATGCAAAATCACCAATAGCATGAACAGATGCCGGAATTACGACCATATTCAATTCTGAACAATTAAAAAATGCAGAAGCAGATACAGACTTCACACCATCCATCAATTTGACCGTCATCAAACTGGTGTCGCCATAAAAAGCAGCAACACCGACATTCTCCACAGCCCCTGGGATAAACGCTGCCACTAAATACGGGCAAAAAGCAAACGCGCTATCCGATATGGTTTTCAAATGTTCAGGCAAAGCCACCCTTTGCAATTTTGACGTTGCGAATGCGCCCTCCGCGATTTCGGTCACCGAAGACGGAACAGTATAAGAAGGAGCTATACGTCCGGCTGGATATGCCACAAGCGTCTTGCCATCACTGCTAAACACGACACCATCTTTACATGAGTAATTGGACCCTTTGAATTCAAAATTGGTGATCCGATCACAACCTACAAAAGCCATAGGTTCTATTTTCTGCAATTTCAAAGGCAGTTCCATGCTTGACAGGCGAGCGCAATTAGCAAACGCATTTCTATGTATCACTTTCAGACATTCACCTGCAACCACAGTCTCCAAACCGCAAAAATCCTTGAAACACCCATAGGCAATCTCTTCCAAATCTTTCGGCAGATAAATTGTTCGCAAACTATTGTTGGACTTTCCTTTTGGTGAAGACGAAAGATTCAGCTCTTTAACACCCATCACATTCCTCAAATCGAGCACACGGATATTAGAGCCGCGATGAAGCAAATCAGACAAAAAAGAAACATCCTTTGCATCCAATTCCCCTGCGATGCTGATATTGTGCACATTCAGCCAAAGAGAGTCTGTTAGCATGAAAGACATAAGCCCTTTCTGGGGGACCTTCACCACATAATTACCCATTATAACAGCAAACTTCTTCCAAGATGGTGCAGACTTATAGTTTTGAATAGCCTCTTCAGGAACATATAACAATCCATTGTCGCTTATGGACTGATCGAATGTAGATGCACTGATTTTAGGAGCCACCATGGCCGACGACTGGAAAGTATTCAAGGAAGTGCATCCGCCAAAAGCACCCGTACCTATCACCTTTAAAGACGAAGGCAGCGACAACGAATTCAAATTCTTACAATTTCTGAAAGCGCTCTCCCCTATTCCAACAATCTCCTTAGGCAAATACAACTCTGTGAGTTTCTCACAATTCATAAAGGCCTCATCTGGCACCTCTGATATAGTTGAAGGCAAAGAAACGACCGTCAATCCCGAACAAGACTTAAAGCAAGACTTTCCTAAAAGAGCAACCCCGCCAGGCAAATCCACATTATTTAATGACTTACATCCAGAAAACGCACCATCTTCAATCTCACGGAGCGAGATTGGCCAAGAGACGTTTTTCAGAGAACTACAATTGTTGAATGCAGACTTTCCGATTATTTCCAATCCAATCGGCATGGATATAGAAACAAGACTCGGGCACTGCGAGAATAAAGCAGACGGGATTCTCTTCATGTAAGAAGGGAGAGTGGCGTTTTCAAGAGCCGCGCAACTTGAGAAGGCACCATTTCCTACCGAAATGACATTCCCGTTCAAATTTATCGTTTTCAGTTTATTGCAGCCATTGAAAGCATATTCTCCCAAATAGCGCAAGCCAGAAGGAAAATCAACGAATTCCAAATTCACACAACCTTGGAATGCGTTACTATGAATAGAATCCAAGTCTAAATGAAGAGAAACCTGTGTCAGGTTCACACAATTTTTGAAAGTCTCCGCAGGGATTGTTGGGATATTAAAAGGCCAGACAAAGGTTGACAAACCACTTGATGAAAACACACCTTTACCCATCAACAATAATGAATCTGGCAAATGAACGGATTTAAGGCTCTTACAACGCCAAAAAGCCAAATCTTGAATACGTTTAACCGTGTTTGGCAAAAGGATAGAAGAAAGGCTGTCACAACCTCCAAACGCAGAATTGCCAATCTCTTTAACAAAATTTGGCACCAAAACAGTCCCAACAAGTCCAGACGGACAAGCGACCAATACACTATCACTGTAAAGAATACCACCCAAGACCTTAAAGTTTGGATTTTTCCCTGCAATAGAAAAGGACTTTAAGGATTTACATCCAAAAAAGGCTGCAGACTCCAATACTTTCAGATTCTTCGGCAGAACAATATTGTTCAGGCTCTCACATTCAGCGAAAGCCAGAGAATGGATTTCAGTCAGGTTTTTAGGCAAGACAACCTTTTTCAGCGACTTGCACTTCATGAAAGCACCAATTCCCACCGAAGACAAGACATCGGGGAGCACAATCGACTGCAAATTTGATGCCCCCTGAAATGACTTAGCAGGCAGTCTTTTCAAAGAGACACCGCTCAAATCCAAATGTGAGATTCTGCTTGATTTCAAAAAAACGTAATCATCACCATCAATCACGCCCTTAACGGACAAATCGGTCACTTTATTCCATTCATCATCAGAAAGTTGATTACGCAAAGTACCAGCTTCACGAACTCTTACCGTGACATTATTCTGTGCAGACACAAGACCAGTGAATGCACACAAAAAAAAGCATAAAACTGTATATAAATATTTATTCATCTTCTGGTATTCGAAATTGTTAGACGTAAAGATATACAAATCTATACTGAAGAACAAACATTATTGTATTTTTTTACTTTCAGATTTCACCCAAAGCACAGCAGTCTCAATCATATTGTCTTCTCCTTTTCGGAAGGCTTTTTCCACATCGAGATCCACTCTAATATCAGGATCAATACCCCATTCCGCACATTGGAAATCGTTTCGAAGATGGATCGATGAACTGAAACGAAGATTCCAGCCGCATGGCAATTCATTACTTGCAGGCATACCACTGCCCCCGCCGGTTTTATCTCCAATCAATGCCGTATGTGGAATCTCGGCCATCGTCTGGGAGAACAAATTTGCAGCGCTATACACATCTCTGTTGACCAAAACAGCAACAGGCTTTCCCAAAAACGAGGCATTATTATTTGGTTTCAAATAGATTGGCTCCGGTTCAGACAAATCCGCATGACCTTTTCCCGTTTTACGTTGCCAATAGCCGGTTTTAATTTTTTCATCAACAAAACAACCAGCCAGAAGATCCACATTTGTCACAACACCGCCACCATTGCCTCTGATGTCTATTATCAGTCCGTCAACATCTTGAAAGAAATACCAAATGGCAGACAAATTAGAATTAGAGAAAGCATTGCTAAAACTAGAGTATCTGATATATCCCACATTACCAGGTAAAACGACATACAAAAGACCTCCCGCCTTTCGGTAATGCTTACCCAAATATCGCTCACCAAAAATAACATTGCTGACAAAATTGTCTTTATGCTCACCTTGCAAGTCATACCTTGTCACATCGAAAGTGGAAGTAAGATTCACATGACCATCTTTCAATTCATTCAACATATCCGCAAAAACATCAAACAACTGTATGTTTGTAGTGCACTTCATTGCTTTAGGCAAATATATATCATGGGCTTGCTTCCAGTCGATAATGCTATCTTTTTTTAATTCAAAAAAACAATAGCGTTCATCTATTATCCGCCATAAAGACTCAAAATTCTCTTCTATATTGTTGTCTTTCTCCAAATCACGATCACATGAAAGGAAAGGGATTGCAGAGAATAATGTCAAACATATCACCAAGAATCTACTCATAAAACGCAAGATTAAAAATCTGAACTAATGAACATTACTGGAATCGACTGTTTTCCTTTAAACGAATACAATTTCTTCCTGAAACCAATTTGAAACGAGGAAGAAAGCATTCTCGACTCTAATTTATTGACGTTGCAAACAGCACGCTCTAACACATATCCCAAAGAGAATGTGCAACGACCGACAGGAAAACTTATCGAAAAATCGTTACGGAATTGATTTCTAAGGCCATACGTAGTCAAGACAAAATTACCCGAATAATCATCCACATAATGAATATCATAATACAATTCCGTGTATTTAGGGGAAAACATCACCCCAAAAACAGGAGTAGAAAAATGCTCGATAAAAACAAAATCCCTACCCCACAAAGATAAGCGATACAAGCCACGCAAACTTATCCAAAAATCAGTATTCGCGACAACATTTAGGGGATTATTGGAGTTTTTGAGCAGAGAACGTGCCCCTAAATCCAGCTGAGAATATGCTCCTATATTCAATTTTAGATTATCACTGACAGGATAAACAAAGTGAGCCCCATAAAAGCACTCCAACTCACCTTGAGCCATATTGGCATTCTTAGCCGGATTTTGATCTGAAGACACAGAGAATCTGGCGCCTTCATATTTTGCCATATATGGCCATGAAGCGCTATATAATTTAGTCTGCTCAACACCAGCAGCCAAGACTGTCCCCTTATACAAAACAGAAGATAAATAATCATCATAATTATGATGATGACCAACACTTATCCATCCCTTTCTGTCTGTGAGCCTGAACGTGGGATCGGTAACGGATTGTCCTTTTGCTATAAGAGAGAAAACAGTCCAAAGGAATACAAAAAAAGCAAAAGACTTATATTGCATATAAAGAAATTAACAAAAAAAGGAATGCAAAGCATTCCTTTTTTCATAAGATATAATAAAACTTATTTCATTTTCACGCAAAGTTCATTATTAAGAGCAACTATAGCCTTGCTATAATTCTGACGCTCTATGACGAACTGCATATTTACCTGACGCAACGACTGAGCGAAACATTCAATATTGATATCGTTGTCGCAAAGGGCTTTAGCTGCCTTATACAAGAAACCTGGATGAGCAATATTCGTACCCATGCAGCATACCAAAGCAACAGGCTTAGTAGTAACATTATAGAATTTCTCACTCAATTCAGCAATCAACTTCTTTGAGTTTTCCTTATCGTTGATTACCATCGTAATACTGTTTGCATTAGTTGACTTAAGGATGTAACTAACTCCATATTTGGCGAAAATCTCCATAATACGAAGGTCGAAACCAACTTCCCCCACCATCATTGGATCGTGAACTTCCACAGCCAAAACTTTGTCTGTACCCGATACGATTTCAATACGAGCATGGTCGGAAACATAATCACGACTGATTAAAGTACCTTCATGATCAGGTTCGAATGTATTCTTAATACGGATATTGATACCAGCCAACTCAAGTGGTTTAGAAGCTTTAGGATGAATAGCCTCCATGCCAACATCGGCCAATTGGTCGGCAACCATGAAATTGGTATGACCAACAACGATTGACTTATCTTCACCCACAAGTTTAGGATCGGCAGATGAAAGGTGGAATTCTTTATGAATAACTGCCTCGTTGGCTTTCACCTCGACAGCAATCTTCGAGAATGTGATTTCCGAATAACCACGGTCGAAAGCACGCATGATACCTTCAGTACCCTTAGTATATCCAGTTGCAACACAAAGTGTCTTACTGAAATCCACACCAGAGAACTTCTGTTTGATACGTTCGTCAATTGTCCAACTTTCAGAATCATCAAAACCACAAAGATCAACAAATGTGGCACTGATTCCATGATTGTTGATGATATTTACTGAGTTGAACGCAGAGTGTGCTTCACCGATAGAAGCCAAAATCTCTCGCGCAGCCAAATAAATATTGCTCTTGTTCACATAACCAGAAGCAGCAACCTTATGCATGCTCTGCAAAAATTTCTTAGCAGTATCAATGCGTTGCTTAATAAACTCATCAGCAGCATTTTGATCAAGACCAATAGATTCAAAAGTACGATTGAGTTGGATCAGTTTTTCACAAAGATCATCAAGTGCAGAAGAATAATCGTCATTATTAACGAATTTGACATAAATGCCAGGTTCCCCTGTTTTTTTATGTTCAAGAAGCCAGTTTGTAACATTACTGTAAGCAGATACAACAAAGATTCTGTTATACAAATCGTTCTTTTGTTTCTTGCCTATGATGATATTATTCAACACATCGCCAAACTTCGTCATCGAAGTTCCGCCAATCTTTTCTACTGTAAGCATTGGTTGTTATATAAAAAGTCAAAAACTATGCGAAGTTACGAAAAAAGGCATCATAATAAAAACAAAAAGGCGGAAATAACATTTCCGCCTTTGATTTTATTGCAAAAAAGAATTAAAGGGACTTCTTCAATTTCAACATTTCCTGCAATTCAGGTCCTTTACCAAGACGATTATAAACAACGATCAAACGGTTTACATTATCGATGTTAGGAGTTGTATATAGGGCCTTAGCCTGTTCAAGATAGCCTAATGCCTTTTCAAACAACTTAGTATTTTCATTCTTTGCTTTCTTGAATGCTGCGTCGCTCTTCAAAGCACTTGCTGCTGCATCAGCATCCTGACCTTTAGAAGCATACGCACCACCGATATTGTTGAGAGCATCTACAGACTTAGGATCTACGCTCAATGCTTTCTCATAAATTGCAATTGCTTCATCATATTTCTTATCGATACGATAAAGGTCAGCCTTAACCACGTAGAACTGAGCCGAGTTAGGATTTGCCTTGATGGCATCATCAAGGTAACTAATAGCCTTATCACGCTGGCCACGGTCGATGTAATAGTTAACCTGCTTAGCAATCATGTAAGTGTCGGTAGGATATTTTTTCAAACCCTGTTCGAGAACCTTCAAAGATTTGGCAGTGTCACCTTCAGCCTGAAGCGCATCTACGAGCCAAACATACACCTGATTGCCTTTGTCAAACTTGTCGGCGTCCTTCAATTCGAACATATATTTGATTGCTTTTGCATTTTCCTTTTTCTGGAGAGCAACATTAACAGCCAAATATTCAGCCAAATAGTAAGAAGAATCCACTGGTTCTTCGTTCATAATAGAAGATCTTGGGATAGAGATGTAAGCCTCATAAAGCTTGAAAGCATTGTCGAGATCGTTTGCCTTATGAGCAGCGTAACCTTCAGTAAGGAGTGGATCTTGAAGTGATTTATAGGCTTTCTTAATTTCCTTGTCCCACTTATTGGTAGTCTTACCTTTTGCATCTGGAACCTGTTCCAATTCAGCAGCATTGGTGTAGCAGTTTGTAGCATTTACAAGGTTTTCATAAATAACCTTGCTGTCATAAGCCTGACCAAGCATACGTTTCTTCAATTCAGCATCGTAGATAGCCTTATAAACCTTGCCGGCAACTACAAAAGTGAAAGGGTTAGCAGATGTTTCCTCATGCCCCATGGCTGCTTCAATTGCCTTCTTTGCTTCAGACAAGTCTGCAGGAGGAATAAGAGCAGTATTCGCCTTAGAAATCATCTTTTTCTGAGAGAAAGCTGGAGCTGCAGCAAGAGTCAGCGCCAACAATGATAATGCGATTTTCTTCATTTTATTTAACTTGTTAAAAAATTATCTTTTTAGTTTTTGGTTTCGTTCTCCGAGTCATTAGAATCATCCGGAGTTTCTGGAGTAGGAGGAATAACATCTCCATTTGCAACAACTTCAGCCATCTGTTCACCATCCTCAGGTTCACAATGTTCAACCACACAAGCCGATGCAATTTCATCGCCACGTTTTGTAAGATTGATCAAACGAACACCTTGAGTATTGCGTCCCATTACACGTACCTCGGTCATTGGCAAACGAAGAGCAATGCCCGACTTATTGATAATCATCACATCATTTTCATCGGTGACGTTCTTGATTGCGATAAGATTGCCGGTTTTATCAGAAATGCCGATAGTCTTCACACCCTTACCACCACGATTAGTGATACGATAATCATCAATCATGCTTCGTTTTCCGTATCCCTTTTCAGAAATCACAAGGATGGATTCCTTTGTAGCATCATTAACATCGATCATGCCCACAACCTCATCATTCTCATCATCCAGCTTCATAGCACGCACACCGGTAGAAGTTCTACCCATTGCACGAACCGTGCTTTCATTGAAGCGGATTGCTCGTCCATTCTTGTTTGCAATGATGATTTCATTATTACCATCAGTCAAGAGAACAGAAACAAGTTCATCTCCTTCATTCAAGTTGATTGCATTAACACCCTTGGCACGAACATTCTGATAAGCCGACAACGGAGTTTTCTTGATGATACCCTGTTTGGTACAGAACACAAGATAGTGCGAATTATTAAATTCAGGATCGTTGAGTGATTTAACATTGATACAAGTGTCAACCTTGTCATCTGGCTCAATGCTGAGCAAATTCTGAATTGCTCTACCCTTTCCGCTCTTTTCAGCCTCAGGCAATTCAAACACACGCAACCAATAGCAACGTCCCTTACGGGTAAAGAACATGAGCATATTGCGCATTGATGCAGGGTAAATGTTTTCAATGAAGTCTGCGTCACGAGAGTTGCTTCCACGAGAACCAACGCCACCACGTCCCTGGCTGCGGAATTCTGAAAGTTTAGTTGATTTGATATAACCAAGATGTGAAATAGTGATAACCATATCGTCATCAGAAACGAAATCCTCATCACTCATTTCACTTGCATCGAGACGGATTTCAGTGCGACGTTCGTCACCATACTTCTGCTTCATATCAAGGAGTTCGCCCTTAATAATGTCCATTCTCATCTCAAAACTTGCAAGAATCTGATTACAGAGATCAATCTTTTTCAACAAATCTTCATATTCTCGTTTCAACTCATCCACACTCATGTGTGTAAGCTGGTGAAGACGAGTCATAACGATGAATTCAGCCTGAATATCATCGAAGTTAAAGCGTTTCATCAACGCTTCTTTTGCGCCTTGCTTATTCTCTGAATTCCTGATGATACGAACAACTTCGTCAATATTATCAAGAGCTATCATCAAAGCTTCCACCAAGTGCATTCTTTCCTGGTACTTTTTCAGTTCCCAACGGGTGCGGCGGGTAACGACATCATGACGGAAATCAACAAACTCAGAAATGAGTTGTTTCATCGACAAAGTCTTAGGTCTTCCTTTCACAAGGGCAGTATTGTTCACATTGAAGGCATACTCCATTTGTGTGAACTTAAAGAGCTTGTTGAGAAGAACATTAGAGTTGGCGTCACGTTTGACATCGATGACAATTCGCATACCGTCTTTGTCGGTTTCGTCATTGACATTTGCGATGCCCTCAATTTTCTTAGCCTTGGCCAATTCACTGATATTCTCAATCAGTTCCTTTTTATTGACCATATAAGGGATTTCGGTCACGATAATCTTATCGTGTCCTGTTTCATCCGTTTCAATTGTAGCGCGTGAGCGAATCACGATACGCCCTTGTCCTTTTTCAAACGCATCTTTCACGCCCGAAACACCCATGATGATACCTCCAGTTGGGAAATCCGGAGCCTTGATGTACTTCATGAGTTCATCAGTCGTGATATCATTATTTTCGATATAAGCGATACAAGCATCTACAGTCTCACCAAGGTTGTGGGGAGCCATATTTGTAGCCATACCAACAGCAATACCGGAAGAGCCATTGACAATAAGCTGAGGAATTTTTGTAGGGAGAACAGTCGGTTCATCATTTTCCTCATCGTAAGTTTTCATCATGTCAACAGTATCCTTTTCCAGGTCTGCCATCACGTCTTCCGCCACATTCTGCAGTTTACACTCGGTATAACGCATCGCAGCAGGAGAGTCTCCATCGACAGATCCAAAGTTACCTTGCCCAAACACCAATGGGTAACGTAAAACCCAATCCTGTGCCATACGGACCAAAGTACCATATACTGAAGAGTCGCCATGTGGGTGATATTTACCGAGAACATCACCGACCACTCTGGCCGACTTCTTTGTTTGGCCGGAAGCCTTCAGTCCGAGTTTGTCCATACCAAACAAAACACGTCGGTGAACCGGTTTAAAACCGTCTCTTACATCAGGAAGCGCACGAGAAACAATGACCGACATCGAATAGTCGATGTATGACTTCTCCATTTCCTCCTTAAGATTCACCTTAACGATTCTATCTTGACTAGTTTCCATTTTTATAAAAAACTCAAATTTCGCACGAATTTACGTTTTTTTTGCGATATAAACAAATTTATGTTGAAAATCGGCAGTCTGTCGGCAACACGACAAAAACGCCTTAGAACCGATAAAAAACGCATTCCCGTAGATTATCATAAAAACGCAAGAAATTCGCCATCAAAGAGAGAACTGCAAAAATAAGTTCAAAGAGGAATGAAAATTTGTGGAAAATGCATAATAATTTGCAAGAATGACAAAAAACTTTTATCTTCACATTTTGAATAGAACAGACAAGACAAGCATAATGGACACGAGTAAAAACGACATATTATCAATCCACGTAAATACTCCAGGCAGATTACAGCAAAAAATTCAAAGCGAAAATTATTGCAATCAAACGTGCTTGGAAATAAAAGGGGAATTGAACGATGAAGATGTGGTTTATCTTGGTAAATGGCTGAAAATCCATGAGAGCATATCAAAAATGGACTTTCAAGCAACGTCTGGACTATTAACAATAGACCATAATGCTTTCGGTCAATGTCGGTGCCTAAAGGAAATCATTCTACCAAACGGGATTCGCAGCATAGGAGACAGAGCATTTGAGCAATGCACATCCTTGGAAAGCATCAAATTGCCCGACACAGTAGAGTCTGTTGGAGACAGAGCATTCGCCGGTTGCGAGAAATTGGCAAGCATAAACATTCCTGGACAGACATCATATATAGGTGTCGGAACTTTTTATGGATGTTACATGCTTCGTAAAGTTGAAGTCGATAAGAATAATGATAGGTACGACTTTTTTGGAGACATCTTATTTGACAAACTGGACAAAACTTTGCTCAAATACATTCCAAGTAAACAGGTTGAAGGCGAATTTACAACCCCTCAGGGCGTAGTACACATTGGCAATTATGCTTTTGATGGCTGCAATGGTCTTCAATGCGTCAACGTGAATGACGGCTGCACAGATTTAGGAGAACGCTCATTTACGAAATGTCTTGAATTAAAGAAAATAAAATTACCTTCCTCTTTCAATCACTTAAGTTATAATGCATTTGACGGTTGTGAGGCTTTTGAAACCATAGAAGTCTCAGAAGACAACAAGACATATACAAGTGTAGACGGGGTTTTGTATTCAAAAGATCATTTGAATTTGGAATTATGTCCGAAAGCGAAAAAGAGTCCTTTCTTCTTCGATGAAAGAACGATAAGAATAAATGAAGGAGCATTTGCAGGTTGTCAGAACATCCACTCCATATTTCTGCCTCAGCACCTTGCCAGCATACAGAGCAAAGCGTTTGACGGATGCTCAAGTCTTACATTTGTCAGCATACCAAGCGAGACAAAGGAAATAGGAAGTTTCGCATTTGCGAATTGCTCATCACTGAAAAACATATGGATATACTCTTCAGTTCCACCTAAATGCGGAGTCAGTCCATTTGCAGCAGTAAAAACAAGCGATTGTATTCTAAAAGTTCCAATTGACTCAGAAATAGATTATCGTAAAGAATACGGATGGAACGGATTCAAAATAATAAATGAATCTTTGAATTTGACTCTATGTTCCAACTTTTCTCAACTCAGAGCATTAACTCTTGCCTTCAAAAAAGCAAAACTCAGAATATTCGGTTAATTCAGTAATATTTTCAGATCATGAACAAGACTATAACATACATAAAGCACATCATTACGATTGCATTCATAATGATAAGTTTAGGTGAAGCTCACGCTATTAAAACTGTGAACGGGAAGAAATGTTTCTCATACATGGTTCAAACCGGGGAATCGCTTGACAAACTTGCTAGCGCATTTAAAGTAACAGTAGATGAACTAATCGAGCTAAATGAGCAACTGAAAAACGGACTGAAGGAGAATGAAATCATTCAGGTTCCGATCAAAGAAAGCTTGATGAATGCCAATCTACCGGATGTGACAATCATCACTTATAAAGTAAAGCCAGGAGACACATTGTTTTCCCTTGCAAAAAACAACAACACCACCATTGAAGATATCATCCAAAGAAACATGAAAGAATTAGGCGATGGTATGCTCATGGCGGGTAGCGTCATCAAAATCGCTCAAAACAGCGGCGGCCTTACCGGAGGAGAAGACAAAAAAGGACAGAACATCAAAATAGAAGACGCCATAAAGGAATTCACAGAAAAAAAGACATCAGCCACAGATAGTCTGGAGCACGTATATCAAAGTTACTGGACAGAGGCATGGAGTATCATTGACGTTGTCACCCCAGGCACCATCAACACTTTGCGAAATGAAAGGGAATGGCAATCTTTCACCAGAATTAAGGTTATCGGAACCGTCAACGGATTAGACGTAGCGGTTATTGGCAAAAGAATATTTGAATTCGACCGAATTATCGCACTCGACATGCACGAAGTAAAGGGCATGACAAAAATCAGCACTAAAGATTTTGAAGAATGTCAAAGTCTAAAAGCCCTATCATTACCCAACAGCATCGACAGCATTGGAGCAGAATCGTTCAGAGGATGCGGCAACAATCTTGAGGTATTGAGATGCTACGCCCTTACCCCACCTGCCTGTGTGGAAAAATCATTCAGTTCCATTGACTTGGATAAATGCATGCTGGAAGTACCCAAAGATGCAGTTGAAAAATATAAGGCTTCGGAAGAATGGAAAAAATTCAAAAACATTAAAAGCATCCCAACAATAGCAGATGAGAAAAAGTAGTTTTGGCACAATTGTTGAAATAAATAATCATGGTTAACAGAAAACGCTCATGAAGAAAATCTCAATCATCACAGTCATACTGCTTTCTTGTTTTTCTGCACTTTGGGCGCAGGAATCAGAAAAGAGAAATGCTTTCATCATATTTGACAATGTTTATTTGCCAATAGAATTAGAAAATAACGCCATTGCCGACACACTAATAAAGAGGATGCCGTTCACAACGGAAATAAACAATTACAATGATGAAATCTTTTATATGGAAACAGACTTACGCACAAACGAAAGTCAAACAACAACCATTGAAAAAGGTTTACTTTTTTACCATCCTGCCACCCAACGTATAATGTTTGCTCATAAGGAGTTTTCCGTACCTATCGACATTCTATTAATTGGTAAAGTGACAGAAAACGGATTACGAAAGATAGAAAAAATCAGTTCTAATGTTAGCGAAGTGACCTTAGAACAATAATACATTTTCATGAAACATTTATTATTGACAATCATCCTGTGCCTGAATTGCATATCAATTCAAGCGCAGGTTGATTTTTTTTATCAAAGCAAGAGTGCCGGAGACTTCGCAGTATATACTGGAAAGAAACATGAGACAGCATCACATCTTAAAATAAAAGGCCCTTTTAATCAAGCAGATTTCAAACGACTTACAGAAATATGCAAGGCAAACAAGAAAATCAAGACAATTGACATAAAAGGAATCACAAATATCACGCAGATCCCAGACAAAGCATTTGAAGACTGTGTAAACCTAAAAGAAATCATGCTCCCCCAGCAGATTTCAAGCATAGGAGATTACGCCTTTTCCTACTGCACCTCATTAAAAAAGATCGCATGGGGAGACCACATCAAAGAAATCGGTGAATATGCATTTTTCAAATGCGAAAGTCTAAGAGATATAACAATCAAGAACGCACTGACAACCATTAAAAGAAATGCTTTTGATGGTTGTAGCAGACTGACCAATTTAACACTTCCGCCAACAACTACGAATATATTGGATGAGTGTTTCAAAGCATGTGTTTGTCTTAAATCCATAACCTGTCATTCAAAACAAGCCCCCATCTGTTCGCTTTCTGCATTTCAGGGATGCGATGTAATCAGTTGCGTTCTTTATGTACCACAGGAAAGCATACAAGAATATGAAGAAAAACCTATTTGGGCAACATTTGACAGAACCTATCCTATTCCAGAAGAGAAGAGCTTTGGACATGTGATCACACCAATAAACCAGGAAAAAGTATCATTGAATATTAAAAGTCCGAATTCCATAAAGAACTGCGATGCTGACTTACAGAAAGTAAACCACCTCATAATAAGAGGGATGGTCACGAAACAGGATTTAAAAGATCTGGGAGACAGATTAAGAACAGACTGGAAACAAATTAAAACAATAGAATTGAATCATAACACCGGAACAAGCAGCATACCTGACAACAGTTTCGCAAATTGTGACAATTTAAATTCAATCCATATTTCAAAGAAAATCAAACATCTCGGGGATAGTTGCTTTCACAGATGCAAGAATCTGACAAGAGTATCACTACCCTTTACCGTTGAGCAAATCGGAGATCATTGTTTTAGTTATTGTGATAATTTAGCAACAATTGAATTACCATATCGATTAAAAGGAATAGGGGCAAAAGCATTCTATGGTTGCAAAGGTCTCAAAACACTGACGATACCTCAATCTGTTGAAACAATAAAAGAACAAACATTTTTTCATTGCGAGAATTTGATAAAAATTCTATTCCCAAAAAAATTAAAAAAAATAGAACGAGCTTCTTTCATGGGTTGTTATGCTCTGGATTCCATTTTCATACCAGACAGCATCACTAATTTGGAAGAAAGCACATTTGAAGATTGTCTTTCTATGAGAAGTATAAAGTTTTCTCGCAACACTATCAAAATAGGGAACAAATGCTTTCTAGGATGCAAATCATTGACAAGCATCACCTTTCCAGACAAAGTGGAGCAAATAGGAGATTGGGCATTCAAAGGGTGTCTTTCATTGAAGAGGATTCAACTGTCGGCACAATTAAATACGATTTCAGAAATGGCGTTCTCGCAATGTAACAATTTGAGAAGCATAGAACTACATTGTACTAATCCACCTCAAATATATTCAAATAGTTTTGATGCAATTACAAAATCAAACTGTACGGTGATTGTTCCTAACGACGGATATTCCCTCTATCTATTATCAGATCAGTGGTGGACATTCTCAAATATAAAACAAAGAGAAGAATAACGAAGGTTACATTCTCACGAAAAAAACAACAAAAAAAGCACTACTCATTTGGGGTATAAGTATATAAATAAAGAATCAAATTATAATGA
>JAGHUM010000029.1 GCA_018064855.1 Candidatus Physcocola equi
TGCTTTCCAATCTTCGTAGTTTCATGTCCGGCATTCATTACCGTCTGAGCATCAACAGCGAGCATGACTTTCACATCGCCACATATCTGTTGTTCACCTCACTTAACATAGGTGTTGTCAGTGCTGAGGAGTGCAGCGCACAAGGTCGGGCTGATGTGGTGGTGAAGACGCCTACACATATTTATGTGTTTGAATTGAAATATGATGGTGCGGCAGAAAGCGCAATCAAACAGATTGACGAAAAGGGTTATCTTGTTAAATATGAAACAGACAACCGACAGGTGGTGAAAATCGGCGCAAACTTTGATAGTAAGAGCCGGACACTCAACAGTTGGATAATTGATGATGGTAATGAACAGAAATCAAAAACGTTTTAACTAATAATAGTATTTAATTATGAAGAGGTTTTTTAATCTTTCGATTATCGTAGCAATGCTTTCTATGATAATGTGCGCGCTTTCGTTTTCATCTTGCTCCAAAGACGATGATGACAACACTGAAATCAATGAACCCAAAACTTTCACAGTTACTATGGGTGGCTCATCTTCGTTGAAAGGCTCATTCCTTTCTGTCTCTAAGGGTGAGGCGTTCACAACTTCAGATCTGGCTGAAAATGCTGCGTCTGTAGAATTTGTTCTTATAAATGGCGTGATTCGTCCTGCATCGGATGCTTCAAATACCGCTGTGAATGGCAACACAGGCAACACAGTCACTGCTAATGGGGAAGATTCTTATTCTTATCAAACTGCCGTTTATAAAGGCACTATTTTGGTGGAAAAGAACAGTGATGGAGACTACTCGGTAACTGTTACTCGTGTGAAAAAATAATCAAATCTTGCTCATAAACGAAAGTGCCCGACCACTTGGCCGGGCACTTTCATTTTATGATGATATGTCACATCGTTCCGTCGTTTGCGATTTCCTCTAATTGCTCTTTTACTTGTTCAAATGCTTTTTCAAGCATAGACATGTTTTTAGACAAGAAAACGAAGAAATCGTGCCATTGTTCACGTTTGTGGATGTTCAGATCTGGATTGCGTTTGTAGATTCGGCTGACTTCTGTGCCGCATTCTTTGACGAAGGCGTCTTCCCAAATGGCTTCTTTGAAATGCTCTTCTACGATGATGCGATACTGTCGCATCAACTCCATCATCGCAGCGCGCTTGCGTGGGTTGCGGTTGTTGAGTTCGAAGATGACGTAGGCGCCATCGCGTGTGGCGTCAAACTTCATCTCCACACCTTTGACCTTGGTGTTGTAGAGAATCCAAGGCTTGTGGCGGAATTTATAACGGGGTAGCTGCTGGCAAAATTCGCCAAAGGCTGTCCAAAAATCCTTTCGGATCTGTTTGACTTCTTCTTTGCTATACATGGCTATAGTAGGCGGATAAGTCGGTTTGTTTTATTGATGAGAGATTGTTTACCAAAAGCGGTTGTTGGGCACGTCATAGGTAAAGCCTGCGGCTGCCAGTTTGCTGGTTAGTGCTTCCTTGTCGATGTCGTTCGCACTGCAGAACTCATCAAGAGACGCATACTCATCGCGCAGTTTCATGTTTACAGCGCTCAGCAGCATCATAGGGTCTTGGGGCAGTTGATCCATTTGTAAATGTTTTTTATCTCGGTGAATGCTTAGAGATCTCCTCCACGCAAAATTAAACGAGATTGTTGAATTTTTTGTCTGTTTTTGCTGGAAAAATTGTTGAAGACTAACATTTTATTCTATTCCGTCTTTGTGACATAGCGTTTGGAACGGACAAAAACCACATTCGTCTTTACCTTTGAAAACGGCGTCTTTGGCGAAAATCTTCGATAAAACACTTTTTACACCTTTGCCGATCTCATCCTCAAATTGCTCTGGATTGTCGTTTCTCAACTCAATGCTGTTTTCGCCGATTTTCAGATCTGCGCAATATTGGTCGTTGTGCATTTGATTAGGGTACATCAGCGCTGGCTTGACTGTGAGGCTGTGTGGGTTAAACAGATTACAGTCTTCTCCTTTCTGATTGAGCAACCAACTGTAGAGCAAGATTTGGCTCGCTTCTTTTTTATGTTCGTTCCCATCGGTGTCGTAGAGTGACGCTATAGCTTTAATAGTGCGTTTCTTGTTGTCTTTGTCTTTGCCGGTTTTGTAATCGACAATACGGTATATGCCATTACAGATGTCGCGGTGATCGACTATACCTCCTACATTTATGGCTATTGTATCTCCATCCAATGGAACTCTCACAGGCTGGTTGATACGATACTCCGGACGGCAGATTGTGATTTTACCTCCGTTGTTTTTCACATGCTCCAGGTCGTGTCTCAACTGCCTTTCCACGTATTTCACGAGGGCTTTGTATTTGATCTGCAATATGCCGCTAAATTCTTCAAAGTGTCTCAGGTGGGTGACGTTTAGCATGCAGTTGAGCACCGTGTCTTGGATTTTTGCTGTGTTTTTGAGGTACTTGTTTTCCAGATCGGCAATGTTAATCTCCACTTTCCAGTCTTCATCATTATCTTCAACTTGCTTGTTGGCAAGTTCGCAATAGATGGCTTCCAGGCTTTCGTGGAATACGTTGCCGAAGTCGGCTTCGTTCATGTCCTCGTCGTAATCGCTGTCGCTTTTTATGACTTTCACATATTTGAAGTAGAAACGCATTGGACAAGCGATGTAGTCGTTGATGGCGCTTGGCGAGAGGATAAAATGACCTTCGTTGTGGTGAGTGTCGGCGGAAATTTTTCCCAACTCCTCTTTACTGCGGAACTGGAAACGGTTTACCAGCGATTTGTGCTCTTCTTCTGTCAGTTGGATTTCTGTCATCTCGTCTTGCTTGATCTCGTCGTTTTGTGGTTGTGCAAGCGGATCGATATGGTCGAAAGCATTGTATTCCACTTTCAACTGACGAATGAAGCGGCTCACTTCTCCCGACGATTTCATGCTCTGAGTGTCGCTGTTGTAGAGAATGGTGACAGATTCAAGGCGCTGCAGCAGTCGGTAGAAATTGAAAGAGTAGAGGGCATCTTGGTGTTCTGTGGTGGGTAGTCCGTAAAACGATTGCAGAAAATAGGGGACAAACGAATTGTTTGCGCTTGATTTCGGCATGTTTTTATCGTCTGCGGATAAAATCAAAACGTGTTTGAAATCAAGGTTTCGAGTCTCCAAAAAACCCATGATTTGCATGCCTTTGGCAGGCTCGCCCGTGTAGTTGACCGTAAGCGAGGCAAACAGACTTGGAATGAGCGACTGAAACAGATAACAACTTAAGCGTTGTTCGCTTTCGTGCTCTCCTGTCGGACGTTTTTTCTGCATTTCAAGCACATTGTTGAGCACCATGAAGGTTTGGTAATACGCTTCTTCATAAAGCCCTGTATAGTTGTTGGGGTCTGCATTGTTAGGACGCTTATAGACCACCCTCATGCTGTTGATTAAATCAATCAGCCATTGAATCAAGAACTCGGCATCGTCGGAAAACTGACATGGACGGGAAAATAGTTGAGCGATAAACTCAATTTGATTTGCTGGAACAGGGTATCTTGTCCCTTGCATGTTATATTCCTCAATCATCGTAAGCATATCAGACTGACTGATATACACTTTCGGCTCTTTGGCGAGTTTCCGCATAATGGCGTTGACGGCTTTGTTGGCGTAGTCTTTTACAATGCTGTGACGCAGAATGCTGATGACCTCTGTGTGGTAGAAACGGGCTTTCCCTGTGTTGATTTCTCCTTCACTGTGCTGTTGCAGGCGGATGAGCGCCAATAGCAGACTGTAGGCTGGCGTGCTGGTGAGAGGGTAGCCCATGGTGATGTTGAGGTTCTTAATCTCGTTTGGAATAGAGTGCAGCACATCGGGCAGTAGTTTCTCGTCGCATAGCACAATGGCAATTTCGTCGTCTTTGACATCGGGGTGTTTTTCTTTTATTTCGCGGATAAACTGTGCTGCATATTTAGCCTGTGCGCTGTCGGTAAACGCTTTTTTTACGGAGATGATGCCCCTGCTGTCTTTAAGGCGGCTGAGAAAGTCGTGGTTTTCGTTTCGCAGTTCGTCTGGCAGACTCAGTTTCTTGCTGGCTTCACTGGAAATGTCGCTTTGAGGACGAAAACTTTCCATGTTTTCGCGAAGAAA
This sequence comes from Candidatus Physcocola equi, assembly GCA_018064855.1. Taxonomy (GTDB): domain Bacteria; phylum Bacteroidota; class Bacteroidia; order Bacteroidales; family Paludibacteraceae; genus Physcocola; species Physcocola equi. Next base: position 4,106 of record JAGHUM010000029.1, read on the forward strand.
AGTACCTGCGTCGTCACGGTAGTGTTTCCTCTCGTCCAGTTGCTCAATGTTGTGTGAGAAGATTGAGCGGTCGTAGTCCCAATAAAAATATGCTATTCCTTTCTTGTAAAGGGCTTTCATGAGTTCTTTTTCGCATCCGTTCAGAGCGTTGAATCCTACGAAGGCAAACCGCTGACTGTCTTTCACGCAGTCTGGCAATCCTTGTTTCAGATGTTCTGCCACCATGCGGTGGAGCATTCCGTCGTAAGCGATATGCTCTTGATTCAAAGTGTCTTTAAACGCTTTGTAAACTTCGAAAAGAACGTCCCAGATGGAAATGAACTCTTTGTATAGTTCGCTTTGTGGGTCAAACGATTGATTGATGTATTCTTTGATGGCGTCAATCTGCTCTGGTGTGAGGAAATCGTTGCCCGACATTTGGTTGTATTCTTTGAAATTGCGGAATAGTTTTTCCGCATCGACCAGGTGTTTGTCAACATTGTTGAAGTCGCGAAGAATGACCTCTCCCAATGAATAAAAAGAGTCGAGGGTACGTTCCTTTGGCAGGCGTGGCACATCGTCCGGATTGCTTTCGTTCCATTTCTCACTCTGTTCCATGAATATGGCATAGAGTTGCTGAATGAGGCGTATATTACCCTCTGCGGAGATGATTTTATGGCTTATGCCGAAACTCTTGCCGAAATTTTCGAGCAATTCGCTGCTGGTGGCAAAACGGGGCGCCCAGATGGCTGCGCCTTTCTTTCGCTCGTTTGCAATGGCCATCAATTCTTTTTGCAGAAACAGACGGGCACGTTTGTTTGGAAAAACAATCGTAAGTCTGGAGAAATCACCATCGGAGAATTCTGGCTTGTTGAAAATGTTTTCTGCAACACTTCTTAAGAAAAATTTAGGAGAATCCATATCAGAAATTTTATAGTTTACGATACTTGGAAGTTGTTTGAATTTTGGATTAAACACCTTCATAACAAAGATACGCTTTTTTCTTCTTTCTACGTCGTTTTATTTTCGCTTTTTTCCAAATAAAAGCAAAAGATGGTATTTTTGCCATTATTTATCTCTAAAAGTATGAAGATTTTACCTTTTGTGCTGATTTTCTTTGTGGCCTTGTTGGCTCAGTTTTACACCAGCCTCCGCATTTGGCAATATATTCCGCTGACTAATATAGGAAAATCGGTTGCCACTTTGTTTTACAATGTGGGTTTTGTGTGTATGCTGTTATTTTGTTTGCTTACGTTCAAAGAACAGCTTATCGGTTTCCGCTTCTCTCAGTTTGTTTATGAATGGGGCACCTCTGCTCTTTTTGTGTTGCTTTATTTGACGTTGCTGTTTGGCTTGATTGATTTGTTGCGTCTTGCCCACATAGTGCCTACATCGTTCTGTCGCGACAGTTGGTTGGGTACGGGTGTCGTGTCGGCTGTTATGTTGGGGGTGTTTTTTTATGCGAACTGGAATTATCATCAAAAGGTGAAGGTGGAGTTGGATTTGCCGACGGGAAAGGATAGTGTCAGAAAACCTGTCCGTCTTTTGATGGCCAGTGATTTGCATCTGGGCTATCACAACCGCCGCTCTGAATTTGCCAAATGGGTGGATATGATCAATCAAGAGCAACCAGATGCTGTTTTGCTGGCGGGCGACGTTGTGGACTTTAGTGTCGTTCCATTGCTGGATGAGAAAACTGCAGAAGAGTTTTCTCGCATTAAGGCGCCTGTGTTTGTCTGCTATGGCAACCATGAATGCATTAAAGGCCAAAAGAAGGCAAAAGCTTTTTTTGATGCGGCAGGGGTGACTTTGTTGTGTGATTCGGTGGCTGAATTGCCGGATCTTGGCATCAAAATCATCGGAAGAAACGATTTCACATTCCGCCGGATACGTCAACCGTTGTCTGAATTGGTGGAGCCTAACGACAGTCTTTATACTATTGTACTCGACCATCAGCCTTTCCATTTGGAGGAAGCAGAGGAGAGTGGGGCGGACTTTCAGTTTAGCGGTCATACGCATAATGGACAAATGTGGCCTGTGAATCTGGTGATAGATGCCATGTATGAAAAAGGATACGGATTTCATCAACGTGGGAATACACGCTATTATGTGACTTCCGGACTTGGAATTTGGGGGGCTAAGTTCCGTTTGGCCAGCCAATCGGAATATGTGGTTGCTACGGTGGGCAGAAAATAATGTGCGAACAGCGATTTTTCCCTGTTTTGTAAAAAATCGGCAGAAAATGGGCGAATAATTGGGGGATAAAAACCTAATTATTCTCTTATTTTTGCATTCTCACATCATTTTCGCTACTTTTGCGTGCGTTTTTGGCTCTTTGGATGCATGTAGTTGCGCCCTTTGCCAAGATGCACATGAAAACACAAACGTCTTGAAAAAGGAGATTTTTGCGAAATAATGAGAGAAAAAGCATATTTTTTATTAAATTTATGTAATTATTCGCAAACGTCTGCGTTAAGCGTATTAGAGTATTTATAAAGTTAATCAATTGGCACACTATAATTCGCCTTTGGATTGTGATAACGATATAGTATAGGCTTGTGTAAAGGCTCGCAGGTGTTTTTATTAAAGTATTGAAGAAACAATAGCACGATATATGCCTCTAGTTTCAATAGTAACAGTAGGAATGAATCACTTGGAGTTCATTAAGAACTTCTTTGCATCGGTGTTCTCTGATGAGAACAGCGGTGTTGACTTCGAGGTGATTTACGTGGACAACTGCTCGACAGATGGAAGCGTGGATTTCATCAAAGGCAATTATCCTGCTGTGAAGATTATAGAAAATAACAAGCCGAAAGGTTTTGCCGAAAATAATAATTTGGGGGCCAAGCAGGCCTCTGGAAAATATCTGGCCATCATCAATCCAGATGTGGTTTTGAAGAATAATTGTTTGGCTAAATTGGAGGAATATGCGGAGAATCATCAAGGTTGGGGAGTGCTTGCTCCCAAATTGCTCAATGGTGATGGCTCCATTCAGTATTCTGTGCGCTCTTTCATCACTTTGAAGGTGATGTTGTCGCGTATGTTCACCTTCGGAAAAGATAAAAGTAACTCTCGTTCTGTAAGCGAGTATCTTCAGAAAAATATTGATACGACTAAGGTCCAGTCGGTAGATTGGGCTATAGGTGCGTCTTTGTTCCTCGAAAAAGACTTTTTCAACGAATTGGGCGGTTTTGATGAAAGTTATTTTCTTTACATGGAAGATGAAGACCTTTGCCTTCGTTGTTGGCAGAAAGGAAAACAGGTCGTATATGTTCCTCAGTCGGAAATGGTTCATATCCACTTACGCACCAGCTCTAAACTCAGCCGCATGACGTTTATTCACCTGAAAAGCATGCTGACTTTCTTTTGGAAGCATGGGGTGAAAGTGAAACGTCCGGATATGACGAGTGAAACGGTGTAAGCATCACTTGACAAAAAGTTTGCTTATGGCGAAAATATCGAAATTGAAAAGCAATCTGTTGTTTCAAAACATATCGTCGCAAGGGCTGCTTCAGTTGGCCAATTACGCTATTCCCATCCTTATTATCCCTTTTGTAACGCGCGCACTTGGTCCGGATGGATTTGGTGAGGCAAGTTATGCGCAGAATATTGCGATGTATCTCACCCTGTTGGTGAATTTTGGCTTTGAACATTCCGCCACACAGGAAGTGGCAATTCATAAGAACGATTATTTGCAGTTGCAGCGGATTTTCTCTGTGGTTGTCTCTTTCAAGTTCTGTTTGTTTCTCTTGTCTTTGCTCATATTGGGTGGTCTGTGGTACATCATGCCGCAGATACAAGACAATTTCGCATTGTATTTTGTCGCGGCTTTGTTTAATTTAGGCTGGGTGTTCTTCCCGACTTGGTTTTTCCAGGGTATGGAGCGCATGGCAAAAATGTGTGTGTTCTCATTCGCGGTGAAACTGATTGGGGCTTTGTTGATTGTGTTTTTTGTTCGCGATGAAGGCGACAGCCTGTTTTATTTGGGTGCGCTCACTGCTGCCAATTTGCTGGTGGGAGTTGTTGCCTTCTGCTATATTCTACGCGAGTATAAACTGTCTTTTGTCCCTACTGTTCATTTTAAAAATGCGGATGTAGTGAGAAAGGGTATGCCCATTTTCCTCAATTCTTTTTTGGTGAATTGCAACCTTGTGGTGGGTGTCACCATCATGGGCTTTTATTTGACCAATGGCGAAATTGGTGTTTATTCCGGTGCGCAGAAGATTATCATGGCTGTGATGATGATTACCAGTCAGCCCATCACTCTTGCTGTCTTTCCTCGCATAAGCCGTATGTTCGTGCAGTCTAAGGAAGAGGGTTTCCGTTATTTGAAAAAATCATTGCTTTGGGTGGGGATGTTCTCTTTTATGGTCAGTTTGGCTGTCGCCTTGCTGGGACCATTGTTGGCTGTTCCCTTCTTGGGCGAAAAGTTTGCGGCATCAGCCCCTTTATTGCTGTTGCTTTCTCCGCTTCCGTTCACAACCACAATCGCCAGCACCCTCACGGTGCAAGGCTTGTATGGGTTGCAACTTCAGCGTTTTGCCCCTCTTGTGGGTATTGTGGTTTTTGGCTCCAATTACTTTTTCAATTGGCTGATGATTCCTTCTTTGGGGATGAACGGTGCCGTTTACACCTGGATCTTATGCCAGGTTGTGGAGATTCTGCTTGTCGGCTCACTGCTATATGGGCATAAACCTAAAAACGAGATTTAGTATGTTGGTCTATATTGTCATAGCTTTATTGTTGTCCGTATTGGCGGGAACTTACAAGTACATGGATGCCCGGTCGCGTCAGCTCTCCTTTTGGATAGTGGCGTTTGTATTTTTCTTCATCGCGGCATTCAGAGGTAAGGATGTGGATATCGACTATGTGCCTTGCTATCAGGAATTTTGCGACCTGACACCTTTGGTGACAGTCATGTTCGACGATTTTGGACGTTATTTCAACGCTTTGCCTCATCAGGAGTTTAGTTTCTGCTTCTTGGTTTCCGTCATTAAGTTTTTCACAAACAACCCGATGCCAATTGTCGCTTTGACCTATGCTTTTTTCGCCGTGCCTGTCAAAATGATTGGTATCAAGCGCTTGGCGAATGAGGAAATCTTCGGCTTGGCATTGCTCACCTATTTCACCAATCTTTTTTTCTTGCATGAAATGACGCAGATGAGGGCAGGCTTGGCTTCTGCTATCTTCATCTATTCGTTGACTGCATTGTGCGACGGTGACCGAAAGAAATATGTACTGCTCAATCTTTTTGCCTTTTTGATTCACAGGTCAGCTATTTGCGCCATTCCGTTTTGTCTCGTGAACAATAAAGGGATGAGTTTCAAACTGTGGTTCGGACTTTTATTTACCATCTTTGCAATGGCATTGGTGAATGCCGACCCTATATCTGTGCTGCTGGATTATGATGTGCCTATATTGACTTACAAACTGAAAGAATACCTGCACTATCAGAAATATACACAGTTCAAAATGAATCCTTTCAATACGTTCTTGATGTTGCAGATGCTTGCAACCATCTGTTTGTATTGGAAGCGTAAGTTGATTGAGCCTCATTGCCCGTCGTTCTATCTACTGATGAAAATCAGCGTGGTGAGTATGATGCTTTTCTATTTCTTTATCCGTATTCCGGTTTTTGCCCATCGATTAAACGACTATTTCGCTTGCGTGCAGATTATCTTGTTGCCGCTTTTGATTTATGCTTTCAAACCGAAAAGTGCGGCTGCGGCGATTGTGGTATGTATGCTGTGGGGTATAATGCTTGTCAATTTGTTTTACAATCATCTGCTCCAACCTTATTATTTGGTGTTTTTCGATTGATTTTTGAAGTTATCGCTTATGGCTGTTGAAATATTGCTTTCCACCTATAATGGTGAGAAATACCTTCCGGCGTTTCTTGATTCTCTTTTTTCCCAGACGAATCAAGATTGGCTGCTGCGTATCCGTGACGATGGCTCATCCGACAATACGCTGGCTGTTGTGAAAAGTTATTCCGACGCACATCCCGGTAGAGTGGTGCTGCAGAAGGACGAATTAGGCAATATCAAGCCTAAACGCTCCTTTGAGGAACTGCTGAAAGCATGTGAGGCCGATTATATTTTTTTTGCCGATGAAGACGATGTGTGGCTTCCTGAAAAGGTGGAGCACACGCTTGCCAAAATGAAGGAAAGTGAGATGCAGACGCCCAATCTGCCTATTGTGGTGTGTACCGATTTGAAGGTGGCGGATGGCGATCTCAATATCATCAGCGATTCAATGTGGCATTATTCGCGTATTTGTCCACAATTGTTTCATGACAAGGATTACTCGGTCATCAATCCTGTGGCAACTGGCTGTACCATGCTTATCAACAAGGCTGCGAGAGGGGCTTCTCTCCCGTTTCATGCCATGGCGCGTATGCACGATGGCTGGATTGTGATGCGGACGGTCTTGTCGGGTGGCAGATTGGTGCCTTTGTGCGAAAGCACTATGCTCTATCGGCAGCATAATGGCAACCAGATTGGCGCGTTGTATAAGGAAAAAGGTTTCTTCCGAAAGAAGTTGTCTTCCATAAGGGAGACTTGGAACTATAATTGTCAGCAATGGGCTTCGCTTAAAGTGGCAGGTTACCCTTCTTTGTTACGTTATCTTTTCTATAAGGCTAAATTTGTTTTTTCTAAACCTCAGTAGTCATGATTTCTGTGTGTCTGGCAACCTACAATGGTGAGAAATATATTGTTGAACAATTGCAGTCGGTGCTTTCACAACTGGGAGAACATGATGAGGTGATTGTGAGCGACGATGGCTCGACCGATGCCACCTGTGAGGTGGTTCGAAACATGGCGGATTCTCGCATCCGATTGGTAAAGGGACCTTGCCTTAAGTCTCCCACACTCAATTTTGAGCATGCAATCGCTCTGGCGCAGGGCGAATATATTTTCCTGTGTGACCAAGACGATGTGTGGATGCCCAATAAGGTGGAAGTGATGATGAAGGCTCTTCAAGATTATGCCTGTGTGGTGAGCGATTGTGAGGTGACCGATAGTCAACTCAATACGACAGCACCATCTTTTCGCCAACAGATTGGCGCAAAAAACGGTCGTTTCTACAATCTTTTTGTCAAAAACAGTTATTCTGGCAGTTGCATGGCTTTCCGGAAGGAAGTCGCACAGATGGCCGGCCCTACGCCAAATGGCGTCTTTATGCACGATATATGGTTGGGGAATGTGGCGGCATTCCATTTCTCTCTGACTTTTATTGAGGATAAACTGATAAAGTTTAGAAGGCACACCGATTCGGCTTCAACTGCGGCGGGAAAGTCAAACAATCCTTTCTTTTTACGCCTCTATTCCCGACTGAAGACTGCTTTCTGCCTGCTGTTTTTACGTTTAAATAAATAATTCCGTGTGGTATATGAACCATCTCCTATCTCGTGTCAAGAATTTAGATAAAGACCAGGTGCTTACCTGTGTATCTTGCTTGCTGGTTTTCTTTTCGTGTTTTACACGTCCCTGGTGCAATATCGCGCAAGGAATTTGGTTGTTTTTCTGCGTTGTTTTCACATTCAGACAGTGGCCATCCAATTTGAGGCAGTTGCGTGAGCGTAAAAATGTCTGGCCTTGTATTGCTGTCTTGCTCTATATCGTTTTGGGCTTGTTGTCTATGACCTATGCCGCTCAACCGGGTTTGGCTGGACATGCCTTGATGAATGCGCAGTTCTCTTTGTGGGCGTTCCCTTTGGTGGCATTGCTGTGCAACCTTAAATTAGACATGAGATTGTTGTTGAAGACTTACGTCTTTGGCACGTTTTGTTTTGTGGTCTATCTTTTTGCTGCTGTGGCTTGGCGTTTATGGTGCAATGAGCAGATGAACATCTTTTTCTTTGAATCGTGGACTGGGGTTACTCAGGTTTTCTACGACATCATGAACCGCAGTTACAGCAACACAGCTGTTGTGCTGGCATTGATTTCCATGAGTTATTTGTTTTTCCATAAATCGATTCATCGTCGTTGGGGATTATTGTATATTTTCATGGGGGTGGTGTTCTTGTTTTTCCTTGTGGTCAATACCTCGCGCATGGTGCTTGGCGCGGCGGTTGTGGTGGCATGTGTGGGGGTGTTTGTCGCATCCCTCAAGAAAAAAAAGTTCATCGTACCTGGTTTGCTTCTAGTATTCATCCTTTTGGGTGTGGTGCTCCTGACCGATAATCGTCTTTCTGTCTTCTTTTGGTCGTTTGTGGACGGATTAGGAGATGGGAATCTCAATTTCTCTGATCCCCGTGCCCACATTTGGAATGCCGTTTTTGCGATTGACGGACCAGGACTGTTTTCAGGCTTTGGATTGGCTAATGCGTTTGAGCCATTGATGCAGAAATATGCGGAAATGGACTATCAGATAGAATTGAGTGGCGAAATGAACAGTCACAACCAGTTTTTGAGCATCTATCTGCAACTCGGTTGGATTGGGGTGCTTGTCTTGTTGGCAATTTTTGTACTTCCCACTATTTGTGCGAAAAAAACGCATTGGCGTCTGCCTTTTTTGGTGTCGCTCTTGTTTGTCTTGGTTATGCTTACAGAGTGTTTTATGGAAAGACAAGCCGGAGCTTTGCTTGTGGCAACATGGCTGTGTGTGATACTACCTTCTGAATTTACGAATGAGAATAAACCGGTGTTGGAACAATCTGTGTTGGCAAAACTTCATTTCTTGTCGATTGCGATTGTTGTTATGGCCCTGTCATCCATTGCCGCCTTTGTTTCTGTCCTTAATAATAGATTGAATGCCGATGCGCTGATGAGCAGGTGCTCTGCCATAATGGAGAAAAACGAACTGCATGACGGTCATCCGGTTTACCACATGGATAGACGCAATGAATGTATAGCCTGGGAAGGCAATACTTATGCTTATTTCCCATTCTTTATTTCTCGTAATCAGACCAAAACAACCTATATGGAAGTGGATTGCTTTATTTCTTCGGATTATAATGGATCTTGGGCTAAGATTAACGCGACTGCGTTGAATACTGACGAACGTACGATAATGCTTGCAAACATGAGTATCCGCGATCAGTGGCAGACGTTGAAACTGACGCTTCTGCCAGGTGACAATTACGTGTTTTTCTATATATGCCAAGAAGACGCCCTCAATTTTAGTAAACTGAAAGGTAAGGTTTTATTCTCCAATCCAAGGTGGATTCATTAATTGTTTCTCGTTTGAAATTGAGTTGGACGCTTACACTTCTCTCTATAACGAGTAAAATAACAATGGCACCTGAACGTCATCTCCGTTCAGGTGCCATTTTTGTTTTAGAGGAATTGGATGGTTTTTATTGGATGCCTAAATTTCCTACACTAACGCTGAATTTGAATTTTTCACCTTTGCTGTTTGTGAAGTCTCCTTCGTAATTGGAACCTCTTCCTGCAGCATTGTAGAATGTACCCTCGAATGTTCCTGTCTTTTTGCCATCTTTCGTGTATTCTTCCATTATTTGTTTCTGGCTGAACCAAGACATGTTGTTACTTTCAAAATCCCATTCTTTTACGGTCTTTAGCTTGTATATGTTTTTAGGATATTGGTCGTAATAATAGAAACCACTGTAGCCCTCAAATTTCTCCATGTAGAAAGTGATTTTGTGCGGTCCGATATTGCCTTTCATCACGCCATCGTATGCACCTTCTTCCTGCTTGTCTCCCAGTCTTTCTTTTATTTCGTTTATCATGGTTTGCAGTTCAGCCTCTGTGGCAGGAACGGTTGAAGCGCGGTATTTGTTGAAATACTCATTAACTTTATTGTTCGTTTCAATGGTGATTTCTTTAATGTCTTTGTCTTTAAGACCAGCATCATACATTTCAGCCCAATTAGGGGACTTATAGAAGGCTCGCATTTCCTTTATGTATTTTTCAAGTTGATTCTTGGTGTCGTCGAAATTCTCGATGATCCACTTTTCTCCGCTTTTTTTCAAATACAAGGTGTGTTTCTGTTTTTTTTGTTGATTATCCTCGTAGTCCCAAACGGCTTGAAAGTCCACTTTTTTATGGTCGCCATCTGTTGTGATGTTATCCAATACATATCGTGTCGCATCCTCGCCATTACCAGAAATGAAATAATAAAGCCATTCTTCATCACCTATTCCACCCAATCCGTTGGATGGAATGGCCCATGCTTCTTCAAGCAGTGCATAGTAATAACTGTCGAATTTGTTTTTCGCTGAGTCTGAAAGTCCGTGGTTTGGAATCAATCGGATCAACTGTTGTATGTTTTCGTCTATTGCATTCCCTTTATTTGCTTCAGAAACAGGTTGCTTTTCGTTGCTTTGCTCAAGATGGATGTCTTGTTTGTCGTCGTTGCCAGTCGCGTTTTGGGCTGCTTTGTCGGATCCAGAGCAGGCTGTCAGCAATCCGATTGAAAGGCAAAGAAAAAAACGTTTAATCATAATGTTTTGCAGATAAATATGTTGTCTGTTTATAAAAGTTTTTTTTGAATTCTTGTAACGTTTTTAGAGTGGAATTCTCAAGATTACAAAGATAAAACTTTATTGTGACACTCAAACATTATCTTACGATTATTTGTTTTTTGCAGTTGTTCCCAACAACGATGTAAACGCCTCTCTGTACCGGTATTTCAGTGATGTTGGAAGAGGTGATGCCTCTGTTGATTATTTTTCCCTCTGCGTTGTAGATGGCATATTCGGCATGAGTGTCCTCTCCTAAAATCAAAATCACGATTTTCCCGTTTTCTGTGTAAACGAAAGATTTGTTGGCTGCGATTGACGTGGCATCGGTCAGATTATCCATTGGCGCTGCTGAGAATGGTACTGATAATATGCGCCATTCGCGGTGTACGTTTGCTCCAACGTCTCCTGCTTTCCATAGACCAACTTTTGTGCCGGCTTCAATTTTTTCACTTTCCAGGTCAAACAATTTACTGTTTTGGGCAGAGATGATCTGATAAGTGTTGTCGCCCATATGCTCCAATTTGAACTGTTGGTTGGCTGCGGTCGCATTGAGAGCAGATGTGCCCAAATAGTAGGAACCATTATCTGTAAGTGCTACTTTTTTATCTCCAATTTTGGTGTAGATGTTATAATTGCCATTTGCCAATCTGCTGAAATACCATCTTTGTGTGGTGTCGGTCACACGGAGCGAATTCAACTGGATGTTGTTTTCGCCATAGGTCAAGGCAGTGGTTCCTGCTCTTGGAATGATCAGGTACGGATATCCTTCGCTGAAATTGTCAATTCCTTTCCCTGCCTTCGTTGTGAATATCAGTGTGGATATCTCTTCTCCTCCCATGGTGTAGTTGGCTCTTCCGTTCTTCACTGCCACATCGTTCATTCGTTTGCAATCGAATGCGGAGTTGGTGACGTAAAGTGTGGCCGATTCATCTACTTGCTCCAGCAGTGAAAGGTCGATGCTTACGTGCTTTGGTGATGTGCCTGTGTTCAGCATGACTACTACCACTTCGTCGCCCGACGGACTGATTGCTGCCAATATGTCGTTGCGGCCGGTGCCTAATAGTGTGTAGCCCTGACGGATGAATCGAGTGACTTGCATACGTACATACATGTTTTTAACTATGTAGTAGGTCTGTGCGTCAAAACTTCCTCTAACAAAACACCATTGGTCGTTTTTCTCTTCCACAAACTGCCAGTCAACCCACGCTTGTGGTTGCAAGTAGTTTAAGTCGTCGAACATACGTTGAGCCATGGCCAGATTGCCTGCCAGTCCTGTGCCTCCTGCTCCTGTTTCCGACATCCAGAACGGGAGTTTGGTGGCTGTTACAAGGTCTTTTAATTGTGATTTGCTCCTGTTGTCACCTCCATAGGTGTGCGTGTTGTATTGACCCAGCATCGGAATGATGTCTCCTTCTTTCATGAAATGCTGAATCTCACCGATGGCTAAACCAATGTTTGTTTCGTCTGATGACGAGATGACGGTCTTGAGTCCAGAATTCTTCAGTTTCGGATAAAGCACACGTATCACAGCGGCTTGCGATGATGGGTCGAAGTGGCATCCTTCTTGTGTCCCATTCTTGCCCCAGAAGTTGGTGTTCGGTTCATTAAATGGTGCTAATGTCTTAAATTCGATGCCATAAGCCTCTTTGTAATGCTTACAAACATCAATCAGGTAGTCGCAAAACTTTCCGTAATATTCAGGTTTGAGATTGTCTTTCCCAGCGTTTTCATTGCCAGATGCGCAACCGCTGTAAGTCATCCAATAAGGTGCAGAGTTGGAAAATGCCTCATAGATGGCATCCGGACGCGCTTTGTTGATTTTCAGGAGAACATTGCGTTGACCGGCATCTGCATTCCAATCGTAGTTGGCGTTTTCGCTGGCTTTGAAACCTTCCATTTCCGCGCGTTTACCTTTACCATAGCACATGTGTCCGTTGTAGTGCGAAGGATGGTCCCCACCTCCGATATTGTAGCGGAAAATGTTGAAGTTTAGTTTGTCTTTATTAGTGAGCATGTCAACGAGGTCGTCAACTTTGTCGTTGGTCCATTTTCCGCACATGTTTGCCCACCAGCACAGCGATACGCCCCACCCTTCCATGGTTTGCTGCCTTGCGGCAGGGTTGATGCGAAACATACAGGTGGAATTGGGGTCGTATTTGCCCAGCAGATTGTTGTATTCGTCTTCCGTGATGTTGATAACCGATCCATGTCTCATCACTGAAGGCAGAGAATAATCAGTGGAAGCCAGTTGTGTGAAATTGGCCGATGAAATGTCGGTTGTGATGAGAGGGTGGTATCCTTTACCGCCAAAATCGTCGATGAAAAGGCACCATTTGTCCTCCCCGTTCATTTTGAAACATGTTGGGCCTTCTACATTGGCAATTTGGCTCATGGATGTGCTTACTTCTGTCCAGTCTCCCAATAGCGATTTTGCTTTTTCCATGATAATGTATTTCCCGGATGATGGCATTCCTGCTTTATGGGCGCTGGTGGCTTCGTTTTTCATGAAACGGTAGTAGGTGTCTCCGTCTTTTATGACGGTAGCGTCTATTGCGCTTATTACGTTGTTTTGTTGGTTTTTCAGTTCAATCCATACTTTTGGTTCAGAAAAACTCTTGAAATCTTTGGTAGTGCTGTAGTAAACGCGGTGTGTATAGTCGTTGTTAACCACATTCTGCGTGGTTGGAATCTTCGACGACCAGAAAACCATATATTCGCCTATTTCATCATTATAAATGGCTTCTGGAGCCCATGTGCAACCTGCTCCTTCAGTGGCAACTTTACACATACGTTGTTCCGACCAGTTGACAAGGTCTGTCGATTCCCAAATCATGATTGACTTGCTGCCTGCGCTTTGTGCCGCTGTCCAGTTGTTGTTCCCATAGATTTTCAGGTCGGTGGCGATAACGTAGAATTTGGAACCATCTTCCGATCGCATGATAAACGGATCGCGCAGTCCTTTTTCTCCCAATGTGGATGTTAGTACTGGATTCCCGTTGTTGAGGTCGGTCCATTTTAGTCCGTCTCGACTAACTGCAAAATAAATTTGTTCGCCGTTTGCCAATCCTTCTCCCTTAAAATAAGCGAACAGATAAGCTGAATAGTCTGGGTCGGCAGCATAGGTTAGAGCCGACATTGTCCATCCAAGGAATAGTGCAGTGACTTTCCTTGCCAAAGAAGAAATGAAATTCATGGTTTAATAATTAGTAATGTTTAGCATGCTACTAATCAATCTTTAGTAGTAAATATATTAGGTTGCAGAGTTATTATCTGTTTGATTTCTTGCGACGCAAATATATGTAAAAAAACAAACAGATTTTTTTGCTGGCATTCGTTTGACAGATTTATCCAATTAAATAGCAATTTTGTTCTATTAGGACCATATTGTCTTTCGTTTCCTCTGATGTTGGTAGGTTTTATCTGTTTCTAAACCGGGTCCATATTTTGTCGCAAAAAAAGAGTGTATCCCAACTGTGAAGTTGCGATACACTCTTTGGTTTGTTTAAAGGATATATTTACTGAATATCCTTTTCTTGGTATTGACCAATCTGTATTTCAATACGACGGTTCTTCTTTCTGTTGGCTTCCGATGTGTTTGGAACGAGAGGCTCGTAAGGACCTTTACCAATTGTGTCGATGTTGCCAGGGTTGCAACCTCTGCCAACCAATACGGCCTTCATGGCTTCAGCACGTCGTTTACTCAACTCAACGTTCTTCTCTGGTTTGCCAAGGTCGCAAGTGTGACCGACTACAACCAAAATTCTATCTGGATTGTTGCGGAGGAATTTCACAATGAAGTCGATGTTTTCTTCCACTTCTGGCGTTGAAACCACATCTGCTTTTCCAAGTGCGAAGTTGACACGGATGTTTTTGTTGAGCCATGCTACTACTTCTTGCGCTTTCTGCAATTCTGCAGCCTTGCGCTCTTCCTCTTCTCTTGCAAGTCTTTCCTGTTCTTCTCTTGCTAGTCGTTCTTGCTCTTCCTGCGCGGCCTGAATACTGTCGTTGATGCGCTTTTCTTCGGCAAGTCTCGCTTCTTCTGCCAAACGCTCGGCAATGATTGCACTGCTGTCGATTTTCTCTTCGGTTGGCCATCCCCAACTGAGTCCGACTTTCAATCCCAATGCCATCAAGTGCGCGTTGCTGACCAAGTCTGATGAAATGACACCACGATATTTGTCGTCTGCGGCATTGTATAGTTCATCGTTTGCTTTCTTGACGTTGTTGGTGAAACTGTGGCTGAAATATGCTCCGAGATAGAGGGAGCGGTTTTTCTTCAACGGACGGCTTGCTCCCACTTCCAAGAAACCTGACAGACCTGCGCCTTTCAGTTTGGCGTTGCCTTTATAGGTGTCTGTCTTGTACAAGTCGTGTTGTGGAAGGTCGGAATAATCCACATTGGTTTCTTCGAAGTATTCTGTTCGATCGATATAACCGTCTGTCTTGTCATTACGGGTCTTATACTTCTTGTAAAATGGAAGGTCTAATTTGACACCACCACCGAATACCATTCCCCACACATCGTTTATTGGTAAGCGATAGTAGGCGGCGATTGGAATTTCGAGGTTGATGGAGTTTTGTACTTCACTCCAGTTCTTGAATCCGACTCTATATTCGCCTGTGTAGCCGTTTTCTGGGTCCACTCTTTTTTGTACGGATGAGAGTGTGTCATATTCCGATTCTGCTCTGTAACTCGTAAGGTCGATACCTGTGGCAAAACTCCAACGCTTGAATGGTGCGTAGCGATAGTGAATGTTTACTGTTCCACCAAACAATGGATCTTGATCACCTTTCTCTTTTGGGTTGAATTGCACTGAGTGGAGACCTCCTCCTACTGCAACATCCAAATTGTGCAGATATTTCTGATATGTCGTTTGTGCTTGCAATTGGATGGAAAACAATGCAATGCTGCAAACTAATAATTTCTTTTTCATTTGCTTTTGAAAAATACAGGGACGGGATCCCGTCCCTGTGTTTTGAATGTTTATTCTTTGATGATTTTTGCCTCTTTGTTGTCAACTGTAATCACATACCAACCTTTCACGAAATTTCTGCAGTTGATAGTGGTGGTTGTCCCTTTGAATGAACCACGATATACTTCGTTGCCTGTCATGTTGACGATGCGGACTTCATGCGCCTTTCCATTGTCGGCCGACAATGTAAGGTTTACATTGTCCACAACTGGGTTAGGATATACATCGAGTTTCAATCCGTAATCAAAGTGCCATTCTCTTGTGCAAGTACGCAATTTTCTGTTGTCTGTAGTGACTACCTTTGCGTAATACACACCGTTGAGACCGCCTTTTTCATTGTAATAAGGCATTGTCGCACCTGGAATTTCTACGCCATTGCGATACCACTGGAAGGCAGTGAAACGTTTTTCGAAATCTTTAGAGTTCAAGTCAGGTGTGTTCTTGTTGACGATTGATACAACGTCTTCCCATACATTGTGAATGTATTTCTCTGAAAGGTTGACGTTAATCTTGAAGTTGTACACTGGAGATACGCTTCCTTTTGTGTTCTTGAATTGTACTTCAACGTTGTATTCTCCTGCGTCGCACATTGGAATGTAAACTCTGAATGTGTTGTTTTCATCAATTGCCTTGAATGAAACATTCTTGAGTTCTTCTTCTGACAAACCGGTGATTACCGCACGATATTCAACTGGGTCGCCAGCAAGAATCTCAAATTGAACTTCTCCTTCTGATTCCGGACAATATCCGTTGATGTTTACGATAAAGGCTTCGCCCTTCACCATGTTGATTACACCAGAACTTACTATGAATGGTGCAGGCAGAGATGGCTTGGTGGTATCTGTCTCTGCGTAGCGTACCAAATATTCTCCTTCAGGAAGGATAACCTCTGGTTCTGCAGTTTCCCAAGTTTTGCCACCATCGATGCTGATTTCCATTTCTGGAGTCAATCCATCAATTGGCTCGTTTGTAGTGCCATCTGCAACGACTGGTTTGTCTCTGTCTGCTTTGGTGATTACACCGTCGGTGAGTTTGACAGGGTTACCGCTGATTTCGTAGTTGTCGGCATCCTTGCCGTTGATAGCGTAATCCACATTGACATCCTTACCAGTGCCGACTTCAGGAGTGTCGAACTTAGCGGAAGTGTTGTCAGCGTCGATAGCGACCTCATCTCCAGGAAGCACCCCTTCAATAGTTCCGAGTTCAGCGAGGGTAGCGTTGGTGTTGCCGTCGTAAACCTTAGGCTTAGAAGCGCCACCGCTGATAGTCACAGGCTTCTTGTTGACCACAACAGGGAAAGTGACCTCGTCTGTCTTGCCGTTTACAGGGTCGTTGTAAACCACCTTGATTTCGTGGTTGCCTGCAGGGATGATGGCATCAGCCGG
>JAGHUM010000120.1 GCA_018064855.1 Candidatus Physcocola equi
GAGTCGCCAATATAGAGCGTGTCGGCTTTTTCCACATGGGCCTGTGCCAAAACGCTGAACACGATTGAAGGGTCGGGTTTCACCTTCACTCCTTCTTTCTGTCCCTCCACAGCCACAAAGTCGATAGTGGGGAATGCGTGTTCAATGAGGCGAACGACCGCCGCGTGATATTTGTTGCTTGCCACTGCCAGTTTCACACCCTTGTCGCGCAAGTCTTCCAACAGTTCCGTGATGCCAGGATAAGGCTTGGTGTAGTCGGTCAGGTGCTCATCGTAGTAGGCTTTAAAGTCTTTCAGCATGGTCTCCACTATTTGGTCGTTTCTACTACTTTCTGGAAGCACCCTTTCCATGAGCCGGCGCACTCCATTTCCCACAAAAAATGGGTAAGAAGCTGTGCTATGGGTTGGAAAATCGTGTTGCTGGAGCGCATGGTTGGCTGCATGCCCAAGGTCATCAATGGTGTTGAGCAAAGTGCCGTCGAGGTCAAATATCACTAATTTCTTCATTGTCGTAGCGTATAATGATGTGTTGCAAATGTTAGAACGGATAGCCTACCGAGAAGTGGAATTCGCTATCGCGTTTGAATTTAGGGTCGAATAGGGGCCAATGGTCTTGACCCGAAGCAGGGTTGTGCGCTTTCATACCCATATCCAGGCGCACGAGGAAGTAGGTGAAGTTCATACGCAAACCTAAGCCGTAGGCCACTGCCAACTGTTCATAGAATTTGTTGAACTTAAACACACCGCCTGGCTGGTCTTTATAGTCGCGTATGGTCCAGATATTACCTGCATCAACAAAAGCGGCGCCTTCAATCACCCAGAACAGTTTTGAGCGGAATTCGACGCTGGCATCGAAGCGAATGTCGCCGCATTGGTAGATGAAGCTGTTTTGTGAATTGCGCGCAGCGAAACTGCCGGGACCGAGTGTACGCACGCCCCAGCCTCTCACGCTATTGGCGCCACCAGCGTAGAAACGCTTCTCAAACGGCACCACCGATGAGTTGCCATAAGGTATTGCTATACCGGCACCCACATGCATAGCCAGCGAGTTGCGGTCGCTGAAGTTGTGCGTGAAGGCGTAGTCGGCTTGCATCTTGATGTATTGTGAATAGCGAATGCCAAACACCTTGTAGCTGTCGTCTTCGCCCTTTTTCTGCCCAATCATTTTCGAGATGCCGTAGAGCAAGTTGCCAGCAGTTTCTGCCGATGCACGAATCGTGTAGATGTCTTGCTGCATGGCTTTGCTCATAGGGTTTAGCTCATGTTTGTTGGTGTGGTAGAAGCTATAGCCCAGGCGCATGATAAAGTGGTCCTCGTAGGAGTAGCGCAGCAGTGGGTTGCTGATGCTGTCGAGGAAGTGCGATTTGCTCTTTGGCAGTGCCACATAATTGAGGTCGAGCACATTGAGCGTGTGATGCGTCTGGTTTTGGCGTTCGCTCCACACATATTTCCAACCGGCACCTGCAATGATGCGGGTGTATTCAGGGCGGGCCTGATAGCTGAATGAGGTGTTCAGCTCGGTGGTGGCTTGAATTCTCTGCTTGAAACTGCGCTTCAGGAACGGTGCCTTGAATTTCGGGAAAACGATGCCCACTTCACCAGAATATTCCGAGTAGTTATCATTAATCAAACCAGCCACATCACCGGAAATACTTTCATAGCGAGTGTGGAATTTTGCATTCAGCACTTCCGACCCCTCGAAAATGTTGCGATGCTGATAGTTTACACCCACACCGAAACCGAGGTCACCTTCGCTGTTTGTACCTTCAAGCGAGAACGAAATGCTTTGCGACTTGTCGCGCTGGAGCAAGATATAGGTGTCGACATACATTTTGCCGTCGATTTCACCCACAGGATTGGTGGTCACATTCACGAATTTCAGAATGCCGAAGCGCCCGAGGGCTTTGTAGGTTTTCGTCACACTGCTCGCATCATACATCTCTCCAGGGGTGATGTAGCAGCAGTCGTAGAGCGAGCTGTAGCGCAAATATTGGTCGTCGGCATCTGAAATGAAATTGATGCCGTTGTATTCTTCTTCTTTGCCCTTGTATTTGCCGTCTTGCATCGTCACCGGGTCGTAGTTGGTCACGAATGTCACCGAGCGGATATAGAACGGACGGTGGCTCTTGTATTCAGGCATGCGCGAAAGAGCGCGTGGTGGGCGAGTGTTGAGTGTCAAATCCACTGCACGCGACCCTGCGGCGGTGTCGGCATAGAAAGTGATATATTCCTTGTTGAAGGCAAAGTAACCGTGGTTGCGCAGATTTTCGGTGATAAACTCTCGTTCCTTTTCCAGTTTGTTGTGGTCGAACACCGAATTTTGCCGGATGGGGTAGAGGGTGGTGTCGGCAAGAATGATATCGCGCAGCGTGTCGTTAGGAATGTCGTAGGAGATGTTTCTCACATAGTAAGGAGCGTTGAGGCGGATATTGTAGGTCACGCGCACTTTCTTTTTGTCGGCGTCGGTTTCCACTTGGCTGGTCACATTGTTGTTCATGTAGCCTTTGTTGGTCAACGCCATCGTGAGTTGACTCACGCTTGCATGAGTGAGTGTGGAGTCGTAGATTACGGGTGGAGTGCCCACGCGTTGCACCCATTTGTTGAACCATTTTGTGGAATCCTTGCCGGAAAGATTGTAGAACGCCAACTGCAGCTTGAGGCCGCCCAGCACCTTGTGGTTCTCCGTTTGGCGAAGATAGTTCACCAGGTCGTAAGTGCTCACTTCGCTGTTTTCATTCTCCTTGTCGAGGATATGAAGGGTTACATTGTCGAGCAGATACTGCCCATCGGGCACATGCTTTGTGGAGCTACACGAAGGCAGCAGTGCCACGGCCAAAGCCGCCACACACAAGGCATAGATATATTTCGAGAAATAGGTACGCAAAATCGGTAATTTATAATATGATACAAATTTACTGCCTTTCAACCGATTCACAAAGAAAAAGCCCTCACATTTTTCATCCACTCCGCCATTAATTTCTCTACTCGCTCACATGGCCTTCTGCCGAAATGGAAAATCGCCCTACCATTTTCTGCCAAACAGCCGTGAATGAAAATGTTCGCGACTGGAGAGCGAGGACATCGAAACTCATGGGCCACTGAAACTCCAGAACACCCGAAACATTTGAAACATCTGGAACACCCGAAACACCCGAAACACCTTTTCAATACCATTTTGGCAGTGGAATGGGTGCGTATATTGCTGTGAATGAGTGTGGTGGATTTGCCAACTGGCCAAAATTTCTATTGCAAACTGTAAGAAAACGCATATCATGTGATTGAGATTTAAAATTTAAAGCACTAAATAAAACGAAAACTAAAAAATCGCCTTTGAAGATAATACACCAAGTGAAACACATGTGTGGAAGTTAGGAAGTTGAGACTATACCAATATATCAATGGGATTAAGAAGCCTATTGCGAAGGTAGGAGTTTAGAAGATTGCAAGCAATGACAAAATGGGATGTTGAAGTTAGAAATAAAATAAGATATTGGATTTATGGGGGGGGCGCGAATATGTTTGGACTGCTATGTTTTTTCAATGTCACGAATTAAACGAAATAAACGTCTTCGGTTATCCGCTTCGCTCCGCCAAGAATTAACGAATTATATTTTTTCAATTTATCCTATGTAGGTTTTAGAGCATCAATTATATCCGATTTGAACCCAATTATCACCAATTATAAGTCGGCGGGTAGCGTGCTTTTTCGGAATTTGTTGTGGATTTTTCAGAAAAAAGTGAGGCTAAACAATGAAGAAAGAAGCCAATAAAAGGGCGTATCTAAATAACGACAAATGGCAGACGAAGATATAAACAATAAACAGCGAGTGCTACAGTGAAATATCATAAAGACAACACCATCTACCTCCCCCAGAAAAAATCAGATTATATTTGTGATTTTTGAATCAAACAAGTAACGACACTTTGATTTGCTCCTTGTTTACTATTTCCCCAGAAATCACATCTGTTTCGTAGATGAAAGAGTGTGTTATATCATCGAGTGTGATAATGATGTTTTCTTCTTTATGTTCCAACTCATTGGTTGCATATAAGTCAAAAGATGAGTACGGTAATATCGTAACTCTGCCATTGGGATATTGGATTTTTATAAATGAAAACTTCATTGGGATATTGTTTATGATTACGAAATTAATCATTTTTCTCCGAATAAATACATAGATTCTATTGGATTCGGTATTTTTAACTATACAGAATTGTCAAAACCCAATTATTTTTGCTAATTTTACAAAACTTAGTAGTGTGCCTTTCAATGGAAGTGATAAACTACTATTAAGTCTTTACATAAAGAAGCGTTTGCTCGCTTTGTTTTTGGCAACTTTGAACCTAGGAAATTCATTGCACAAGTCAAGAGCATTTTAGGGCTGATGCTACGATGTGGTGTATACTACTCGGAGTGTGCAGAGGATATTTTATATCCTCGCGCACATTTTCCGGGTATACTATATACTCAGCATGCGTGGGTGTCACTCTGTCTGTACTTGTGCGGGTTTTCCTAGGACCTAAAGTTGTGACAGGCAGCAGTTGACTCCCATGTTTTCTTTTTGTAGTGTTGTGAGCGATAACTGTAATTTCTTCAATTGGGGGTCGGAAGAAAATAAAGGTTAGAATGTTAGAAACACTATGCTAGTAAACAACGAGCGTGCCATACGAACAGTCGTGAAAATGGCGGTAGAGTCCTATGCTTCAGGGTTCTCTGATAGACATATAAGAGAGTTTGATGATCCAGAAGGAACCATCAACATGAAAATACACAATGTTTTCATTCATGCTTTGGGGGCTGATATTCAGTATTATTCCGCATTGGCTCGTTCTCTGGATAGTAGTCTTGGAAATATGCTTGAGAAGATGGCAATTACTATTGCAGAACTTCATTACGAAGTGAGTCAACATGTACAAGGTCCTATTTATCAGGAACAGACAGATTTTATAGCAGAACTTCTAGAATCTTACAAAAATACTCGTGGAACAAACCATAAGAAACCGTCGGTAAAGGACTATGTTGGTATTAGCAAAAAGAATTCCTCATCCAAACACAGTAAGCGACATGAAAGTGACTATTATTTGAGGGATCGCGAAACAGGAATGCACTATCTTATCGAATTGAAGATTGGCGGTGACCTTGATAATAAGAAAGCACGTTCAGAGAAAGAGGCATTACTGGAACAGTATTGCATTCTTGCTAACGCTCTTGGAACAGAAGAGAAAGTTCGTATATGTTTTGCAACTGCCTATAACCGTTATGGTGAAGGGAATCCATGGAAACAGGGTCGTGTGCTTCAGTTCTTTGCAGAGGAAGAACTGCTTATTAGTAGCAACTTTTGGAATCTTGTGTGTAAATCCGAAAAAGGATACGAAATTGTACTTGATGAGTACACGAAAAATGCCTACAAGATTAAGAACGCATTGGCAAAGATTAAGCAAACCTACCTTCCCGAATAGTAAATGAAAGACCCAAATTGGCGTAAATGTGTTTTGTGTGCAGATAGTAGAACGGTTATACGGCACATTCCAGACAATTCCATCGACTTTATTCTAACAGACCCTCCCTACAATCTTGCTCAGCACTCAACAGGAAACATACGATTGCCTGGTAGAACTGCTATGAATAACGATGTGGCGGAATGGGATATGGTTGATTTTAATCCGGAAGAGTGGGCTGATGAATTTATTCGAATTCTAAAACCTACTGGAAACCTATTTGTCTTTACATCTTACAATCAACTTGGGCGTTGGTATAATTGTCTTGACCACAAGTTTGATACCACGAATTTTATGATTTGGCATAAGACAAATCCAGCTCCAAAGATTTATAAAGCTGGTTTCCTAAATAGTTGTGAGATGATTTTTACGTGTTGGAACAAAAAGCATACGTGGAATTTTATTTCACAAGCAGAGATGCATAACTTTCTTGAGAGCCCCATTTGTATGCGCCCAGAGAGACTAAGTAGTCCGAAACATCCAACACAGAAACCTGTGTCTATTTTAAAGAAAATGATTGAGATTGCAACTAATGAAGATGATATAGTCTTTGACCCATTTATGGGTGTTGGCTCTATTGGTGTTGCTGCCATGGAACTTGGAAGAAAGTTTATTGGTGTTGAACTTGAAAAAGAGTATTTCTTCGCAGGAAAGAAGAGGGTTGAAGATGCATTGGCGCAATACAAAAAAATAAAAACTATGGATATTAAGAAATATAATTTTCCCGATGAGGGAGAAAGCACAATGGTTGGTGAAAATGCCTCAGTTTGTCAACAAACTTTGTTTGATTTAGAAAGCCTGTTTTTACCTGAAAATAATAATGAGGAGACAAAAGCTGCGTGTGTCTCATCAGGTTTGCAGCCCATTATTAAATGGGCTGGAGGAAAGGAAAAAGAATTGAAGTTTATTCTTCCTAACGCTCCTCGTTTCAAGAATTATTATGAGCCATTTGTTGGTGGTGGTTCTGTGTTCGCTTCATTTAGGGCTGAGTATTATTTTATCAATGACAAAAGCGATGAGCTTATTTCACTTTATCGTAGCATAGCTTACAACGAAAACGAGTTTCATGTTTGGATGGTCAGAATCATGGATTCATGGGATGCTATGCTTAAACATGTTGATTCAAATCGAGGGATTGTTGACTGGTATATACAATTTCGTGATGGGAAAATAAATGAAGGGGGGATTTGTGAGCGCTTGCGCTCTCATGTCAAGGAAAAATGGGAAGAATTGTCAGCTGTTATTAAAGAGTTCCCTTGGCACGAGAAGGAGTATAAGGCGGAATTAGATAAAAACTTGATTCGAAAGATCTTGCGCATGTATAAAATAGAGACAGAAAAGCAAAGGATGCCAGATTCTGATATTTTTGACAACATTGAAACATCATTTATGAGCTCCTTGTACATGTTCTTCCGTACATTGTATAATGATAAGAAACTTATGGCATCAAGCAAAGCCTTGTCTACAGCCATGTTTGTTTTTATTCGTAATTATGCCTATAGTGGGATGTTTCGTTATAATAATAAAGGTGAGTTTAATGTGCCCTATGGAGGGATTGGTTACAATCATAAAACAATGAGAAAGAAACATGCTTATTACATGTCAGCGCCGTTACTCTCACATTTTAATAAAACCACGATTGAGAACCTTGACTTTGAAGACTTCTTTCACAAATATCCACCAACAGAAGATGACTTTGTATTCCTGGACCCGCCATACGATACAGAGTTCAGTACGTATGCACAAAATGAATTTGGAAAGAACGATCAAAAACGTCTTGCCAATTATCTTATAAATGAGTGTAAAGGCAAGTGGATGTTGGTAATTAAATATACTCCATTCATATATAATCTGTACAACAAAGCAGGCATCCGCATAAAAACCTTTGATAAGAAGTATCTTGTAAGTTTTATGAACAGAAACGATAAGAACGCTGAACATCTTATCATTATGAATTATTAATTTTTTTGGCGTTGGAAAGTCTGTCCTATTGTTGATATTTAAAGATTGTATGTGGAGATATAGTGGTTTGCGGGTGGGATATGACAGCTCATTTTCTGCAGATTCCGCATTTATTTTGGGAGGTTCATTGAATTTACTGGCTTCAACCTATGCAGGGGGCATTGTGGGATAACTGTCAGATGCCGTCGCGGTCGCCACGGCCGTCAATCCAACCGTCGTCATATCCCTCCATGTAACCGTGAAGATATTGCTGTCGGGCTTTACCTTTTAATTTGGTCTGTGGGTAGTAATCGTCTTCGTATGCCGTTCCATAGTCAGCACCGTTGTTGTATCCATCGTCGTACCCGTCCTCATAGCCCATTTCATAGTAGTCGTTAGCCTTCGCCTTTTTCTTTTTGCGTGTTTTTTTCTTTTTGGAAGCCGTTTTTTTAGAGGATTTTTTTGCAGTCGGCTTCGTTACAGCAGTTGCTGTCGCATCACCGGCTGTTGCTAATGCAGAGGCAATAGCATCAACGTTGAGAGCAACAATAAGAGTCATTACGACTGCTATGATAATCTTTTTCATAGTATATATTCTGTTGAAATTTTCGTCAAATCTTCATCCATCCTTTTTCGGGAAAATCGTTTGACGACAAGACAAAGTTACAAATTAAATCAGAAAAATGCAATTGTGATGCCGAATGTCAATTTTTTGGCAATTTGGGGGTGGGGTGGAAAAAAGTGTGTTGCAGTGGTGGGTATTTGGATTTTGATTCCTACCTTTGTAGTAGAAAATTGGCTTCTGGTTGTGAATGTTTAGATGATCAGGGGCTTTAATCGGTAAATGATATGCTTGATATTTGTTGCATAGGGCACATTACTCTTGATAAAATTGTTACTCCTCATCAGGAGGTGTCGATGCCGGGAGGCACTTCTTTTTATTTT
>JAGHUM010000072.1 GCA_018064855.1 Candidatus Physcocola equi
AATCCTTGGCTTGAGGCTAAACACGGCCAAATGCTTTTCCTTTCACCTTGAATAAATAAATTCGGACATAATCGGACTGCAAAGGTACGAAATTTTGTCTAAATAAACAAAAATCAGACACCTGCAAGTGCCTGATTTCCTTTGGTGACTATGCTCTTGTTTAAAATATTAAGAATAATTAACAGTTGGGCACGCTTGAGATTCACTGTTTCAAGTTAATAATTACAATTTCAACTACCCCTTGACGAGTATTCCCTTCTGTCTGAGCCATTCTTATGAGTGTATTCTTATCCTTTTTAGTGAGAATGCCGTCGATATTTGAATATCCTCCATCATTGCCTAATATCTTTTTAGAAAACTCCTTTATAAATTGATCGGACATCGACAGGTCGAAACACTCTTTGGTTAAATTGATTGACTTCAGCGTATTATTCTCAAAAACGAGCATCGCAGTGTCGAACTGGTAGCCATTGAGCCATATGTTGTTAGCCATAATAGTGTTTCCTTCGGTTTTCGGTGCAATATTCTGTTTAGCTAATTGCGCCTTGATAGTGTCGGCTGCTTGATCTTGTGTTGTGACTCCTAATTCACAACCCCAATATGTTCTCTCAATCTCGCTTGCGTAATTAGTGGCGAATGAAAATAACGCAACTGCAATTAATATTAAGTGCTTCATCTTTTCATGAATTAAGGGCCACAAAAGTAGCCCTTATTATATAATGTGTATGATTTAATACAGAATTTATGGCTCACGGCCTTCTGCAATTGCTTCTGTATCTTTTGCAATCATATATTCTTCATCGGTTGGAATCACTACAACTTTTACAGTACTCTTCGCTGAACTGATAACTTGTTCTTCACCGTTGTTTGCATTGTTGATTTCATCATCCACTTCTACGCCCATATATCCAAGTGAGCGACATACGTTGGCACGAATACTTGCTTGATGCTCGCCAACGCCGCCAGTAAATACAATAATGTCGACGCCGCTCATTTCTGCAGTGAATGCACCCACATATTTTGTTACACGGTTTTCGTACATGTCGAGAGCGAGCTTAGCTCTTTCGTCGCCTTCGTCAGCAGCAGCATTGATTTCACGCATATCAGGAGAGATGCCGGTAACACCCGATACACCGCTAAGTTTGTTCACCACGTCAAGCATACCTCTGTAATTGAGGTTGTGCTTTTCCATCAAGAACAGTAATGCACCAGGGTCAACGTCGCCACAACGTGTACCCATCATTAGTCCTTCGGTTGGGGTTAATCCCATGGTGGTGTCAATGCTCTTGCCGTCCTTAACAGCGGTAATACTGCCCCCATTGCCGATGTGGCAGGTGATGATTTTTTTGCCTTGAGGTTCCACACCAAGGAATTCGCACACACGTTGTGTCACGTAGCGGTGACTTGTGCCATGGAATCCATAACGGCGTACGTGGTCGATAATGTAATATTTATAAGGTAGTGCATACATATATGCCTTTGGTGGCATTGTCTGATGGAACGCTGTGTCAAATACGGCAACTTGTGGCACGTTAGGTAACACTTCGTTGATTGCTTCAATGCCGGCCATATTCACAGGGTTGTGGAGTGGGGCAATGCTATAGCATTCTTTCACTTTTTCTATAACTTCAGCATCAATAAGAACGCTTTTGTTGAACTTTTCACCTCCGTGCACTACGCGATGGCCAACAGCGTCAATTTCATTGAAGTTTTTTATGCATCCGTATTGTCTGCTTGTGAGATTGTCAAGAATCGACTTAATCGCTCCAACATGGTCGCTGATGTCGAGGTCTTGCTGGATTTTCTTGCCTTCGTATTTGAACTTGATAAATGCATCGGGCAAACCAATTTTTTCAATTCCACCTTCTGCAAGCACTTCGTTAGCTTTGATTTCGATGAGTTTGTATTTTACAGAACTACTACCGCAATTCAATACTAAAATATTCATATTACTGATTTTATTTTTGTTATTCTCTATTAATAGCTTGGTTACTTGTAATCAACAAGGTCTTGTAAATTTCGTCAGCATTGCATCCTCTTGAAAGGTCGTTGACTGGAGCGGCAAGTCCTTGTAGAATTGGGCCAACGGCTGTAGCTCCACCAAGGCGTTGAACTAATTTGTATGCAATGTTGCCAACTTCAAGGTTCGGGAACACCATAACAGTGGCTTGGCCTGCTACAGGACTGCCTGGTGCTTTAAGGTTTGCAACTGATTCTACTATTGCAGCATCAGCCTGAAGTTCGCCATCAATAATAATTGAAGGGTCAATTTCCTTTGCTTTGGCTGTTGCGTTTATCATCTTGGTAACCTTGTCATGCTTGGCACTGCCTTTGGTAGAGAAGCTCAGCATGGCAACTCGCGGAGTGATGCCCGCCAATTTCTCTGCTGTTTTGGCTGTGAGAACTGCAGTTTGTGCCAATTCGTCTTCGGTTGGATCTGGCATTACTGCGCAGTCTGCAAATACAAGCATGCCTTTTTCGCCATATTTTTTAGCGCTTTCTTCAGGAAGAACGATGATGAATGCTCCAGACACACTATTTACTCCTGGTGCAGTCTTCAGAATCTGAAATGCTGGGCGCAGCACATCGCTTGTTGCGTGAATCGCTCCAGACACCATACCGTCGGCTTCTCCTGCTTTTACCAATAAGCAACCGAGATACATCGGGTCTTTTGCTTTTGTTCTTGCTTCTTCGATAGTGATTCCTTTACTTTTTCTTAATTCAAAAAACAGTTGTGCGTATTTTTCAATAGCTTCACTGTTTTCGTTTTCAATGATTGTGGCTTTGCAAATGTTGGCTAAATTCAGTTCGCTCGCTTTTGCAAGGATTTCATTTTTGTCGCCAATTAGAATGATTTTACCTGTACCTTCCGCAAGCATTTTGTCTGCGGCTATCATGTTACGCTCTTCTGTACTTTCTGGAAGTACGAGGCGTTGTGGGTTTGCAATGCCTTCTTGTTTTAATTTTTCAAATAATGGTTCCATTTATATTATGGTATTTTGTTAGTGCAAATTTAATAATAAATTGCCAATTTTTGAAATTTTCTATGCTTGATTTTGTTTTCTTTTTTTCTTTTTTTTCTGAGCCTTTCTTCGAAGTGAAATTATCACTGAATTTTAAAAAAATGTTATAGAATTTGGTCAAACCAATTAAAAGTATTTATTTTGAACTATTAACATGAAAAATCGACTATGGCAAAGATTAAATTTACAATAGAATACGACTTCGAGAATGTACCTCTCAACCTTTTGTGGCAATTTCTGTATACCAACCAAGGATTGGAAACTTGGTATGCCGATGAGGTCACAAATGAAGGGAAAGACTACACGATAGTTTGGGACGGTGAAGCTCACGAGGCTGCATTGCTTACCATTCGCCAAGGATCTCATATTCGTTTTCACTGGAAAGCCGATGGTGATGAGCCTACATATTTTGAAATGAGAATCCTTGTTTCAGAACTTACTCACGGTAGGACTTTGATGGTTACTGATTTCGCTTCCGATGATGAAGAAGTGGAAGATTTTAAAGAATTGTGGAATAATTCTGTTGACCAACTGAAGCACAATTTGGGTATTTAGTCGCAGTTTTTTGCTTTAATCGAGTGGATTATTTTCTAAAGACTTTCGTGAGTGAGCAAAATAATTACTAAATTTGCAGTCAATTTCATTTGATTCACAAGTTTTATGTTAGGAATAAAGAGACTAAATACTTTTATGCTGCAGAGTTTTCTACCACAGTTCTGCATGACATTCTTTATCGTTCTCTTTATTCTTTTGATGCAATTTCTTTTCCGCTACATCAATGACCTTGTGGGTAGAGGACTTGAAATTCACGTGCTGGCCGAGCTCTTTTTCTATGCAGCTTTGTCTTTTATCCCTATGGCATTGCCACTGGCTATTTTGCTGGCTTCTCTGATGACTTTCGGCAATTTGGGTGAGCATATCGAATTAACTGCTCTTAAATCTGCTGGCATTTCTTTGGTGAGAGTGATGAAGTCTCTTATCATTTTTATTGTCACTATTTCTATTGGTGCCTTTTTCTTTCAAAACGACGTTTTGCCGCAAACGCAAGTGAAAATGTACACTTTGTTGTTTTCTGCAAGGCAAACTTCGCTTTCGTTGGAAATTACTAAAGGTACTATCAATAGCCAGATTCCAGGCTATAACGTATATGTTAAAGATAAGAATAAGCAATCTGGGATGCTCTATGATGTGATTATCTATGGAGTTGACCAACCAGCTTCATACCCTCGTATAGTTACTGCCGACTCCGGGTCTTTAAGCACCACTAAAGACGAAAAACATATACTTCTGAAATTATACCATGGTAATTGGTATGAAGATTTGAAGCAAGGTAATGGGAGCTTTGGTAAAGAAATGTATCGCCGAGAATCTTTCCATGATAAGGAAATCATGATACCATATGATGCGACTTTCAAGCGTATGGACGACAACAATATGAAGTCGCAGTATATCGGTAAAAACATGAACGAGCTGCTTCATTCAATCGACTCTGTCCAGCAGAAGGTAGATTCAATTGGCACTTCTATTGCAAATGAACTGAAAACTTCGCCTATGTGTGGCGTTCAAGCTTACCGCCTCTCGTATGAGGATTCTGTGCCAAAGCTTATGGCAATTGAAGATGTTAAAATGGAGCGCCCTATAGATTTTGACTCTATTTACGACGCGATGTCTACTCAAGAGCGACAGACTGTCGTTAATAATGCAATCAACACAGCTTCTTCTACTGTTCAAAACGCAGAGTTCCGTTCTTTTTCAATCAACGAAGACAATGCTCAACTGCGTCGACATGAAATTGAACTTCAGAAAAAATTCACCTTATCGTTGGCTTGTTTGATATTCTTCTTTATTGGTGCACCATTGGGAGCTATTATACGAAAAGGTGGTTTAGGTTTGCCAATTGTCATTTCCATAATCTTGTTTGTTATCTATTATATTATTGATAACACTGGGTACAAAATGGCTCGAGATGGCTATTGGCCTGTGTGGGAAGGTATGTGGTTAAGTTCTGCTGTTCTTTTCCCATTAGGCGTTTTCCTTACATATAAAGCCGTTAACGATTCCGCTGTGTTTGATATGGATTCGTATCTGATTGTTTTCCGCAAATTCTTCGGTGGCAAAAACACACGTCACCTCGAGAAGAAGGAAATGGTTGTAGATGTTGCCGACGACAATGTAATAATATCCAAGATGGAGGCATTGATGGAAATGGCCGACACCTCTTTGGTTTTGTTCCACCGTCGCCCCACATATTTACAGTTCTTCAAAGGTATTCCATATCACGAAACTTTGCAAAAAAACAGTGACACACTTGAAGATTCGATAACCTATTTAGGGAACTCCCTGAACCAACTCATTATTAATAAGGCCATGGACTTCCCATATATATCGAATTCGTGGGTATATCGTTTGTTGGATAACAAGAGGTTCAACAGGGTATGTTTCTATGTATTCCCGATTGGCATCGTTCTTCACATTTATTCATTCTATCAGCGAAAAAAAGTTTGTGCAGAGTTAGAGAAAGTCAAAAAAGTCGCCCAACACATTATTGACATTGTCAATGGTGTTGATGACAACCATCAAGCACATTAATATAAAAGCGGCTTTTCACCCAAAAAGTCCCCCATTCCCGCTACTTCTCCGGCGGTCATCCCAAATCCCCGCGTCCCCAAAGAGCCCCCGTTCCCGCCGCGCCAGCGTCGGGCCCACCCACACCCCGGTTTGTGCACCTCCCGCCGATTTTTAGGCGGCCCCATCAAATCGCCCCGAATAATCCGTAATCCCGCCAATCTGCCCGCCAAAAAACCACCCTCCCTCTTCATTGGAAGGCCGATGGGCTGTGCCCTCCAATTTTTTTTGTATTTTTTTCTCCTTTACTGTCAGCGCTTTAGCAAAAAATGTTGAATTTTTCTCTCAAAACATTTTGCCAGTTCAGAAAAAAGCTCTAACTTTGCACTCGCTTTTCGGGGGGAACCCCAACGAAGAAAGGCAAGATCTTTGAAATGTTGCAGTTTTTTGACAAGTAGTACAAGAGAACAATGATGGGACATAAAGTCCCGTCGGTTCCTGAACGACAGGTACAAT
>JAGHUM010000069.1 GCA_018064855.1 Candidatus Physcocola equi
TTTTTTGAAGTGACGCATACCCGTATCTTTTCCCCTTGAAGATAAGCAATCAGGCTGTGCCCTTTCACGTCGTGCCTCACACCGTCCACCACAATGTATCCTTTGCCGGAAAGGACCTCGATGAACATATTCTCCGGTGCTATGAATTCATAATCCTTGACGGGACTCAACTGATATTCATCCAGCAGGAAAACGTGTTCGCCGATTTTATGGTCTTCCTTTATCTGCTTGTATATCAGCTTGTCGTATTCAATAATCTGCAAGTTTTTCTTCATATAAAGGCGATTCGAAAAATTTTTGGACAAAGTTAGCATTATTTTGGATAACTGAAAAACGAAAGAAAATTTATATCTTTGCAGTTCCGAAAATTAGAGTGGAACTAAAAAAATTTTATGAAAAGAGTTATATTTCAATTGTTTTTTATTGCTTTCTCAGCGGTATACATAGCTGGATGCTCAAAAACGGAGCCGGAAGCAGTTGAAGAGGAAATCACAGTCTGCCCTTTCTGTAACGAGGAATTCGCTTCGGAAGCGGAGTGCCTCGAACATCAGAAGACTTGTGACCCCTACACCCGTAAGGAGGATGCGCTATTTATAATTTCTGCGGACTCCAACTATCCCAATTCCACGAATGTGGATGCGGCGCACTGGATGTCCGAGTTGCCAAGGGACACACGTCTGGTGGATCTTACCATCCCGGGGCTCCACGATGCAGCCACCTACTGTTATAACAGCAGCACCACCCCGACCTGGGTCAAGGACCAGAATATCGATTACAGAGATGCCTGGGATAAGGGTGCCAGAGCATTTGACCTCAGGCTCGGCTATGATTCCCGAAGTTTTCAGGGTGACTTTGCGGACAGGTGCAAATTCTTCCACGGCGATGCTTTCATCGGAATAGCGACGGGCACCTGCATGATGTACAATTTCCATATTGACGTGACCGGACATTTCCCTACGAAGAACCAGTTGAAGGGAGAAACAATGATTCTCATCACAAAGAAGGAATTTATGGCGAAATCATCCACTGACTTGACGCTCAACGTTTTCGAGTATTTTATGCGCCTGATGATAGAGCGTTATGGTCGGGACACTTTCATCGAGTACTCTCCAGACCTCACGCTTGCGGATTGTGAGGGGAAGATCATTCTTTTCACAAGAGAAGAAGAGTATACAAAAGACTATTCGTATATCGGTGGCTTGCCCAACGTTCCGGTGAACTATATCAAGTCCTTCCCGAGTGACGGGAAAACCGAGATAGAAACTTATAGGAACGGCAAAGGTCTTAAGAGTTACTCCGCATACGTGCAGGACCATTACGACGTCGGCAGCAGCGGAAAGGAATCTGACAAATACGATGCCTTCAAGACAGCCCTTGCCAATCGCAAATCAAAGGCTCCCAATGATATGTTCTTCAATGGAATGAACGGGGTGCAGGAAAGGCCGAGCTGGGAAGTCTGCGTGTATATGAACGACAAGGTAGTCGGGGACCTGAAGAAAACAAACTGGGACTCCGAATACAGGCAGAGTCTGGGCGTTGTGCTGACCGACTTCTACGGCGTCGATGACTTTAAGTACGGAATCTGGTGGGAGACTCGCAGTTTCAAAGGCAACGACCTGGCCCGCCAGCTTGTTTCCCACAATTTCAAACGCTTAACATGGAAATAACTTACAAACAAATAAAACACGAAATCAATAACATAGGAAAGCGGGAACGTCAGGCGTACGTTCCCGCAAGCGTTAAGGTGATAGAGGTCACTGCGCAGAGAGTCCTCTGCGAAAGTACTAACCAATACAACACGAATCCAGCGGAAATGGGCGAACAGGATGTCTTCTGATTTGGGAAATCCGAAGATTCCATTCAAAACAGAGAACGAAAATTGAAAGATAATAATGAAAACATCAATCAAAACAATCATCCTTGCGGCCGCGTCTATCTTCGCAGCGATGTCCTGCCAGAAGGAAGCTGCAGTTCCCGAGACACAGAGCCCGGAAAATGCAGGTGAAACAATCCAGATGAATATCAACGCCAGCCTCGGCGACCTCGTTGCAGCCGACGGCACCAAGGCGACGGCAACATCCGTAGTCCGTCTCCAATGGGAAGATGGAGACAAGGTGGATGCATATAGCGGCACAACAAAAATTAGCGGGACGGACGGTCTTACCGTCACCCCCAGTGAAAACAAAATGTTCGCGAAATTGTCGGGAGAAATTACAACAACAGGACTCACTTCCGGTACTAGCGTAATCACGTTCGTTTACAGCAACGGCTGCACAGTCTCAGATGACGGCCTGACCTTCGATTTCTCAAGTCAGGATGCCAATACACCTTTCGTCGCTTACGCTACGCTCGTATATGACGGAACAGCAACACTCGCCAATAAGATAGTTGAATTCAAGTTCGCAACCTCAGTGATGAAGATAGCGACCACGAACCTCGGTGGCGGCAATATCATCGGAGCCACTATAAGCGGCATCAACACCAAGGTCACCCTGACTCCGGCCGATGACAGCGAGACTTGCGGCATTAGTGGAGATAACAAGGCAGGCATCACAACAAGCAACTACGCAGCTTCTTCAGACGGTACCAGGGCCATTGTCACCGTTGGTCTCGTGCCGGACAACACATCCAACCCTTACAGAACGCTTACGATCGGCCAGACCGACTATACCAACAAGGGCGTCATCACATCAGTCGAAATCGAGAGTAGTACATCCTACACCACACCGGCCGCTCTTTTCACTTGCGGAACACTCGGCAGTGACGAAAAAGCTCACGACTACGTCCTCATAGCCGGCACCAAATGGGCTACTATGAACATCGGAGCTACAGAAATTACAGGGACGAACAGTTACGGCAAATATTTCGCTTGGGGTGATACTAAGGGGCAGACGTATAGCGGCAGCTGGTCCGATGGTGGATTCTCCACTGCTCCAGACATCGGTAATCCCAAAATGCTTCCTTTGGAAAAAGATGCTGCAAATGTTCTTTGGGGAGACCCTTGGCGTATGCCTACATCAGCCGAGTTCAAGGCGTTGAAGGAAGCCACTTATTGGGCTTGGAATGGCACGGACAAAGGCTATTATGTCTATGCCCCTAAGAATGGCGATGCGGGAAAGGAGAACGATGGCACTGGCAGTTACACCAAAACAGACGCTGTGTTGTTCTTCCCCGCTGCGGGCGGCGGCAGTACGGACCTTTACGATGCGGGCTCCTACGGCCGCTATTGGTCAAGTTCTCTCGATACGGGCAATACAGACTACGCGTACTACTTGAGCTTCTATTCGGGCGATGTCCTTCCGCAGGACTACTTCAGCCGTTTCCTCGGCTTCCCTGTGCGTCCCGTCTCAGATTAATCATAAAAGCCAACTTTCCCAAGCCCAACGGGCTCAGGAAAGTTGACAAATTATAAACACTCAAAAGCATTATCGCGCTGGCCCGGGGCCAGCGCGTGGTGAATTTGGGCGGAGGGTGGGCCGCAAACTTAGTTCGTTTACGCCTGAAGCAATCATGTTTCAAATCAACAATAACTACGGGGGCTCGTCGTATCTGTCTTTCTTTTCAATGAAAGTTCCAAGCATTAATTTGATTAGCCGTTTTACATCTCTTTCCAACCAGAAAATTTATTTACCCTTAATTATTCGTGCGACTCGGGTGGGTAAACTTCTACCCCGAATTAAGGGTATCCCGAAATGGAAGGTCTGTTCTTCGTAGGAAGGAAAGGGTGAGTAATACTTATACAGGGAAAGGAGATACCCCTAACTACTCATACAAGGAATGAATGATTTTGGCAGATGTCAAATAATGACAAAATAAACAGATTTCCTGTATCTAATAGATATCACCATTTGATATACAATTAGTTATCACGAACTACCTATGCAAATAAGCCTCAAAAAACAGCCTCCTATTCTTCCCCCGTGAAAAGAAAGTCGTCTTTCGTAGAGCAGGCTAACTTATACGAACTTAGGCTAACTATTAAAATGTTGATAATTAAAGGATTGGCAAATTATTTGTAATTTTAGACCAGGTATTTTGAGCAGGTAAATTTAGGCTAACTTCCAAAAACTACGAGGAATTTAAGAAGAGAGAGTATTGCGAGTGGAACCTGGCGGAACGAGGAGGAATGGTTCGCCTGTTAGCCTGACTTTTTGAAAATTGGGCTAACTTAAAAACGGTATTTTAGGCACTTGTGGATAGGAATATGACGGAACGTGACGGAATTTTAAGTTAGCCTGCCGACTTAGGCTAACTGGAATATGGCTGAATCTGGAGGAAAAATAAGTTATCCTATTTTTTAGCCTAAATGCCCCACAAATAGCTGTAAAAGGCCCCTTTTATTCTTCAACGAGGAGGAATATTGATGTTGTAACTTATTGATTTACAATACTTTTAAAGTTAGCCTGCACGAAAATGCAGGCTAACTTTTAACGATTCCATAGGTTATTTTTCTTCGTAAATGAGAAAAAGAAGACAGAATATTGACAGCAGTCAAGTTGTATTATGGCCTTAGACAAC
>JAGHUM010000085.1 GCA_018064855.1 Candidatus Physcocola equi
AAGATTAAACACCCGGAAGCGGTTTTACTTTTACACATGTCATGTTGTGAATTGCTTTGAAATTCGTACCTTTGGTTAAGATTAAACACCTCCGGCTTTAACATTAACCCCAAGAGAAAGTTGTGAATTGCTTTGAAATTCGTACCTTTGGTTAAGATTAAACACCAAAGTTATCCGCAAATTTCCATACTCTTTTGTTGTGAATTGCTTTGAAATTCGTACCTTTGGTTAAGATTAAGCACCATGTTTCTCAGCCGGTTGTCGATGCATCAAGTTGTGAATTGCTTTGAAATTCGTACCTTTGGTTAAGATTAAACACCCTCAGCAGGGTCGTAGTGACCAAGGTCGGCGTTGTGAATTGCTTTGAAATTCGTACCTTTGGTTAAGATTAAACACCCCCGAACTCATAGCAAGGGCGAGGCAGGTAGTTGTGAATTGCTTTGAAATTCGTACCTTTGGTTAAGATTAAACACCAATACACCGAAGCGGAGATAGGAAGACGTCGTTGTGAATTGCTTTGAAATTCGTACCTTTGGTTAAGATTAAACACCATGCACGTCAAGTTGTTCATCAAGGCGTTGGTTGTGAATTGCTTTGAAATTCGTACCTTTGGTTAAGATAAAACACCATGTAATCTTCTGCAGTCACATCTTTACCAGTTGTGAATTGCTTTGAAATTCGTACCTTTGGTTAAGATTAAACACCATACAAAGTATGTTGATATGGATGCGCTTGGTTGTGAATTTCTATGAAATTCGTACATTTGGTTAAGATTAAACACCTTGTCCGCGACGACTTTGTATCGAGGTCCGGTTGTGAATTGCTTTGAAATTCGTACCTTTGGTTAAGATTAAACACCATGCACGGAAGCGAACAAGTCTTTGATGAGTTGTGAATTGCTTTGAAATTCGTACCTTTGGTTAAGATTAAACACCCGACAAGCAATTTTCCTGCAACTGGAGCGCGTTGTGAATTGCTTTGAAATTCGTACCTTTGGTTAAGATTAAACACCAAGTGCCTGTTTGTATTTTGAGCGATTAAAGTTGTGAATTGCTTTGAAATTCGTACCTTTGGTTAAGATTAAACACCACGAATGGTGTAAAATGGTCATACAAAGGAGAATATCGTAAATGATACGATAAAAAATTGAGGTGTTATCTAAATGAAAAAGCTGACCATTGGTCAGCTTTTTTCTTTTCTATCAAAACAATTCCAATTGTATGCCTCCGGATGGCGGAGGTGACGGCTTGGCATTGGTGAACATTTCCATATTGCCAAATTGTTTGTCGGTTAACTGGACAACACAGACATTCCCATACATTGGAAGATACTTTTTGACTCGCTTCGTATGAACATCAGCATTGTCCCAACTCATCGAATGACGCACATATACTGAATATTGCAGCATTGTGAATCCCTCTTTTATTAAGAACTTACGGAATGCAGCTGCATCTTTCTTTTCTTTGACCGTTTGTGTTGGTATGTCGAAAAACACTAATATCCACATGACTCTGTATTCGTTAAATCGGTCACTCAATACACTCATATTTCTATCTCTGTTTTGAGAA
Organism: Candidatus Physcocola equi; assembly: GCA_018064855.1. Taxonomy (GTDB): domain Bacteria; phylum Bacteroidota; class Bacteroidia; order Bacteroidales; family Paludibacteraceae; genus Physcocola; species Physcocola equi. The sequence goes on from JAGHUM010000085.1 coordinate 1,569, forward strand.
TTGGATAACTAATCTTTCGTTGCTCTCCTTTAAAACATTTGTATAATGACGATGTGGTTTGACTGGCAGCAACCATAAGAGGACTCCTTTTCCCGTCGATATTGACATCTATTGTTGGAATTGAAAGTAGTTTGATTTTCTGCTCTCTTGTAATTTCATCATCCCGAACTTCGGTTGTTTTTATCACGTCTAATACCACTAAATCAACCAATGGACGGTATGGCTCCATAATGTCATCTGCCAGGCAATATGCATTGTAGCGGCTATGGTGATGCAATCCTAAAGTGGGTAATAGACCACTTCCCACTAACGCGCGAGCGATGACGCCTCGCAAGATGGCATAACCATAGTTAAACAGTGCATTGGGCTGCATACCAACTCTATCCCTTACAAATCCTGGATATTTACTTGTGAAAAGGTTCTTCCAATAATAGGCAGCTGCTTGTGCTTCTTTGTTCTCACTGTCTCCGCTTTTTACATCATCTGCCATGACATACATGTTTCGGTGCTTTTCATGGGTGACGGTTTCCAATACTGCTGCTTGATTGCGTATTTTTTGCTGGATGGTTTGTGACCAAAGCTGTTTTCGGAGCGGAAGCGATGATTCTAATTGGTCAATAAACCGTTCGTGCTGCACCGTGTTCATTTCCAATGGCATGAACAAACCAAATGGCATGTGACTGTGATTGGAAGTGATTAGTGCCACATTGTTTTCAAGAAGCTTGGTAAGAAGAACTTGAGTGATGGTGATTTGAACGTGGTCCAATACCATTAGTCCAATGTCTTCAACAGGAATGGTGCGTCGGAATTCACTTTTTTCTCCGTCTTTGTCTGTTTCCTCCTGACGAATGACCAATTGCTCGTCTTTGAAAGAAAGATATGCAGGATTGCCAAAATAAAGTGTCTTCTTAATCATTTGAAACGGGGTTGTTGTCTATGGATACAATGTGGCCGAGACGGTCGACTTTGATTGGAATGCAATGCTCTCTAATCATTTTCCCTGTAATGAAATCTCTTCCTATTTTGTCGAGTTTTTCAAATTCTTTCCCACTCACAATTACAGAAGATACATTGCTAGGAAGAAAATAGCATTCACCTTTAGATGTGGATACCATTCTGTATAAAATTAGATTCTCATTTTTGCCCTTAATAGCAACGTGATCGAAAGGAGATATTATCATTTTTAAAATCTCGTTATTCTCATTTCTTAAGGGGGCAATGTCTAATCCATCTTTTTTCCTGTTTAGCCCTTCATTGAAGGAAATAGTCTTATATCTTCGTTTTTCATTTTCATCTACATAGACAGCAAGGAAAAGATTAGTCCCCTTGTCACCTTCCACAAATTTATATTTTTTGTTGCCTTTCTGCCCGATAGCAAATTTGTTGGCAGATTCAAATCTTCTGAATTTGTAGATTGGTTTGTGTGCCTTACCACCGTTCAATTCTTTAATGTGGGCATTCATTTCTTCAATGCCATCTGGCGAGAAGGCAAATTCCACATTATCTTTGTTTTGCTCCAAATGGTTCATCAAAATCTTTTGAATACCCGTGTCTGTTATCCCCTCGATTTTCTTTTTTGCGTCTTCATATTTTTTCACACCGCCAAAGTGTGTCGCAAAATCACTCAGAAATCGGGTGGCGTAATAATGCTCGTTTCCATCTTCTTCTGTGTAATAGAATACAGGAATTTTTGAAAGATTGATATCGCTCCAAGCATCTTTGTTGTCTGTGAAATACTTTTTGATTTTCTTTTCGTCATAGCCCAGTTCTACCAATTTTCTTAATTTCTCTCTCAAATCCTTGTCTGTGATGCGTCCTAAACGAGTAAGAGCAATCTTTAGGGAGACGTTCTTTTCCTTGCGGAAACTAACCAGCCCCCATACGGTGTCTTTATGCATGGATTTTCTGATGGCCCAGTTGGTTCCTTCTTGCTTCACACTCACTTTTTTCCCGTCTGCGTTGTAGCGTGTATAGGTGTTAGTGGCTTTGTTCAATACTCGAAGATTCTGCTTGAAACTAACAATAATGCCATCCAATATTGAGAACATATCATTGCAGAAACTTTCCCAAGGCAGACGAGGCATTCGTTCATATCCTTCCGAATCCGCTTTTTTGTTGCAAAGCTTGTGCATGAGGTCATATCGGCGTTTCCCATCTCCACGCGCACTCTCGTTGCTTAGGTAATTTACAATGTCACGATTTGCACATGCAATCACGATGGCGTCCATGGCGTGATGGCGGTGATCGATACGTTTTTTGTTGAAACCATATTGCAACGCCAATGGCATGGTTGGAATCTCATGGCCTTCTGCTGAAAGTGTGGTATAGGTATGGTCGGGGTCGATTTTGTTCATACGTTGAAAACGTGGTAAGATGATACGGTTCCAAACGTTGTTGACTCCCCATGCTTTTTTTAGCATGTCGGTGACCGCTCCATTGGTGGTGATTAGATTTTTGGAAATGGCTTCTTGCTCCCATTCCCCATTTGCATCTTTTGTGCGCACCACATTAGAAAGCAACCCTTTCACCAACTTGCTGATGTAGCGGCTGTCGTTCAGTTGTCTTTCAATAAATCCATCTGGAATCTCATCCATAAGCAGTTTTTTCTTCTTGGATTTCAGTTGCTCGGTCTTATAGTATTTTGAAACGAAATTCTGGTATTCTTCTTCTGAGAAGATTTTTACTGATTTGCCGTTTCCCAATTCCACAATCTGTCCATGATGCTGTTTGATGAATTCCATTCCAAGTTTGTTGCTTTTGAGCTTGTTGACAGCAGATTCGCAAATGACTTTGTTCGATAATGAGTCGTCGAAATATCGTGACTGAGGTATCACGTGCTCAATCTCATAGTCGGCAGAGAAAAGTCGGCTGAGATTGATTACTTCTCCAGTGTATGGAGATCGGTAGTTCTGCTCCAACCAAAGGGTGTAACGTTGGATTTCAGAAATAGAAGGCTTGTTTTTTTCGTCAATTTGTTTGAACTTGTTGATGATGCTCAAAATGTCATCAGGTAGGTTGCCTTTCTCAGACACAAAGTTCTCTATCGCACCTTCTTCATATATGCGCAATATTTCCTGCTGGCTTGGCGAGTACGCTCTTGCATTGTCGAAATGCAAATCGTTTGCCATGGCAGTAAGCAGTGCTTTGATTCGATAGTTGTCTTGCTCGTTCTGAGTGTTGCGTGCGGTCATTTTTACGCGTTTGTCTTTTGGATTCTTCAAATCGCGGCCCATTTCCAAATGAATCTCGTCAATTGATCCATAACAACGCCAAATGTCTCTGATAGTACGAAGGGTTTCCAACACAATTTGTTCGACAATTGGATTACGAAGTGAGTATTGCTTGAATGTCTTCAAATAATTGTCAATGTCTTCAGGTGTTTCCCATTTGGTTAAGTCTTGCACCTCTGAATGTTTGCCATAAACAATGTAGCAAGCAAGCCATACTGGAAGATTCTTGAATTCTTCAATTGATTTGAATTCATTGCCGATTCTTTTAATGATTAGATCCCGAACTTTGTCGCTCATGGACTCGTCAAATTCGCCTGTTATGAGTTTGTTGATGCGACCTTTTGTTGATGCGCAGATGTCTTCTTCCTTCCAATACTTTCCAAATCGCATTAAAGGTAATAGTTTTTTGATGGCTTTTGCAGAATATGAACCATACTCCTTCTCAAAAGCAGGAAACTTCATAAACGTTTCTGTAAAGACTGTATCGCCAATGCCATATCTCTTCGCATATGATTGAAGAGCTTTTGCTAACTCTTCTTTAGCATTTACAGAATAGAGGATTTGCCAAAGATGGTATTCTTTCTCTGAAGTCAGGAAGTCTGTTGGAATGCTTGCTTTTTTTAGGAAATTCAGCATATGTGCGTGTGTTTCATTTCCTGGGTACTTCTTGTCTTCTACGTAGTTCCAACGATATGTCTTTTCCGGTGATTTGCCTAAATCCAAAACAGGACATGAAAGTAATTCTTTCATGCTGATTTCCTTCTTGGTGTTCATCCACTCAAAAAGTTCTTCCCATTTTTCTTCTGTGTTCAGGTATTCTGTCGTTTTGTCGATGTCGGTCAGCAGCTTTCCTTTTATTTCGCTATAGTCCCAATCCTCTCTTTTGATGATGCGGAGATTTGACAAGAATTGCAGCAATCGGAATTCCTGAAACAACGGGTGCGATTTAGCGATACATTTTTGATATTCTCTCTCTGTTTTGCCGTCTTTGCCCGAATATTCGTGGTATTCGTAAGGGCAGTCCGAAATTTGCGATTTTTTGCTTTTTAACGGACGTTGATAGAAAATGATGTCATCCACGAAAAGTGTTGTGAAATAACCTTCGTCCCTTTTTTCGGAAAGAGAGAGCATGGATTCTCTATGGCTTTCATTGTGCATATACAGTTCCTCATAGCAGCGCTCACACAAATCTTTCTCTAACAATTCTGGGTGAAATTCCTTTTGCTTTTCCAAAATCGCATTAAGTTCTTGTTTGTAGTATTTGCGCTCTACCACTTTCACCAACTTTCCATTTAGTTTTTGGTCTGGTTTGTTGAGTAGTGTGTCGTAGATATAGGTGCCGACGGTTTTCTGTGATGCATCTATATTCTTTTCTGTGCGTATTTTCATCAACCCCCAGTCGTCCTCTTTCGGAGCGGCCATTGATGTTTTAGGCTCACCATTCTTTTGAATGGTGGTGGTGGCAATGAATTCTTTGGTTTTGCCAACCCAAGAGTCGAGTGGTTGTTTGCTTTGTCTGCGGTATGACATTCCATTGGCAAGGTTTACATTGTACCAAATTCCTTTTTTCGCATCTCCTTTTTCATCAGCCACAACACTTACAACCTCAGAAACTACATATTCTACTTTTTTGTTTTCATTTTCCTCTATCTCATCCTCGCCTCGAAGTTGGTAGTATCCTCTTTTTTGATTGAAATTCAAAAGAAGCCAAGCCAATTCATAGTTCGTAAGTGCTTTTGAAAGGCCTTTTTTGCGGAGATAATAAATAGTCCAGTCGTATGGAATTTTTCTCCCATCTGATAACAATTCTGGATGTGTTTCTGAAAAGTCTGCCAACATTTCATTGAAAGAGTCTTGAAACAAAAATGTCCAAGTATTGGTTTCATCCTTATACCATGCTAATTTTGGTTCGGTGTCAGTCAATAAATGCCCGTATCGGTCAATGTCTTTTGAATAATGCTCTGGAAGATAACCCATAAGATTCAAAACCCGATGTAATCTGTCTCTACGCAGAAGATGTCTTTCTCTTAGTCTTCTTGTTCCGCGAAATTGTGTGCGGACTTTTGTCTGCGAGCTGGTATTACCCTTTGCGAAGTCAGATAATATCTCTTGAGACATGGGGATTATACGTGATCCTGCATCTTTGATTCCTATTGGTTTCAAACTAGTTAGACTTTCGTCACTAACTCCTTCTAATACAGCCCAACCAATACTGTTGGTTCCTAAATCTAGTCCTATAATGTTTTTCATGACTTTTTTTCTTATAAAGTTATGATATTATTTGAAATTTTATATTATCTTTGCTTTAGAATTTTAAAGCAATTCACAATAAGGATTATTCCGTTGTGAAAACATTCGGGGTGGGGCAACTCACCCCGTTTTTTTGTTTAATAACTCTCCTTTATTTTAGTAATTTCCCTTGAAGTATATGGTTGTTTTTATTCATTATTTTTGTTTTTTTTAAGTTGTTCGGTTTGTTTTTTCCCGCGTAAAATTAACTTGTGTTTTTGACATTTATTGTCAGTAATATATTTTTTATGTTAAAAAATCAAAAAAATAATCCCATCTTTTGTGATACCACAAATACCACTGAACCTGTCTGCCATGCTGGTCAACTCCAAATTGTTGATTTCGCTGTATATGTTGAGATGACTGAATTTTGTGATGTGTTTTTTCTTTCTTTGCTTTTCTTTTGATCGGGCGAAACGTGAATTGTTTTTTTTATCCGTATCTTTGCTCTATTTCACATCCTTAAATCATGAGCACGCACATTCATCCCACAGGAGATCATCTGTTCTTTACGTCGGACACCCATTTCGGACATCAAAATATTCTCCAATATTCGCAACGCCCTTTCAAGGACACCAATGAGATGGATGATACGATTATCGATAACTGGAATAGGGTGGTCGGACCCGATGATACAGTCTATCATCTTGGCGATTTCGCTTTTGGCGACATCTCTTCCATCAAAAAACTCGTCGCCAGATTGAATGGCAGGATTATCCTTATAAAAGGAAACCATGACCGACAACCAGAAAAACTCCAATTGGTTTTCCATGAACTGTACGACCAACTCACCCTGGTTGTTGCCGGACAACGCGTCTTGTTAAACCATTTCCCTTTCCTTTGCTATGCGGGCACATATAGCGGTTGCAGACCCACTTGGCAACTCTTCGGACACCTGCACCTGAAACCTCATGGTACTGGGGCTGACTTTGAACGTGTGGCTCATTGTTTCCCGTTCCAATACGATGTCGGTGTCGATCTCAATAATTACTCTCCCATCAGTTGGACAACTGTGAGGGAACGCATTCTTATGCAGATTAAGTTAAACACCAACGTCTCATATTGGCTGAACCCGGAAGAATCGCTCAATACACCTTAGACGATATGGATTTTTTTTAATGAAAAATAAGCATGAAATTTTGCCGATTTTCGCTTATTTGTATAAAAAAGTTAAAATAAGCATATTTGAAAGTGCTTATTTGTACAAAAACGATACAAATAAGATGTTTTAGACATGCTTATCTGTAAATTTTCATTATCTTTGTGTCGTTATTTTTAGGTGATATATTGCTATATGGAATATACAGAACTTTTGGAAAAACAAATCATTGGCAGACTTAAGGTAGATAATCCTTGGTGGACTACTGGTGCGACATCCGATTTTTTTAGACAGATGTCTCCTCGCCTCTATCTCGATATTTTCGTTCCTTTGGTTTACGACAGAAACACACGCAGAGCCACCATTCTTATGGGACCAAGACGTGTCGGGAAAACGGTAATGATGTTCCATACCATACAAAAACTGATCGACGATGGTGTTTCTCCTCAAAATATCATTTATATTTCTGTGGAAACTCCTATATACAACAAAATCTATTTGGAACAGTTGTATAATCTCGCCTGCCAGGTTTTAAGCAAGTCTCCTACTCAAGACGAAATGTATGTGTTCTATGACGAGATTCAGTACTTAAAGGAATGGGAAGTGGAATTGAAATCGCTGGTGGATTCCTATCGTAATGTCAAGTTTGTTGCTTCGGGATCTGCTGCCGCCGAATTGAAAAGGAAAAGTGATGAAAGCGGGGCTGGAAGGTTTACGGATTTTAGTCTCCCACCTCTCACTTTCTACGAATACATCCATTTGCGCAAGTATTCACAAATCATGATACCTTACGAATTGGAAACCTCCACCTATAAATCCAAGGTGTATAAGTCTTTTGATATGCCTACGTTGAACAAATTGTTCATCGATTATATCAATTATGGAGGTTATCCTGAAGTGGTCTTTTCCCAGACAATAAGGGAAAACCCAGAGCAATTCCTCCGACATGATATTATCGATAAAGTGCTGCTTCGCGATTTGCCTAGTCTTTATGGAATTACAGACGTGCAGGAACTTAACTCTATTTTTACGATGATTGCCTATCATTCGGGTGATCAGTTCTCTTACGAATCGCTTTCGAAAGAGTCTGGGGTGAAAAAAGATACGCTCAGGAAATACATCAGTTATCTTGAGGCGGCTTTCCTTATCAAAGTCATAAAAAGGACCGACGACAATGCGAAAAGTTACGTCAGGGAAACGCAATTCAAGATTTACCTCACCAATCCTTCTCTAAGGTGTGCTTTGTTTCAGCCTATCTCTGAATCCGATGAAGAGGTCGGCAATATGGTGGAAACTGCTATCTTCGCTCAGTGGATACCACGCCAAAATGCCGATGTCCATTATGCCAATTGGAGATTCAATCCTAAAAAACAGGGGGAGGTCGATATTGTTGGTCTCAACAGAGCCAAGCAGAAACCTAATTGGGCTGTTGAAATCAAATGGACTGACCGCTTTTTCGATCGACCTGGAGAGTTGGATTCTTTATTGTTTTTTATGGAGAGAAATAATCTCAATAACGCTTTGGTCACCACTATCAACAGTGAAGGTGTGAAAAACATGGACAATGTCAGTTTAGTGTTTATCCCTGCCGCTTGTTATGCTTATGTGGTCGGAGAAAACACCATAAAACAGGCTAAAGAATCGTATGGTTTGTAAAAATAAGCATGAAATTTTGCCGATTTTCGCTTATTTGTACAAAAAAGTTAAAATAAGCATATTTTAATCTGCTTATTTGTATAAAAACAATACAAATAAGCATGTTTAAATCTGCTTATTTGTAATTTCTTGTTTAAATGCTTGGTTTGTAGTACTTTGCAAAGGTACAATAAGCGGAGTGCTGTAAATTCCTCCTTTCTGCCTTTGGGAAGAGCACATGAATTTGTGTTTGATTCCAACATCAATCTTCATACAAACAACTCGCTCATCACCGCATCGCTGACGAATATCCCTTTTTGTGTCAGACGCAGTGTGTTTTCATCCATCCATTCCAAGTTCCCAGCCTTCAATGCTGTCTGGGCATTCGCTAAACAGTGTTTTTCACGGTTGGGGAATTTTTCCCTCAATTCATTCAAGTTGAGCCCTTTGCTGGTGCGCAACCTCGTCATGATTAGTTCGTTGTAGGCATCATCTGCGCTTAGTTCTTCTTTTTCAGACGGTATCAACCCTTGCTCTATCGCCTCGATGTATTTCTTCGTGTTGGCTATGTTCCACTGACGGCTTTCTCCGTCGAAGGAATGGGCTGCCGGACCAATGCCGATGTAAGGTGTGCCGTCCCAATAACTGCTGTTGTGCTGCGCTTCATAGCCTGGCAGCGCAAAATTGCTCAATTCATAGTGGTGATAACCGGCTTGGGTTAGTTTCTTGCACAGCATTTCATACATTTCCGCACATTTTTCATCTTCTATGGATTGTATCTCGCCATTCTCCAGTTTCAGACTCAATGGAGTTCCCTCCTCGATGCTCAAGCAATAGGCCGACAGGTGTGGCACCTGCAAAGCGAGCGCTTGATCGATGTTATGCTCCCAGCGTTCCAGTGTCTGGAAAGGAAGCGCGTATATTAGGTCAACGGAAATGTTAGTCAGACCGTTCTCCTTGCATATCCCGACTGCCCGACGCGCCTGCTCGGCGGTGTGACGACGGTTCAGCATCCGCAGGTCGTCGTCGAAAAAACTCTGTACGCCCATGGAGATGCGGTTGATGTAGGTGCTGCGGATGGCTGACATGAACGTTGGTGTCACATCGTCCGGATTGGCTTCTATGGTGACTTCCCCGCGCGGACGGCCAAAGACTGTTTCCGCCTGGCGGAGTAGTTGATCAAGCAGTTCCGGGGTGAGCATACTGGGTGTGCCTCCCCCTAAATATAAAGTGGGCAGACTTTGTCTGTCGGGGTTTCCAAGGGCGTGCAGATAGCCCCTGCGCATTTCCATCTCCCTGCATTCCGCCGACACCAACCGCTGCATCAGACGAAGGTCTGTGCCGCTGTGGAAATCGCAGTATGCGCAGCGTGAGGCGCAAAAGGGGATATGGATATACATGGAGGTTATCTGTTGAGGGAATATTCGTTGATCAGACGGGTGTAAAAATCAATAGTGTCGCGTTCGGCGTATATATCTACTTCCACGTTCTCGATGTGGCTGCGGATGATGCTCATATAATTACTCAGACCGCCGGCTTCTTCCAGTGTCTTCAAGGCGTCGTTTCTCCGCATGTAAAACGTCAGTTTGTTGGGGTCGTTTTCATCTGTGCGCTTGATGTAAAGGCGTTCGGCATAAAAGCCAAACACGTCTTTTCTGGAGGTGGTGATGATATTGCCGTTTTCGTCTTCTGTCAGCTGATAAACGCTGGGACGGTAGTAGGGAATATAATCATCGGGCTTATGGCGGACCCAAAAGACCATTGAGTCGTCCAGAAAGAAGATGGATACGTCTTCTGTCTCGCTGCTGATATAGTCCTTTGCCATGCTTTTGAAACCGAATGTCTTGTTGATTTTCGTCCCCTCGGCGTCCAATTCCCAGCGGATGCTGTTCCCCTTCAACGCCCATCCCCCTTGCAGGTAGGCATGGCCCACAGGGTCGGTGTTGATGCTCGGTATGTAATCTTTTTCGCAGGATGTGGCGGCAAACAAAGTACAGACGAAAAACGCGATGCTGAGTAGTTTTGTTTCCATGATCTTTGAGTTTTCGTTTACTTATCCACAGGGTGCATAAAAAACAGATGCACCACACGGGGCGGTGCATCTATATTGTTTGTGGGTGGCTTATTCTTCCACGGTCACCTTGATGATCTTCACGTCGGTTTCCGGACGGTCGCCAGGAAGAGTTTTGACAGCTGCGATCTTGTCGATGATTTCAAGACCTTCTGTCACTTCTCCGAATACGGTGTACTGGCCATCGAGGAATGGAGTGCCACCAACTTCCTTGTAGGCGGCCTTCACATTTTCGCTCATCTTGAAGTCGGCTTCATGTTCTTTCACATAGGCTTCTGCTTCTTTGATGATCTTTTCCTGAAGAGCCATCAAACCTTGCTGGTCGCGGTTGCGGCGAAGGGTCATCACTTCGTCTTTGTGCTGAGCGGCGAGTTCGTAAAACTTGCTCTGGGTGGCTTGGTTTTTCATGCTCTTCTCCAATTGTGCGAGTTCGCTGTCGTTGTAGGTCTTTCCTTGTACGATGTAGAACTGGCAGCCGGAACTTTCCTTTGCTGGGTTCACTTCGTCGCCGAGGCGGGCTGCTGCCAACGCACCTTTCTTGTGGAAACAAGTTGGATATGCGAATTCTGCTGGCACACGATAGCCGTTCTCGCCGCTTCCGAGCTGCTTGCCGGCTGGCGCGCCTTTAGACTCTGGGTCGCCGCCCTGAATCATGAATCCTTTGATGACGCGGTGGAAAAGAAGGTCGTTGTAAAAGCCTTCTTTGGCCAATTTCAAGAAATTGTCGCGGTGCTTTGGTGTTTCGTTGTAGAGTTTTACTTTCATGGTGCCGAGGTCGGTTTCAATCACCACAATCGGCTCTTTTGAGTTGCAAGACATAATACTGAATAATAATGCTGTAATTGTAATCGCTTTTTTTATGATGCTCATATCCTATAGCTCGTTTTATGGGTTATCGTTTGCAAACTTACTTAAAATTTTTGGTTTACAAATGTAGAGTATATGCTTTTGTTGATACTGTGGAAATATTTTTACCTTTTATTACACTCGGTCTTGATAAATTTTGTATCTTTGCAAAGTTATTTCAGAAGAGTGGGGCAGTGCGACCTGCTTGAGGTGGATTAACGTATTGATAATAAATAATTAAAATAAAATTCACGATGAACAAAGAAATTCAGCCGAGCAATTATCGTCCGGTAGCATTCAAGGATCTTTCTAATGGTGATGTCTTCATTTCTCGCTCTTGCGCAGATGCTAAAGACACAATCGAAATCGAAGGCGAAACTCTTCCGCTTATCAAGCTTGAAATCTCTAGCACTTCTCACCCATTCTACACTGGCAAGCAGAAACTCGTTGACACTGCCGGTATGGTTGATAAGTTCAACAGCCGCTACGGCCGCAAGTAATTGCTACAATTACGCGCGAATAAGCTTAGGGTACTTTCCCAATCTCGGAAAGTACCTTTTTTATTATATTCAGTAGCCTCGGTTCCCAACTCACAACTCATAACTCAAAACTCGTAGTTCAATCCCATTTATGAAAGCAGTAATCTTTGGTAATACCTGTCGAAAAGAAGTGGCCTTGTTTACACACGACCTTATGGTGGCGCTCGCCGAACATAAGGTGGAAATGCTTATGGAACGTGACTTTTTCATGTTCCTTCGCGATTGTGGTTTTGATATGAGTCGGTTTGTCTCTGAAAAAAACTTCATAGACTATCGTGACTATGACGCTGATTTTGCTTTCGTGGTCGGTGGTGACGGTACCTTTATTCATGGTGCCGCTAAATTGGGAAACAGAAATATCCCGATGATTGGTGTGAATGCTGGTCGTCTCGGCTTCCTTACCGACATAGACGGTTCTCACATTGAAGAGGTCATCGCTAACCTCCTTTCCGGACAATATACCGTGATGGAACGTCCTTTGCTCAAACTTTCTACCGAGCAGAAGGTTTATACCGATTTTAACTATGCGCTCAATGAAGTGGCTATCACCAAGCAAGATACGGCTTCGCTGATTACCATTCATACCTGGGTGGATGATCTTTATCTGACTTCTTATCAGGCCGATGGTTTGCTTATCTCCACAGCAACAGGTTCTACTGCCTATTCGCTTAGTGTGGGTGGACCTATCATGATGCCGAATGTGCCTGGCATCATCATTATTCCGGTGGCTCCTCACAGCCTCACCCTCCGTCCGCTCATCATTCCCGAAACGTCACGTATTCAACTTCAAGTCGAAAGCCGAAACAACCGTTTCTTAATCGCTCTCGACGGACGTCCTAACGTATTTGATGAAAGTGTCGGACTTTCTATCAGAAAATCAGCGCGTACTGTTAAGACAGTACGACTCAATAGTACACATTTCTTCGATACGCTTCACTCGAAACTCCATTGGGGATCGGATAACCGCAAATTCCTGAAAAAAGGTTATGATGACCCTGTGGATGACAACGATTGATGCTTTTTATCTTTTTTGTATTTGATTATGACGAAGGAAGATTTGAAAATTGTTTATATGGGTACGCCCGATTTTGCGGTCGAACCTCTTCGCCGACTTGTGCAAGGCGGTTATAATGTGGTCGGTGTTATTACGATGCCCGACAAACCTGCCGGACGTGGACACAAAATCCAGTTCTCTCCGGTTAAGCAATTCGCTTTGGAGCACAATCTTCACCTGCTCCAACCTGAAAAACTGAAGGATGAGGCTTTTGTGAATGAGCTTCGTGCTTTGAACGCCGATTTGCAGGTCGTGGTGGCTTTCCGAATGCTGCCTGAGGTGGTTTGGAATATGCCCAAGTTGGGCACTTTCAACCTGCATGCCTCGCTGTTGCCTCAATACCGTGGCGCTGCCCCTATCAACTGGGCCATTATCAACGGTGACACAGAAACGGGCGTGACCACTTTCTTCCTCACTCATGAGATTGATACAGGTAAAATCATCCAGCAGGAACGCATCCCTATTTCAGACAAAGACAACGCTGAAACCATTCACGACGCCTTGATGATGAAAGGTAGTGATTTGCTGATTGAAACGGTCGATAACATCATTGCCGGCACCATTTCCCCAAAACCTCAGGAAGAGCTTTATCGGAGCGAAGACGAATTGCGTCCCGCTCCAAAAATCTTCAAAGAAACCTGCGAAATCGATTTCAACAAAACTGCCCGACAGGTGTTTAACTTTGTGCGTGGCCTCTCTCCTTATCCTGCTGCGTGGACCACTTTGCAGGCTGCGTCGGGTGAACAGTTCACTGTGAAAGTGTATGATACCGAAGTGTCTGCTCACAATGTGAATGGAGAACCTGGAACGGTGGACACCGATGGCAAGTCATTCATTCGTGTGGCGACTGCGGAGGGCGCAATCGAACTTAAATCGTTGTTGCTCCCAGGAAAAAAACGTATGCCAGTGGCTGATCTTCTTCGCGGATTTGCATTCCCTGAAGGCGCTAAGTTTGTTCGCCTTTGATGAGGAATTAAGATATAAAATGGAAAAGGCTGATTTCGAAAATCGAAATCAGCCTTTTCTCTTGCTTTGAATACTACATTTATTCTATGAAAATGGTTTGCGAAGCTTTTTTGCCGCGAAGAATGTAGAGACCTTTTTGAGTCGCTTTTTCTTTTACTTTTTCCATCAGATTGTCTTCGCATGATGCTTTTACTGTGCCGCAAACGCGACCGTTCATGTCGATGATCTGGTAGAGCATTTCGCCATTACATTCATCTTTGTCTGTGAGTTCTATGCCGGTTGGGTCATAAGGCGTAAATTTCAGCCAGTCTATGTTAACCCAACTTTCCGCAATCACAATTTTCAATTCGTGCTCACCTTTTGGTAAGACGACTTTTGTTCTGGCTTTGGTCACATCGTACGTCTCCCAGTCATCGGTCTGTGCGAATATGGTGTCTGTTATCTGTGAGTTGTCCAATAAAAGTATGATGCCGGAAGAAGAACTGCCTGAAAGTCTTGCGGAAATGTCATAAACCGCTTCCTCTTCCACATTTACGGTGTAGGCGGTCCATTCGCCAGCCTGCGTATAGCCTATGGCGTAAGTGCCTGTCTTGTCTGCTTCGTAGATATCCACTCCGGCATCGGTGCGGATGGTTTCCCCTTTGTTTTCTCTGTCGTTGTCGTGGAATGCGGTGCCTTCGCTGCCATTGTCAAAGTCTTCTGCCTCAATGGTGCCAGGCAAGGCTAAAGGTGTGCCATGGAATGGCGACTGAGGTATCACTGTTCCTGGGGTGATGTATAAGCGGTAGGCATAATAACCGTTGGTGACGTTTACTGGCACGGTTACCGATCCATTGTTCAACGTATAGGTCTCTTTGGAGATGGTTTGTGGGGCTGGCACTGCTTTGTCTTTGTCTTCCCATGTCACATATTCCACCTGAATCTCCACCTCGTTGCCGAAGAAAGCAGGAAGATTGCTGATTTCCACATTCACTTTGCCGATGCTCGATCCTCCCAAAATGATGCTGGCTTCTCTTTTGGCCCTGTTTACGTTGGCAAAGCCATCCACGCCGTCGCTCTTGTCGTTCGGTGGCGTCACTTTGCTCATGAATCCCTCCATGTCGCCGTACCATTTGTAGAGGTACCAACCGCCGCCTTTCTCATTCTTTGCGGTCAATAGGCTGCCCAATCGTCCTGGCAGACCTGTAAACCACCATGATATCATGGCGCTTTCTACTCCGTGGCGCTCAAATTTTGAAATGAATGGTACGGATATGCCCGGACAGCCTTCCAAGGTGTGCGTGTCTGATGAGTATTCGTTGATGCTGATTTTTCTTGGCGAGATGCCGTATTTCTTTTCAAGGCTGCGGTAGTGCTCCAGTGCACCTACAAAACCGCCTGATCCCCATTGGTGCCAGCTGATGACGTCTGGCATACAGTTGTTCTCTTTGCAGAATTTGACGAAATTCTCCATGCGTGAACTGCTGTAAAACGCAAACGATGGACCGATGATTTTGGCGTTTGGATCTAACTGACGAATCAACTGATAGGTTGGCTTCCAGAGGTCTTCGTGGTATCTGCCGTTGGCGTCTTTCCATGTCCCGTAAGGTTCGTTCCAAATTTCATAACCGTCGAGATTGGTCAATCCGCACGATTTCTTTTTGTTGATGATGTTGGTGACTTCTGTTTTCCAGTGGTCCCAGCTTTTCCAACCGTAAGGCCAGCCCGGAAGAATATCGGCCAATCGAATATGCACTTTTCCGGTTGTGCCTTTCAAACGTTCTGCCACCTTAAACGCATCGCCAATAGGCTGCTGGTGCCCGTAACCTGCCATGGCAGGGTTGAGGAATGTGTTAGGCTTCAGGGGCTTTACATGCTCGTCGATGTTGGCAGGCAAAGTCTCTGTCATGCCATACAATGAGCCAGATGCAACGTGTGTAACGGGACGTATGCTGTCGCCCAAACTTACGGATAGTTTGTATTCCGCACTCTGAGCGTTGACGGCGATCGCCAACGCACCAGCCAGAGTGAACTGCTTGAGAAGGTTTTTTGTTTGCATCAATTTGAGTCTTTAGTTTATTAGGTGATGCAAATTTACTCCCGATGAGTATGATAGACTATAAAAAAACGGTCATGTACTATTCAAAATCTTGCAGATCTGTTTTTATGCCGCTTTTCTCTGGATTTTACGTCTTTTGTCCAACAAAATGACGTTTTTTTAGACTATAAAAAACTCAAAGCCACATTCATCATGGAATTATGAATGTGGCTTTATGGTGTTATTCAATTACCTGCTTCATGCGGGTTGAGGCACATGTCTATAGCTCGTTTGGTTTTCCTCCGTTCTTCCAGTGACCTTCAATCTGTTCCAAACTTACGCCTTTGGTTTCAGGAAGGAAATACTTGCCCCATATCATACCAATGACGGTGAGCGCGGCAAATACAAAGAAGGTGTATGCTGTTCCTGCATTGTCGGAACCAGTGAAAATGGTGAAGGCGTTGATCATTTTAAAGAATGTCCATACCACCAATGCGTTGAAACCCCAGTTGGCAAGTGAGCCGATGCTGCTTCCCACACCACGCACTTTCGTTGGAAACACTTCGCTGATGATGAGCCAGCCGAGCGGACCCATGCTCACTGCAAAGAAGGCAATGTAGAGCAACATGGAACCTACAACAGCGTATGGCCCCATGCCATAGAGGAAACTGCAGCCTATCAATACCAATGTGACAAGCATTCCGCTCATGCCGATGAAAAACAATTTGCGACGACCTAATTTGTCGATGATAAACAGACTGAGAATGGTGAACAATACGTTTACAACACCAATGCTTACGCTCGCCATGACGGCAGCTTCCGCTCCTTCAAAACCTGCTTTCAAAAAGATGGCAGGCCCGTAATAGATGACGGTGTTGATGCCGACTGCCTGCTGGAAAAACATGATCAAGGTCGCAATCATCAATGGATAGATCATCCATTTCTTTCTAAAGGTCTGGGTGAAACTCATTTGCTCTCCTTCCTCCTTGATGGCCAACTGTGTACGTTGTATTTCGCTTTCCAATACGTCAGGATCTTCTATTTTCTCTAAGATGGCGCGGGCGTCTTTTTCTCTGCCTTTGCTGATAAGCCAACGCGGACTCTCAGGAAGGAATGCCAAACCAACCAGCAAAATGATTGCGGGAACGGTGCCAACATAGAACATGGTGCGCCAGCAGGCTGGGTTGCTGTTGTCTGAGATTAAACTGTCGCTCACAAATGCGGCAAGAATGCCGACTGTAATCAGAAGCTGAAACATCGACACCAATGTGCCGCGGATGTGTGCTGGTGAGATCTCCGCAATGTAGAGTGGAGTGGAGAAAGACGCAATACCAATGGCTATGCCAAGGCAGAAACGGGCAAACATCAGATTGGTAAGGTTGGACGCCGATCCGCATCCAAACGCTCCAGTGAAAAAGATGATTGCGGCGGCAAGCATGACTCTCTTTCTTCCAATCTTGTCGCTGATGATTCCGCTAAAGGCCGCACCTAGCACTGCTCCAAGCAAGCCCAAGGTGGTCACATTCTCAATCTCGCTGTCCGAAAGCGAAAAGTCGCTTTGCATGAATGGTATGGCTCCGCTGATGACGCCACTGTCGAAGCCAAACAGCAAGCCGCCGGTTGCGGCGATGGCTGCCATAAACCATACGAAATACTTGTTTCTCATATCTGTTGTCTTTGTTTTTTGTTCTTTTATTCAAAAGTAGTTTGTTTCCTACAATTCGCCAACATTTTGTGTGGTAGTTTGCTCGTTTGAAAACGATTATTTGAAATAACTTGTTTTATAACATATTTTCTTAATATGAATCAAGATTTTTTGAACGTTTTTGGCTCCGAAAGACTCGAAATGTCAAATATTATCTTTAATTTTCAATGTCAATTTGTAGAAGTATGTTTCGATGACACTTCTGGATATAGTACGAATTTGGCACCTTTAAGGGTTATATTTAAGGGTTTTATTTTATTGAAACTACAATTCATTATGAAATACCATGAATGTAAAGCATGGTTTACCAACTCGTTGCTGAAAACGTTTGTTGGCAAATTAAAGACTCGAATTCTTACATGCTCCGCTTTTTTATCTTTGGGCATTGTTGGCAATGTCTCTGCTCAGTGTCCTGTACTTGTGGGTGGTACCGACTTCGTGGACCTCTCGCATAGCGACACGTTGTGGACAGGTGATTTTAATCTTACTGAACACAACGGGCCAAGTGGCAACCAGATGTCTTCCGCACTGCCTCATGCCGATTCTGCACAGCAGTTCAAAATGGCGGATGAGCTCATCTATACCATCACCACCAATCCGAATCTGCTCTACGATTCACTCTATCACAGCATTGATAAGAATATGTTTGTGGTGAAGAACAAAGTGGAGAATCCTACCAATCCGAATGTCAAATTCTTTAGTTATAAGGTCAATAACCTTAAAAAAGGATCTGATTTTACGGTGAAATATAAGATTGTCAACTTGGTTACCGATTCTTCTAAATGTGCCACAAGTAATCCTTGGGCGCAGTGGAATATCCGAGTTGCAGTCAATCCCGATGCTTATGGCGCTTCCGAAAACAAAGATGCTTTTGAGTTGCCCAAACCGACTAAGGCTGCAGAGTTAACTCAATATGAACTGAAAGGTACGCTCGGCGATGCTGAAGATTATCTCGATTTTCAGGTCTGGCCAGGTTATAATCTTCCGGAATGCGGTGCCATCGGTATTACCGATATTGAAATCTATGGTTGTTACAAGCCAAAGGTTATTTCAAGTCAAGGTTTGGAAATCTGTCGTGGTGAGCAGACGCTCATTTCGCTCGATAAAGAATACAATGCCAAATCTTACGAATGGTTTAAGTCGGTCAATGGCGGGGCTTTCAAGTCTGTCGGCTCGTCAAAGTCTGTCTATGAACAGATTAAAGATGAAAAAGCCGATTATTTCTGTATGGTGAACGGGGTGCCTTCCGATACTCTTCATATCATTACTATCATCTGCTGCGTTGACGATCAGGGAAACCCGATGTCGCGTATGGATGTGTATTACGATGACTTTGGAAGTTTCCCTGATGATCATACCTATATCAATCGTTTGGGAGAGGTTTCCACAACGCCTGATGAATGGTCGCCTCTGCGCGCTGATGTGACATTCAAGATGCCGACTGAAATGCAGTTCGACTCCAAAAATGATGTCGGTGACGGTTATTATGGGGTAGTAGTTCCTACTCCTGTGGGATATATAAAGAAAGATGGTCAGCCAGCTACTTGGATGACGGGCGACGGTGCAATCACTTCCGACCATACCAGCAAAATATCTGGCGTGGTGAATGGTGGCGCACTTTTCATGAATGTTACGATGAATTTCAAGGGTACCATCTTCTCGCAAAGAATCGATGACCTTTGTACCGATAAAAAGATCTTTTTTGAAACGTATGTGGCTAATATGTCTTCCGGCTCCGATCCGATCGTGAAAATTACCATCAAGGATGCTGTTTCGGGAGATGTTTTGGCGGAAGAACAAGTCACTCCGGGAAAAGGTGCCGGTTGGCTGCGTGTGCATATCGACGATTTGGAAATCACATCTTCTTCGGTGATTCTCGAAATTTCTTCTTGGGGTGACAACTGGAGCCAAGGTAACGACTTGATTATCGACGATATCCGCTTCATGGTGTGCTCACCTCCAAGCGTGGATGCCTATTCCAACCTGGAGACTTTCGCCAGCGATACCACCATCTGTGCCGATGCCGACATCACGATGGGTTCGCAGGTCTCTGATTTGCTCGCTTCTTTCTTCAAAAATCAGCAGAGATACCTCTATCAGCAGAGTAAAGATGGTAAAACTTGGCAAAACATCTCTGCTGTCACCGAACAATATACTTATCAGTTCAATACCTCTGATTTCCCTGGCGAAACCAACTATTTCCGTGTGGTTGTCGCTACGGAGGATGGCTTGAAGCGTTTCCTCACCAATCCGAGCGATGCCGATTATGAAGATAAGTGCCGTGCGTATTCTATCTCTAAACCTTTCAAGGTGATTCGTGCCGGTGCTATCGACATGGGCAAGGACATGGAATATGCTGAATGCGGCGGTACCACTTTGACGCTCAACGGATCTAATGATGGAACGCTTGTGAAGTGGGGATGGATGAAGGGCTCTGAAGTTTTGGTGCCTACCACCACTGATGTTGACGCGAAGGCTTATGATTACAAGGTGGAAGATGATGCCGTTATTACATTTGTCGGCTATAATGCCGAGGGGTGTAAGGGACAGCGTAAGTTTACCATTACGAAGAAAAACACAACTGAATTGGTACTCGATTCTGTAATGGATTGTGCCAAGACTACGGTAAATGCCAAGGCGACTCCTTCCACCGCTGCTTATAAGTGGTTCTACAATGGAGAGGAACTTGCTGAAACTGGTGCTTCTGTGGAAATTGATACAACGAGTGGAGAGGGCGTGATGAAGGCTGTGGCAAGCGCTACTGGATATTGTGAAAGCGACACGGTTTCTATTGATTTGAAAATCAAAAAACTGCCTAATCCGCCACGTCTTATCAAGTCAGAGGATTTTGAAACTGTAAAACAAAATTCGTCTTATCCATACGTCAGCATGGTGAAGATGTCTGAACCTATGCAGTGGGCGCCTTCTGAAGATGGTCCGTGGTCTGATGAACAGGCAACTCAACCTCTTGATAAACCTGGCGTATTCCATTGTTATGTGCGTGCTGTGGTCAATGGTTGCCCAAGCGTTCCTGAACTTTTGACGATTACTATTTTGGAAACACCAGTGCCAGAGGTGCGTGGCGACACGATTTGTGTCGGCACAAAGGTGGATTTGGGAAAATATGTCACAAAAACCGATGACTCTTACGATTTGGTTTGGTACGATGACCCGAATGGCACCGGAAAAAGTAAAATCAATACATTTACAGCTAATATTGCAGGTACTGAACTCAACTATTGGGTAACGCAAAAGACCAACAAGGCGGAAAGTGAAAAACGCAACATCAAGGTGATTGTGGTGGCTGTGCCTGATCCAAAACCTGAAAAAACGTCTTATGAATACTGTGTCAACGATCCTAATGTGACCGAACTTTCGGCTACTGCCACTTCTAATGAAAAACGTTACATTTTTGCTACCGATGTGATGTGGTATAAAGACGCGGTTGATGAGGCCAACATTTTGGCAGACTTGACTCCTTCTGTCGCCACTGAAGGCTCTACAGATTATTATGTGCGTTCTTACTATCAAACGCCTAATGCACTTAATGGTGAACTCGTTTGCTATGGTAAGGAGGTTAAAGTGACGGTGGATGTGATTGATGCTCCAGCTCCTACTTCGACTACTTCTCCAGCGTTTACGGTGAACTACCTCAAAACAGAGGGTGATGCCACTCGCTCGTTTGAAGATGTGATGACGAAGTCTGACGGCAAGGTTGCCATCACTGCCGGTGCCGATTATTCGCTCGTTTGGTTCGATGAAAATGGAGACGAGATGGCATCTGCGCCTGTTCCTCCGTATGATGCGGACCAGGAAGAAGATAAGACATACACTTATTCGGTTGCTCAGAAAAACAAACTTGGATGCTTGAGCGAAAAGATTCCTGTGACGGTGATTGTTAATGGAACGCCTGCCCCTATCGTGGTGGATAGTGTGATTTGTGCAGGTCAAACCATCTCGCTCGACGGACTCGTGACTACTACAGAGGCTGGTATGCAGAAACTCTGGTACGATTCTAAAGAAGATGCGACTGCTGATGTCGCTGCTCCTGCTTTCACGCACGATATTCCAAATAAATACACTTATTGGGTAAGCCAGAAAGACAACAACACCGGTGCTGAAAGCCGTAAGGTGTCGTTTAACGTGACGGTAGTAGGCGTGCTTCCTCCATCTTTGAAGATTGATACTGCTTTCTATTGCGCAGGTGAAACCAATCCAAAGAGATTGACCGAACACGCGGAGATGGTTAAAGATGAGGCCAACTACTATTACGCAAGCAAACTGGTGGTCATGGAAAGTCAGTTGGCTGAACTTGATGATGAGGTTAATCCTAATGCGACTATCCCATTACTCTACGATAGAGCCGACACGGTTTTGTATTTCATCTCACAGAAGTATTACCCTTATGCCGGAGACACAAAGCATTATTGTGAAGGTGAGAAAATCAAGACGTTCGTCGTGACTGGTGTCCCTGGTGAAATCGGTGGCGACAAGTCGGTTGTGTATTTGATTACAGATGCGTCGGATAATGGCGACAAGTTCTTGGATGTGCTTACTCAGAATCCGAATGTGGTCGTTCCTGCCGCTGGCGCCTCTTTGGAGTGGTTTGAAGATGCTGCAGGTATCAAACCAGTGAATGGTGTGCCGACTCCGGCTTACGATCCAAACCAGAAGGGTGACAAGGAAATCATCTATTATGTGCGTCAAACTTCGGCGCGTGGTTGTGTCGGACCGCTTGAACCTGTAGTCGTGACCATTTCTTCTTCTCCAATGCCTACTCCTAACCATGTGGCGTATTGTGAAGCCGATGATGCGGCTGTGGCTCTTACCGCAAAGGTGAATGTGGCAGGAAATGGCGACAAAGAAAGCGATTACTCGTTGGTTTGGTACGGTACCGATAATCCAAATCTTTTGACGAAAGCCGAAGATAAAGCCAAACTCGAAAAAAGTGCCGCTCCTGTGCCTACAACAACAATCACAGATGGCTCTGAAAAACAGATTGTTTATTATTATGTGGCACAAAAGAATGCGCAGGGTGTGGTGAGTCGTGCTGTAGCGCTTGCCGATACGATTTATGCGGCTCCGGTGCTCTCCCCTGCCAAGCCTGCGGCTGTGTGCGAACCTGCCACCGTCAATCTTTCTTCAAATGAGATTTGGAGTGGCGCGCTACGATCTAATTGGAAAGTGACTTATACCGACAAAAAGAACGATGTGGTCACCAATTCTGCTGCAATCGCAGAAAGTGGCACATTCTCCGTTACGGCTTCTTTCCAGGTGAATGGAAAGGCTTGTGTTTCTGCTCCTGCATCAGTAGAAGTGACAGTCGATTATATCCGCGATTTGGCCATCGATGCTTCTTCAAAAACTTGTCCTGGTACGTCTCTCACGCTCAATGCTAAAAACTCAGGTGTTGGTCCTTCAACTGTCGATTACACTTGGAAGAGCAGCGATAATGGAGATAATACCACAGTGGGAACCGCATCTTATGTGACTCCGGCTTTGGCTGGTCCTGCTGATAAAACCTACACATACCACCTCACCGCTTCTGCTGGGGCTTGTGTGGATGTGGACGGTGGCAGCCATACCGTTACTATCGGTGATGGTCCTGTCGAGGGCCCTCTTGTTTTCTCTGAAAAAGCCAACAAAGAGGCAGATAAGTCTTATGCTGCCGATGCCAACGGTGTGACGTTCTATTCATGCGGAAACACTCTGTCTATTGATGCTTCTGGTGTCGTTAATCCAGACAAAGACATGGTTTGGATGAAAAACGGACAGGAAGTGGCAAAGGGTAGTTCTTTGCAACTTGATGAACCGGTGCTCAATGGCGTTTATACGGTTGCTTATACGAATCTGTGCCCAACTTCTTTCGATATTACTGTGGTGAGTGTTCCGCTCTCTGCAATAGATAAGACTTCTTCTACTGAAATATGCGAAGGCAATAGTTTTAAGTCTGAACTCTCAATCTCTTGTCAGGAAAACACTTATGCTATCCAATGGATGAAAGATGGGGTGGTAATTTCCGGTGAGACCAGCAACGTCTTGGAAATGACGAATCCAACTCCTGACGATAATGGCGTTTATTCATACGAAATCACCAATCGAGGTTGTACTGCTGCCGATAAAATCGCAAAGGGTGAACCGCTTAAGGTGAAACCGATGGTCAAACTGAATGTTCAGCAGGAATATGTGGCCAGACGCGACAGCAATTTGTCTATCCCTGTTTCTTTCTCTGTGCCTAATGGTACGGATCCGGCGGATATGATCTGGACTACCGCCGATGGCGTTCCTGTTGGCAACGGCAATCCGTTGACTTTGACCGTTCGCTCCGATAAAGACCTTGTGCTTACTGCATCTGATCCGAATTACTGTCCGGCTACAGCGTCGGTTAAAGTCTTGATGGATGCAAAACTTCAGTTAAACGCATCTTTGGCTTCGAAGATTTGCTATGGAGAAACAACGAAGTTGGAGGTTGATACAACTGGTACTGGTGCTTTTGTTTATGAGGATAAGCACGCGCTTTATTTGGAAGAAACCGTTGCTGGTGGCACTCCAAACCGTATCGCAGCTTCAGGTGAGGAAAACGGCAAATTGATTTTTGAGGTCAGCCCTGCTGAGTCTGCAGAATATAAGGTCGTATTCAATTACCGTCAGGGTGAAGGTGTTGATGCGCAGGAAATGGTTTGGAACCAGTCGCTTGAAGTGATGCCGCCAGTCTTGTTTGATGTTCCTGTCGGTTTGTCGCTTTGTGGTGATGGTTCGACACTCAAAGTGGCTATCTCTTCATACACGCCAGCAGGCACTCAATTCTCATGGGAACGAGATGCTTCTATTCTCAACAGTGCTACTGGTAGCGAAATCACCATTTCTCCTGATTTCAACGAACTTGATGCGGCGGAAGACCAAACTTCTTTTGAAAAGGTTTATTCTGTCACAGCCTCTTATGACATTTGTCAGCCTGTTACTAAAGAAGTCAAGGTCCGTATCGACCGTCCTATTTCCGGACAACTTGTCGCTCCAGGCCTCATTTGTGAGGGCGACATGGCGACTTTGGATGCATCTTCTTTCCAAGCGACTACTTATTCGTGGATTTCTGCCGACGATACCGTTGCCAATGGCGCTGCTTCTGCAGTGGTTTCTGTCTCTCCAGGCAGTTCTGCTGCTTATCAGGTGGAAATGACTCGCGGTGAATGTTCTAAGTCTGAAAACTGGAGATTGGTAGTGGCTTCCAACCCTGTTATTCTGAGTGTCGATTCTATTTCATATAACATCAGAGATATTCAGGTTACCAGAGGTCAGGCTCCTTATCTCTATTGGTTGGATAGCGACAAAGATTCCGCTGACATTTCTTCTACGTTCAATAAGGTGGCTTATGGAAGTCATACCGCCCATGTGGTCGATGATAACGGATGCTTTGCAAATCTCGATTTCGTTGTTCTTGCACCACCAATCAAGATCCCTAATATCCTTTCACCTAATGGTGATGGTGTGAACGACCTTTTTGTCGCTCCTGTCATTAGAGAGGCTTATCCTGATGCTGTGGTTAAGATTTTTGACCGTTGGGGTAAACTCCTTGCTACCTTCAAAGGTGAAGATATGGGTTGGGATGGCACATACAATGGTAACGCTATGCCAAGTACCGACTATTGGTATGAAATCGAAGTGAAAGAGTTGAATAAAACGTTCACCGGGCATTTCACCCTCATGCGCCAGTAGAATAACGACATCATTATAATAAATGCGGGTTCCCAAATTTGGGAACCCGCATTTTTTGTGTTTCTTCATTTCTTTAGAAAAGTTTATCCGCTGTTACTTCCGACTGTGCCATGCTGTTGTGTTCTGAGTTTTTCTTCAGTCCGTATGTTGTGATCATGGTGAGGTGCAGCGCGGATTTTGTTTTTGTTTCTTCCTTGAACGCTGTTAGTTTGTTTCTCAATTTTTTTGCGTAGTCGGCGGTTATTGTATAGGGGCCGTTTGTGAATTTTATTTCGCAGATGTTTATCACGTTGTCGGCTCTTTCTATCACCATGTCGATTTGTGCTTTGTTTTCTTTGTCGTTGCTTCTCCAACTCGACACTTTTGTTGATATTCCTCCTATGCCCAATGCTTTTTTTATCTTTTTGATATGTGAGAAACAGACTTGCTCAAAGGCATATCCTTGCCATGTGTTGATGCTGGGTGTGTTGATGTTTTGTGTCCAGAAGTGTTCTTCTCCTTTGTTGTCTTTTACAAAACGAAGATAGAATAGGGTGAAGAAATCTACCAACTGATACATTTTCCCTTTGGTCTTTTTCCCCACTTGGCTATATTCGTTTAGTATGCCGCAATCCACTAGTTCTTGCAGTATGGTTGTGGTTGTCCCCGATTCTGGCAATCTTGTCTTTTCGCAAATCTCTTTTTTTGTCATTCCCATGCTTTTGGTGGCTAATGCTTCAACTATTTTGATGTGGGAGGCGTAGCCTTTGAACATTGATCGATAAAGGTTGTCGTATTCTTTTGAGAGTATTCCTCTTTTTGAGAAACACATGTTATCGACGTTTTGTGCGACGCTTAATTCTTTTTTTAGGTATTGTAGATAGTAGGGTACTCCGCCGAAAATCATGTATGCTTGCAGCTGTTCTTCTCTGCTCATCACAATATTTTTTATTTCGTAGAATTCTGTGCATTCGTCGAGGGTGAATGGTTCTAAGTAGATTTGGTTGGTAAGTCTTCCGTAGAGTCCTCCTTTGTTGCGGAGGATTTTGCTTGTGATCCATGTGGTGGCAGATCCGCATACGATCAGGTAGATGTCTCTTCTTGCCGATGCGTATGCGTTCCAAAACCATTCGATTGCCATTAGGAAGTCTGATTTGGGGGTGTCCATCCATGGCATTTCGTCTATGAAGATGACTTTTTTCCTCGATTTGTAATTGAGGTCGTTGGTGATGGTGTCTGCTAAATATCGCATCACTTCCATCCAGTTTTTGCATTCTCTGTAATCTACGTTGAATCCTTGCATGATCGACATGCAGAAATTATTGATTTGTTCGAGATATGAGCCGCCTGGTAATCCTGTCGCAAATAGTGAGAAGTGTTTTTCTAGTACGTAGCGGATTAGGTATGTTTTGCCGACTCTGCGTCTGCCATATACTGCTATAAATTCCGACTGGTCTGAATATAGGCATTCTTCGAGTGTGTTTATTTCTTCTTTTCTTCCTACGAATCGTGATCCGTAGCTGGCTGGTTCTTCTCGTACTAGCATCATTGTTTTCTTTCTTTGTCGCAAAGTTACTTTTTTTTATTGATTTAGCAAAGTTACGTTATGTATATTTTGCTAAAACGCTTAATTATTTAATCATTTAGCAAATTCTACGCTTTCTTTTATTGCTAAAACATGCTTTTTTATTGTCTTTTAGTTAATTTTATATGTCTATTTATTGCTAAATCTTGTCTTTTTTGTTGTCTTTTAGCTGTATTTTTTAAGTCTTTCTTTTGCTAAATCTATGTTTTTGCCGTTTTTTTGCGAGTTTTGCTTCTAAGTTTTCCCGATTGCGCAAAAAGACTACATAGTCACGTTTTATTTTTGCTGCCATATTATATAATAGGGGTGTCAACTTCTCTGTCGATAAACCTGAGAAGTTGTTTAAATTTTTGTTGGAGATTTTTATAAGTGGATTTTTCATGATGTTTTGAAGTGAATCTGAAAGGAGCAATGGATGCCCATTGTGACTGAAGATTCACTCAAAACAGACGAAAAAAGACCTATAAAAAGCCCAAAAGAACCAGTTCGCAAAAATTTAAAAACTTCTATATACTCCGTAATACGGATTGCGTCTGATAAAGTGGATAATTTCCATCCATTCCTGATCGATATAAGGTTTCATGGAGAAACGTAATCCTTTTAACTCCGCGTCTCCGATTTCTTCCATTTAATCAATTTGTCGTACAAAAGTCTTAGAATTACAATAAGTTACGATGTGAAGACAACACTTTTCCTGCCGAATATCAGCCAACTTGTTGCACTTTTTTTGCCGACAAAACAATAGAATGCCGCACGGATACTCCGTGCGGCATTTATTTATACTGCGTTATTCGCTTATGGGTTCACTTCTGAAATTGGAGTATAATTACCTTTTTCACTCAGTGCATTTGTTGACTTCTCCTGATAACAGTTTCGTCACATCTGCAGGATTCAATGCCCACTCATAGGTGTATGCTTCGTCTGCTTCGCTGGCTGTGGCAACCAACTCCAGATTTTGAGCTTTGGCTTTCATGTCGAGAAGTTCCCCTACCGACAGCTTGGCTTCAAGTTTGTGAAGCAATGCCTCAATGGATCTATCGTCTGCTCCTCTGAGTGTTTGTGCTGTAAATGGCATTTCGAGCCAGATGATCTCACGTTTGGCAACATCGAGAACTCCAAACACTAATCCCTTTGACAAATTACCCTCGCTGATGCGAATCATGTGCTGAACGCAGGAAGGATCATACGCAACACCTGTTTCTTCTGAAACCTCCATAGGATTTGCGGAATCCATCCAACCCACAACGAGGTTGGGCGAAAGGGAGCCACATGAATAGGCATTGCAGGTGAAGGTTACGTATTTCGCATTGGCAGCATCCAACTCTGGCAGTGATAGCTCGATGTACTCTGCTGTCCCCACCTTTTCTGGAATTGATTGGATGTCTCCTGAATGTTTTGCGCCAACACAAGTCAGGTTGTAATACGCACATTCTGCAATGCTGTTGTCGGAAAATTCAATTCTGCAACTTAGGTCCATGTCGAGGTCTTGGGCGTGCAGACCTTTACCCCATTGCAGGAAGAGGCGAACAGCATCCCCTTCTACAGGGAAACGCATTCCCATCAAGGCGCAAGATGTGTCTTGGATAGTGGTTGCTCTGTCTCCCACGCTAACAGGTACATTGTAGAGCGCAGGGTCAATGTATATGGTTTTTGACGCTGTCTTCTGGGCGGCAAAGCGACGCTCCATCGACGACTTGTAAACATTCATCACGTCCTTCGCCATCCCATTTCTCATGTCTTCATCGTAGAGTACCAACAACTTGTTTGACGGGATGCGGTGTGTCACTCCGGTAATCGGACGAACCAAACGTGTTTCTTCTGTGTCGAAATAGTTCTCTGCGGCATTACCCAATGAAAGCAAAAGACGGGCAGGCAGTCTGTCTGAAATCTCTTCAAATGCTGCCAACACCTTGTCTTTCCCAAAGCGGAGCATGGTGGCAAACAGGCATCGTGCAAAGAGTCCGGGACGTTCTTTTAGCAAGGCAATAGTCTTGTCCGCATCGTTTTCCGAACGGGCTTTGTCCACAAGTCCTTGCCATGTGGTGTAGTCCTGCTTGTAGAACACATCAAGTATTTCAGCAAGATGTTCCATTCTTTGTTTTCGAGAGTATTCGCCCAGACGAAGAGCTCGAATCATGCGAACCCACATGCCACGCTTGGGGTTCATGTTTTCCGCAGCCTGTTTTGCAGACATGGGCAGAGCGTTCATCCATTTGGCTGCACGCAGACAAGCCTTGCGGTCATACTTCAGCATCAGTTTCTGCTTCATGCTCTTGGCTGCATCAGCGCTATTGTTGAGCGGACCGAACATGTGGTAGTACATTTTCTTTGCATGAGCAACAAGAGTCTTTGGCTCAATGATTTGAACATAGCCGGTCTTCTCGTACCAAAGGTAACGCAGTATGTCTGTTGGTGTCTTCAACAATGCCGAAACCTCCTTTGCTCTGTCCTGATTTACCAATATCCTGATGACCAACATTGCTGTCTCCTTCATGGTGATTTCGGCTGCTGGCATTTCATATTGGGATAGTAACATAATCAAAGAATCTTTCTGTGTGGCATCTAATGGAGTGGCCGATGATAGGAGAGAGGCAAAGGTCTTCTTCATATCCGCATCTGTAAACAAGCGAAGTTCCTTCAACTTGCTTCCCTGCCCTTTATAGACGAAGTCTGCAGTCTTAAATGGCGTGCCACAAAACGGGCAGCCATTATATCGCTCCAATGGGAATGTTCCTTCAGGAATGAAGTGGCCACATTGAAGTGTTGTTCCTTTGAATCCAGCTTTTTCTCCACCAAAGATGTTTGTGACCCATGTGAGGAAATGGTCTGCGTACGATTCACCAGTTGGAACATTCCACCCTTTTACAAGCGAAGCCCAGTTAAGGTTTACCCCCATTACTTCGTTGATGCACGCAGTGATTTCTGCGAGGGTGTCTGTAGATACAGCGTTGAGCGCGTGGAGCAATTCCTCGCTTACGCAGAAACCGTTCTTTTTCAACTGTGCCACGAATGCCATCACTGGTATGGTTGCCTCGGTGTTTTTGTTGATGCCCTCTCTGTTGATGTCGAGGTATATGGCGCTATAGCGTAAAGCGACTTTTGTTAAAGTTTCATTCATATCAATAAAAGGTGACATCTATTTTAAAAATAAAAGGTAATTAATCAGCAATAGAAAACATGGTATCGTTCATGAATGAAGTATGCCGATTTTGACCTTGTTAGATTTTTAAAGAACAAGGTAATTGAGACTGCTGTGAACACAATATCTTCAAAAGGAGTAAGCAGTTCTTGACCTTGTTCTTAGTTTCTTCATTTCATATTATAAATTTGTTTTTTTTTCTGCATAAAAGTCGTTCTTTGTTTGATTGACAATGCAAAGTTATATGCGTACTGCGCAGTCTTTTTGCGTAGTTGAAAATAAATTTTTAAATAATCTTGAAAAAGTGTTTTTGGTCAACAATGCAATCGGTTTGCGTAGAAAATGTGTATCTTTGTGCCGTTATTAATCAGTGAGTTCCGTTTTTTTTATTTTATCTCTCTTCCTAAAAATCATATACTATGCCTGCAAACAAAAACGCACTTATCCGATATAAGACGATAGACAATTGTCTTCGTAGGAAAAACCGTCGTTGGACACTTGAAGATTTGGTTGAAGCCTGTAGTGATGCCCTCTATGACATGGAAGGCATCAGTAAGGGTGTATCTATTCGTACAGTTCAGGGCGATATTCAGATGATGCGTTCCGACAAACTCGGCTATAATGCGCCAATCGAAGTGTATGATCATAAGTACTACCGCTATTCTGAGGTGGATTATTCAATTACCAATATGCCGATGTCTCAAAACGACTATGAGGTGATGCAGGAAGCCGTGGATATGCTCCGACAACTTGAGGGCTTTGAACTGCTTTCGGAAATGTCGGATGTCGTCAACCGTTTGCAGGATAAACTGTCTATTTCAAGAAACAATAGGAAACCGATCATCCACTATGATAGCGTTCCCCGCTTAAAAGGATTAAAACTTTTGAATCCATTATACAATCATATTGCGCACAAACAGACAATTCGTGTTATGTATCAGTCTTTTATCGCCGATAAACCTGCGGAGTTCATTGTTTTCCCCTATTTCTTGAAGGAATTCCGAAACAGGTGGTTCTTGTTTGGGTCAAGGTCTAAAGATATGATGCTTTATAATCTGCCCCTCGATAGAATCACAAGCATTGAGACTGTGGAGGACGTCCCTTATTGTGAAAATGAGAATTTTGATACTGAACATTTCTTCGACGATGTGATTGGTGTCAGCAAGGGCTTATACGATACTCCGTGCAGAGTGGAATTTTGGGCTTCTGCCGAACAATGTAAATACATAAAGACAAAACCCATCCATCGTTCTCAAAAACTGAGAAAAGAAAATCCAGAAGATGGCTCCTGTATCTTTGAGATTGAAGTGGTGGCCAATTATGAAATGTATTCCGTTTTCATGTCTTACGGACCCGGTGTGAAGATACTCTCTCCTGATTTTGCTGTATGCTATATGAAGGATAAACTCAAAGAAGCGGCTGCTTTATATGAACAAGTCGGCGGCGTTGAAAAGTGACATGGATTAAGGCAGACGACTCTTTTTGAATTTGTTGAAAAAATGTGGCCCAATTGATCGTATGTCTCTTTTTTATACTTATTTTTGTGTGATTTATCATAATACGATATAAAATGAATTCAAAATCTTTTATCCCTGCGTTGTTTGTTGCGCTGACTTCGGTTTGTTGCACCAGTAAAGCGCCTGATGCTCCAAAACCAGCATCTGATTCTGTTGTTGTCTCGAATACTCAAAATGTGGAAGCGTCAGTTCCAAAAAAGGATCTTGTGATCAACTGGAGCAAACCCCTTTATTCCCTTGACGAAAAGGGAGACACTATCGAAAGATGGATGTACAATGAAAAAGGTTTACGGGTAAAATACATACGATATAACGATGTTAACGACATTTTTGAATATTCGTATGATGGTTGCAAGGTTACCGAGACAATGATCTTTGCAACCCAAAAAATAACCAATGTCTCCGAATATTCAGATGAAACCTATACCAAGTTGATAGGGTATAACGGAAAAAAGTTCGATCTTTCGGCAGATGGTAAAGTTATGGTCTCTTATAAAGACGGTCGTACGTGGAGACATACCTACGATAATCAGGGTAGAATCTTGAAAATCGTGGCAGACCGTATGCCGGATACTGAAGATGAAGCCCTCGAATATACCTATATGGATAATGGGCATGTTATCGAAGCGGATTTTTTCGGATTTGTTGAACGCGACAACCTTGGACGAAATGTGAAGTCGGATGGTGACTGCTCAGAAACAGTGTGGACGTATGAGGGCAATTGTGGTATTAGTGCTACAAAGCCTGTTGGCGAGTGTTCGGGTGTCGATGCCGATGGAAATATTGATGGCAAACCTGCTCCTGTGACAAAAACTTATACTTACTACGCACAAGAATAAGGCGCTTGATCTGCTTATTGATACAACAAGCCCCGAAAGTTAAGTCATAACTTTCGGGGCTTGTTTTGTTGATGGGTATTTGTTTACAAGTCGTCATCCTCGTCTTCATCATCCTCTCCGAATCCGAAGATGGAGCGGATATCGAAACCTGGTAGGTCGCTGTCGTTTCCGTCGGGTATGCGCTGAGATGATATTGCATCATCGTCTTCTACATAGTCCATAAGTTGGCGGCGCTCTTTCTTTGTCGGACGTCCGGTGCCTCGGTCTCTCATGCCGTTAATGGAGAATTTCGTGAGCTCCAAGATGTCCAGTTGCTCTTTGGGTGTCACGTTCTCCATGAAGCCGGGAACCAATTTCGCTCCCATGCGTTGGTCGGAAAGAGCAAGCACATGGAATGAGTAGGTGACAGGCGGACGACGCACACAGATTGTTTCGCCCACATGAATCTCGCTTGATGGTTTTAGGTTCTGACTGCCGCGCGATATGCGACCTTTCTTGCAAGCGTCTGCAGCCATGCTGCGCGTCTTGAACAGACGGACAGCCCAAAGCCATTTGTCGATTCGGACAGATGCTAATGGTTCTTTCATTTGGACTATTTCTTATTGAACTGTGTCATGGTCAATTCCAAACCTGCCAGACAAAAACTGTTGATGATCTGCCCTGCGATTTCCGCACGGGCTGGAAAGGCTGCACTCTCTTCTTCCGTAAACGCGCCCAGCACGTGCTCTATCTGCTGCCCTTTGGGGAAGTTGCCGCCGATGCCGAAACGAAGTCGGGCATAGGCGGCTGTTTTTACACATGCCTCAATGTTTTTCAATCCATTATGGCCTCCAGCTCCGCCTGATCCTTTCAATCGTAACTGACCGAATGGAATGGCAATGTCATCTACTATCACCAGCAGGTTTTCCAATGGGATTTTTTCAGCATCCAGCCAATAACGGACTGCATTGCCGCTGAGATTCATAAATGTATTGGGCTTCAGCAACACCAATTCTGCGTTTTTGACTCTGCAACGCGCGATGTCTCCATAACGGTTGGTCTCAAAAACAAGATTGGACGCCTGTGCATAGGCGTCCAATACCTTGAATCCGGTGTTGTGGCGGGTGTTTTGGTACTCAGGGCCAATATTACCCAAACCCACAATCAGATATTTCATTTGCTTTCTAAGCTGCTATAAGATTACTTACCAGCCTTTGCTGCCTGCTGCATTGCTGCGATAGCTGCACGGGTAGGCTTAACAGTAAGAACAACGTTCTGTGGGTTGTCGAGAAGGGTGAGCTTGTCGAAGCTGAGGTCTTTAACCTGGATTGACTTGTTCAAGCCGAGTTCTTCTACGTTGATTTCGAGGCATTCTGGAACGTCTGTGTAAATAGCCTTAACTGCAAGGCGACGTACGTTCTGAATAAGCTTACCACCGGCTTTCACACCAGCTGCGTGACCTACAGGCTTAACTGGAACCTTGATGGTTACAGGCTTGCTGTCGCCAACTTCGAGGAAGTCGATGTGAAGGATAGTGTCCTTTACTGGGTGGAACTGAAGATCCTGCATGATTGCAGTGTACTTCTTGCCATCGATGTCGAGGTTTACTGAGAAAATTTCTGGAGTGTAAACGAGTTTGCGAACATCGTTAACTGCTACCTGGAATGTTGCTGTAACGCCACCGTTTGCATAAAGAATGCAAGGGATGTTGCCTGCTGCACGAACTGCTTTAACGGCCTGCTTGCCGCCTTCTGCCTTCACCTGACGTGAAGTGCCTTTCAAATCGAATGATTTCATTTTGTTTGATAATTTTTTGTGTTACTCAAAATTAAGTATTGGGCTTAATTTCCCATCACACTTTCCCGCTTTCTTTCGTCGAAATCGGTAAAGCACCGCAAAATTAGTTGTTTTGTCGCTAATTTCCAACTGTTCCTATAAAATAATGTTTCTGCTGTGGAAGATTGTTGTAAGAAGTTAAGCGTTATCTTGCTCTGCCCATTTCGCTGCAATAGCACATACTCCTGATTTTCTCTTCGCTCATGTGCTGATACTCTTCAAGGCTTTCTGCTATTACCAGTTCTGTTAGCGGCGTTGTGGCAATGATGCGGCCTTCTGCATCTTGGAAGATGGCATGTTTGTAGCCACTCAATTCGGCATCTGTGTTGTCTTTCAGTAATTTGCAGAAAGGATCATTGTAGCCTTTGATGTGCTTTCCTTCTACTTGAACAACAACTACTTCCCAGTCGAGAAAGTAACGATGTTGTGCAATCCAACTGTTTTCGTATTCCTTTGATACGATGATTGTGCCGAGAGGCTCTTCGGGTTCTATGCCTTCTTCGTCACCTACTCGTATGTAATATTCGTCTGGATCATGCGACGTGCTGAACACAAGAAAGAACTCTCGCTCCGTTTCTCCGTGGTAAAAATATTTGCTCGACATGTTGTCGTATTTATTCAAGACGTCAACCTGTTCCATGTTGACTTCCTCCAGTGTGAACGTGTTCCTCTTGCAATAGGCTGATTCTCCGCAGAGGAATTCGATGTGGCAGGATTCGGTAAGCGAAGCAGGTACCGCCGGGGTTGGTATGCCATTCTTCTCCGACATCTTCAGCAGTGCCTTGTACGAATCTTTTGTTATCTGATATGTCATGAATACATCTGAAACTCCGATGTGCGGAAGGTTTGAGATGGCATAGACAACAATTTTCCCTTCGTTGAAGAGGAATCGCCCTACGTTGACACCATATGCAAGCACCCCGTCGGTGATCATGTCTCCAGGGCTCTTCCGCTCACGTGCTACACTATGCGTCAACCTTGTAATGATGGAACTTTTGGTAGGAGTGGAGGCTTTCGGGTTTTCATTTTTCCCCATATCCAGCGTTTCTTTCCTGCGTAAGAAGAATTCATCATGATGCAGTTGATTGTTTCGCTCCCAGTTCTCGCTCCGATTGTCACTGCGTTGGCGTCCAAGTTGTTCCACATAGTCAAAGGTTAGTGAGTCGCTCCCGTTGTCGATGGCGCAAGCGAGAATGTCGCTCAGCAGTTCACGGCCTATCATACTGCTCGTGGCGCTCCTGAACTCCTTGTCGCGCATTATCATCTTTTCTATCTGTTCGGTATAGAAACCGTTGCGTACCGTCTGCAGAATCTTGTCATCCTGGCAGATGTAGATGTCTGGTTCCCGTGGGTTTGACCGGATCTCATATTCCTGACCTCCGTATCGGAGTATGATCTTCCCACCTTTGATTCTTAAGTCTAATCCGATTTCGTACATGTTGGGCTTTATTACCTCTACAAAAATACATCTTTTCTGTTTTAACTCAAACTTTTATTGTGAGACTTGCTCTTTGCTGATTAGAGACTAAGGGGAGGGAATGTTTAATCTGTCTTTTCTTTTGTTCTCTCCACTTCCATATTCATAGAAACGCAAGTATCTACAAGTAGGCAAAAGAACATCACAATTGCCTGTTTGTATAGAATGCCCTGAAATAATTAGGACTCTAAAGGTTGATAGACGGAAATTTTAGAAAAATGAATGATTTCACGTATTTTTTGGTCTGAAAATTTTGCTGTTTTTTTTTTTTTTTTTTTAAGTTCGCATCGCAGTTTATCTCTAAGTCATCAAAAACTACATGGAATAATAAAGGCTTTGTTGGATTATGGATGACTGTAAAGGTGGTTTATTCGAATCCGAATAAGCAAAGAAAAGTCCATAAAAGTCCTCGTTGTGAGGCTTATGCTCAATCTGAACAGGCAAGTTTAATTTTCATGAAAGTTTTTTAATATCCAAAATCGTCCATAATGGATAATATTTTACTTCAAAAAGTAATCATAATAGATCATCCAATTAAGAACCTAAAAAATGAATTCAAAGAGCAGTACATTGAAGCTTTGCTTGCATTTGTTAAAGGTTTGCTTAATAATGATAATACAGCAAGGTTTATATGCCACGAATGGTGTGCATCAATATTGGATACCTCATATGAGGAAATGAAGGGTCGCAAAATTGATGTTAATTATGAAAAGGTTATAAAGAAAGGGTTGGCTTTAAAAAGAAATGGTCTATCTTTTTTCCGAATGAAACATCAGTTCTTCTTTGATGTTTTTTATATCATTTATATGTCAAATAACAATAATCAAGATAGAATTAACGCATATAAGACGGTATATAGCATTCTCAAGAAGAAATACTCCAATTTTTTTATTTCAGGTGCATTGAATAATACTTATGGTTATTTTATGAACCTAATGAATCAGAAAAATGAAAAAGGAAAACCTTTTACTTTCAATGATAACAAGATACCATCGGAATTAAGAATGCATTATCAAAAAAATGCAAGTATAGATATAAATCAATATAAAAAAATTCTTGTGGTAGCTAATGTAAGTGCTGGAAAATCAACGCTCATAAATGCCATTATCGGAAAAAGAATTAATGAATCAAGAACAACTGCTTGTACAAACAGGCTTAACTATATATATAGTTCATATAATCCTGGAATGACAATAAATAATAAAGGGGTTTATGATTTTTCCGGATTCAATTCTTATTTCAAAAGCGATCAATTTGTAATAGGTGCAACAGATTATAAAGGAATTCTAAATGAGAAGGTGTGTATAATCGATACACCTGGGATTAATAATGCAGAAGACCAAAATCATAAAGCAATAACAACAAAAGCAATTGAAGATACAAAGAATTACAATGTTGTTATTTATGTGTCTAATTGCCAATATTTTGGGACAAATGATGAGAAGGAGTTATTAACTAAGCTTATTAAAACAACGAGGACTAAAAATATCCCTATAATATTTGTTCTTAATCAATTAGATAAGTTCAAAACAAAAGAAGATTCTATTGAAAAAATGTTGAATGAATATGAATCTGATTTGATAAAGATGGGTGTGAATAATCCTGTTATTATTCCTGTTTCATCTCGATATGCCATGCTTCTAAGAACAGGAGCAGAAGATGAGGACGAGGAATTTGAATTGGATTTGTTAAAGAAGAAATTTGAAAAAGACTTTTTTGATTTACCAAAATATATAAAATCAAAGATTGGTAATTCTTACGAGAACAGACCTGACTATCGGTCTGGAATCTGTAGTTTGGAAAGTGCAATTAAGAGAAATGTTTAAATAATATAATTCAATGAAAAAAATAGATATAAAGTACAATCCATATTTGGTTGAAACTGAGGTCTTGATTGATGGACAAGCACCTAAAAGCAATAGTGCTCTGAAAATTGAGAAAAAAAGATTGCAGGAGTGGGTTGAAAATTTGCCAGACATTTTGGTAAATGAATTAAGAGATACAAATTATCAGATAACTTTTATAGGCACTGAAAGTGACTATGAAGATTTAAAGTCTGCTGTTGAAACCGACAAAATCTCTGCAAAGATTGATTTTAAGAAAACTGCGGATATTGAAGATGTTGAAACTGAAATAGGAAAGATATTTAATGATATACAGGCAGGTCCGATAGATGCACTCAAGGACAAATCTATTGTTGACGCATTTGAAAAAGCAAAAAATTCACATTTTGAGGTGAATGTAGTAGCGACAATGAGTTCTGGAAAATCAACATTGATTAATGCCTTAATGGGTCAACAGTTGATGCCTGCTGCTAATGAAGCAACAACCGCTACCATTGTGAAAATTATAGACACTGATCAAAAGAATTACTCTGCGGTGGCTTATGATGCAAATGGTAATGTTGTTAAAGAGATAAAGGAAGTGACATTGAACGACATGAAGACCTTAAACAGCGATGCAAAGGTTTCAACTGTCGAAATTTACGGCAAAATACCTTTTGTTCAATCAACTGGTATGAAATTAGTTTTAGTTGACACTCCTGGACCTAACAATTCGAGAGATGCTAATCACCAGAAGATGACGTATCAGATGCTTGAAAACTCTGACAAGTCCTTGGTCCTTTATGTTATGAATGCACAGCAATTGGGTATTAACGATGAGAGTGCATTTTTGGATTTCATATGCGACAATATGAAACAGGGTGGTAAGCAGTCAAGAGAGCGTTTTATCTTTGCTGTTAATAAGATGGACTGTTTCTCCGTAAAAGGTGATGGAGAGGGTTGTATAGAGAAGGCGTTGAACGGCATTAAGGAAAGTTTGGAGGCAAGAGGTATAATGAATCCGAATGAGTTCCCAGTTACTGCTTGTGCCGCTCTTGAATTGAGAACAGATGAGGAAGAGCCTATGGCGCTTGATCAATTCAGGAGGTCTTCAAAAAAATACGACGAGTTTAAATTTGACAATTATTATAAATTCTCTCACTTACCAAATGTAGTACATAAAAGATTAGACAGCGTCTTGGAAAGTGCAGATGAAGATGGACAACTTGAGATACATACTGGTATTGTTTCTATTGAGCAAGCAATTAGCCAATATGTAAACAAGTATGCTCGAACAACAAAGGTGGCTGACCTGGTTGCGTCATTTAATGGGAAATTGAATGAACTAAATGCAGTTGCTTTGGCAGAGAAAGAAGTTCGTGAAAATAAGGAGAAGAGAGCACAGATACTGTCGCAAATTGCTGAATTCAAGAAAAAAATTGAAAAAGCAAGGCAGACTCAAAATTTTGAAAAAGAACTCGATAAGAAAAACTTTACTGAAGAGGCTGAAAAAGAAATTAACAAGTACATAGATGCTGTTAGAAACAAAATCAATGTGTTATCATCAGGTAAGAGTTCAAAGGTTGAGAAATCGGTTGCGAAGAGAGAATGCAGCAAGTTGGAAAAAGATTGCAAAGATATAAATTCTCAGCTTGTTGTAAGAGTAAATAGCATCTTGCAAACTTCTTACAAAGATACTGTTACTAAAGTGATGAATGAATACAAAAAGTATCTTTCGGAATTAAATATTTCAGGAGGATCATTCACTCTAAATTCTTTGAGTTTGGTAAGTGGTAGTTTGAGTGATATGACAAGAATTCTGAATAACAATACACAAACAGTAGATGAGAGTTATTACGAAGATCGTCAGGTTTCATACCAAGTAAAAAAGGAACGTGGATTTTTCGGGAAAATTGCAAGTTTCTTTGGTTTTGGTGGTCCTGATTATGAAACAAAATATAAGACAGTAAGAGAAAAGGTTGAGCAATATACTGATTATGTTGATATGAATAGTGTTGCTTTGATGTATCTCCAGCCTATGCAAAAAGAATTGCAAACTGTTGAAAACAGTGCAATAGATTTTGTAAGGAAGGAGACCGAAAGATTAAAGCAGGATATTAAGGATTTGATTAAAAAGGTCGATAAAGAATTAGAAAACAAGCTTAATCAGCTTGCTGGTGCTGAAAATGATGAAAAACAGGCACAGGCTATCATTCAGAAAAAAGAATCTGACCTTAAATGGTTGAATCAAATTATTGAGAGAGTTAATAGTATTGTCAAATTCTAACATTTAAATTATGAAACAGTCATTCATAGAACAGGTTGAATCCCATGATTTGGCAATGGTAAGATTGTCTTTATCAATGGAACTTATGTTAGATCCTCGTGGCGTAAGTTTTTGTGAGATGCTTTCTTATGCAGACAATAAATTACCTGATTTATTTGAAGCACACGATGGTAAGACATACAGTGAAGACGAGGCGGATTGGAACCAAGAACTCTTCTTTTCAGTAAAGAATGATTTGGATAGAAACTTTTCTAAAGAACGTCTTGAACTTTATGAAAAGATGTCAAGAGTGGTGTTGAAAGAAAAAATTGATGCTTTGAATAAAGAAGATAATGATAGAAAAGTTAAGCAGGAGGGAGCATCACAAAGTTCTAATAGAGATTCTTATGATGACACTGATTCAGAAGAGTCAATCCCTTGGAAATGGATAGCAATGGTTGGTGCTGGTATTGCAGCATTGATTGCAATTATCTTAGGTAGAAATAACGATTAATTTTATTTGAACCGCCTGCCTATTAATTAGGTTGGCGGTCTTTATTTGCTATGGGTTCAATATACGAT
This sequence comes from Candidatus Physcocola equi, assembly GCA_018064855.1. Taxonomy (GTDB): domain Bacteria; phylum Bacteroidota; class Bacteroidia; order Bacteroidales; family Paludibacteraceae; genus Physcocola; species Physcocola equi. The sequence goes on from JAGHUM010000085.1 coordinate 41,755, forward strand.
AAGAAAAATAATATAGATATACTATCCAGTAATTATAGCGATAAGACAGCAACGGTAGGAATACCTATGCAAGAGATTATTGCTGAAAAAAATGAATTATTGGCAGTGCAGGAAGAACAAATTGCACCTTCAAGTACACAGTATGCAGAGTTAGATAATCTCCAGACAAAGTGTTTTAATGCTCTTGGATTGGTGGATGATGTTGTAATGAAGAATTACGTTACAACATTGTCAGGATTACGAGTTGCCGAAAACGAAAATAAGCTAGATACAAGTGACGTTGTTCTTTTCAAGATCAATAAAATGGTCTATGAGAAGGATGAGTTTGCAACTGAAAAGTTTGTTAGCGTAGTAAGTTCAATGACTTTCACTTCTAGTTCTATATTTCTTGTTATTGATGGGAAGGGAGAGAAAACCGATTTTTATTTAGGCATAAAATGTGAAGATGCTGAAAGAAATGCAGGTTCTGTAGCGGAAGCTCTAAAGAGTTCAATGGTTGGACAATTCCCTGGCATTCAGTTGGAAGATTTATCAGTTGTAGGGAAAGGTGAAACTCATTCAAAGCAGGATGTTCTTATAGACCGATTAACAAGTGCAAATAGTATAAGTTCTTATATTGGTGTACCTGCAGTGCGAAATAACAAGAAAGAATATACAAATGAAAGTTTCGTACAGGGAATAGAAAAATTTGCTAATGCTATGAGAGGAAAGACTTATACAGCTGTAATATTAGCAAAGAACGTTCCTCAAAGTGAAATAAACAACATTAGAGCTGGTTATGAAAATGTATATACTGAAATCTCTGCAATGAGCACACAGCAGATGGCTTATAGTACAAATGAGTCATTTGCAAATGCATTGAGTAGAACAAAAGGATATTCAGATTCGACATCATCAAGTGATACTAAAGGATCAAGCGTATCGAATACCACAGGAACTTCGCATACCGATGGGAAGTCTTCTTCACACACACATTCAACATCAGTGTCCAATACTGAAGGTGAATCTAAAGAAAACTTTTGGGGAAAAGCTTCGAAACTTGCAGGACCACTTTTGACTGCCGGTGCAATTTTGGGAGGTCCGATTGGCATTGGATTGATGGCAGGTGGTGCAGTTGCTGGAGTTGGTGGAATAGCAGGTGCAAAACAACTTTCAAAAAGCACAACAAAAAGTGAGAGTGATTCAGATACTGAAGGGACTTCAAGTTCTGATACCGTTTCTAATAGCAAAACTTTGTCAACTAATCAAAGCCATACTGATGGAACCTCTCATTCGGAAAGTTTTAGCGAGACAGATGGTACGACTTCTACGATTGGAAGCTCAAAGAATTTCACTGTAACTGTACAGAACAAGCATATACAGAATATATTAAAGAGGATAGACAAACAGCTAGAACGATTGGATATGTGTGAGAGTTCTGGCATATGGTCTGCTTCTGCATATTTCTTGTCATACGGAACAGACCGTGCTTCTGCAGAAATAGGAGCATCAATCTTTAGATCAATCATGCAGGGTGAGCAGTCTGGGGTTGAGACTTCTGCAATTAACACTTGGTACAGTGGTAATGGAGATTTTGAATGTTTGAACAACCAGATAGCAAGCTTTAAGCATCCTTCATTTTGGTATGATAATCCAAACGTAGGAACTCAGATACAGGTTTTACCAACCTCTTTAGTTAGTAGTAAAGAGTTGGCAATGACATTAAGTTTGCCAAGAAAATCAGTGCCTGGATTCCCTGTAGTTGAACATATCTCCTTAGCAAAGGAAGTTGTGAAACTTGATAAGAATCCGGATAGACCAACATTCAAATTAGGAAATATATTCGACCAGGGTGAAGTACATAAAGATAATGAGGTTAGACTTGACGTAAAGAGTCTAACCCAACATACTTTCGTGACAGGCTCAACTGGATGCGGTAAAAGTGAAACTATATATAAGTTAATCGATTGTGTTCGTAATGCAAACGCAAAATTCATGATTATTGAGCCTGCAAAAGGTGAATATAAAAATGTATTCGGAGATGAGACTGTATATGGTACGAATCCTCTTATATCTGATTTGTTGAAAATAAACCCATTTAGATTCGCAAAGGGGGTACATGTATTGGAACATGCTGATAGGCTTATAGAGATCTTCAATGTATGTTGGCCTATGTATGCTGCAATGCCTGCTGTGTTAAAGGAGGCAGTATTAAACGCTTACGAAGATTGTGGTTGGAACTTGATAACATCAACAAACAAATACTCTGAATCTATTTTCCCGACATTCACAGATTTAATTTGGGAACTTGAGACTGTAATTGAAACCTCTTCATATTCTGATGAAGTCAAGAGTAACTATAAAGGCTCATTAGTAACAAGAGTCAAATCTCTTGCGAATGGTATAAATGGTGAAATCTTTAGTGGTCAAGAAATTGGAGATGAGAAACTATTTGATGAGAATGTAATAGTTGATCTTAGCCGTATTGGTTCTCAAGAAACTAAGTCTTTGATAATGGGCATTCTTATTATGCGACTCAATGAGTATCGTTCAAATAGCAGTATAGAAGCGAATAGCTTTTTAAGACATGTGACTATTTTGGAAGAAGCACATAATATCTTAAAACGCTGTTCACAAGAACAATCTATGGAAGGAAGTAATGTGGCAGGAAAATCCGTAGAGATGATTTCTAATGCTATAGCGGAAATGCGTACTTATGGAGAAGGGTTTATAATTGTTGACCAGTCACCAGGTGCGGTTGATATATCAGCAATTAGAAATACGAACACTAAAATTATCATGCGATTACCTGAAGATAGCGACAGAAAAATAGCAGGAAAGTCTGCTGCTATGAAAGATAATCAAGTGGATGAAATTGCTAAATTACCTGTTGGTGTTGCTGTTATATATCAAAATGATTGGGAGGAGCCAGTGTTATGTAAAATACAACAATTTGATGCTGAGCCTAATGGTAATAAATTAGCCGATAAACGCAAAAAATATGTATTTAAGGAGAAGGTTGATAACAATATCGAACAATCAAAAGTCATAATCGAGGCTGTAAAGTTTATGATGACAGAGAAAGCCGCTAAACCTGAAGCATTTGATTATAATTTTTTGCGAGAGAATCTTGCTTCAACAAGTTTACCTACTTATGTTAAACTAAATATATTTGAAGCATTGCAGGAATACCAATCAACAGGTAAGCCTTCTATTTGGAGCAATAGCGAATACGAAAAGTTCTCGTGGGTGATTTCAGGCCTTTTTGATTCAAGAAAAGAAGTACTTAAAATCACGAAGATGGTTCAAGATTTTGACGAATTAACTGAAAAGTTGAAGGCGTTTATTCATAATAAACTAAAAGGTTTGCCTTCATCCTTGGATATGTCTGTTTGTCAAAGTATTATGCGTGACTATTCAATTGGGGACGATAATAGACTAAAGATATACAGTGCTTGGTTGAAGAATGTTAAGTAATTTATCATTGAAATTTTTTGATTATGAGCGGACTGGAAGGAATAGTAGAGTCGGAGAATGTTAAAAATTCTTTGTTAAACAAATCTCAAATGAGCGAGGTTTTGTCGGATGAACAGCTAAATGCACCTATAGAGAAAGATACAAATCAAGAGGACTTGTTCGCTAAAGGTTTGAAAGCTGAGGACGGAATAAGTACTGATGAACTCAATAAGCCAGTTGAAAAAGAAGTTACAAATGAAGCTTCAGCTCTTTCTTTTGAAGAAAAGGCTGTTTTAAAGGAAGAAACGAACTGGTCTGATGAAGTTGTCAATTCTATAAGAACACCAGAGGAAGCAAATGTTTACAAAAATGCTGATTTAAAAGATGTAAATGGAAATTTACAAAGGACAGATATTGATTGGAATGGGAAAATACCTCAGGATAGGATTGATAGAATGCGATCAATGTTTGGTGATGAAGTTGCTGACAAATGGCAAGGGAAAACCAATCTCGATTTGATAAAAGAGGGGAAAGCTCCATATGGAAGTGATGGAGAATGGATAAATCTGCATCATGTCGGGCAAAAAACAGATAGCCCTCTTGCTGAATTGACAAATACTGAACATAAAACCTTTGATTCAATTTTGCATGACAAAACAAAGTCGTCTGAAATAGAACGTCCGATATTCAGAAAAGAAAGAGAGGCTTATTGGCAAAATAGATATGAAGAATTAACTCAAAAAGTATAATATATGCCAAATTTTGTGTTGATAGCAAAACAGAATTTATATCTTGATTCTGGTAAGGTTGTGACAAAAGGCACACCATACGAGGTGAGTGTCAGTAAAAAAGAGGTAAACGCAAATAATGTTTTACTTTATAAAGATACAAGAGAGAGTATAATGCGTCAATTATCATTCAAAGATGTTGATTTAGTATCCACAAGGAAAGAGTATTATCTCAATCGCGCACATTTTCAAGTACAAGAAAGAAAAAATGTATTGACAAATAGGGGATATTAACTGCATTTTCCTGAAGTAACAATCAATGAACAGTTACAAATATAGGAACTATAAAGCAAGAAGATAAAATACTAAGCCCCCCGGCGTTAGCCGGTCGCACCGATAGGCACCCTGTTTTCCAACAGCGTGCCTATCTTCTTTTACGGAAAAATTTAGAAAATCAACCATTCATTTACGGACTTCTCCTTCCAATACTCGTCACGTTCGATTCGAACGGCATTGCACGCATGAAACTGAATTGTAGGGTATAGGCATGAATACTTTGTCAACTCTAAAAAAGTGCTTAATTTTGTAACGAATAATAAATTGGGATAAGTATGGGCATCTACCTCAATCCGAATGCAGATGCATTCAAAGAAGATAAGAACACGGAAATATACGTAGACAAATCACTCGTGTTATTAGAGTTAAACAAACTGCTTGGTTCAAGGGAGAAGTTTGTGTGCATGTCTCGTGCCCGCCGTTTCGGTAAGAGCATGGCTGGAAATATGATTTCCGCTTATTATTCAAAAGGATGTGACACCAAGGAAATCTTCTCGAAAATGAAGATTGGCGATGTGCCCGGCTATGAGGACAACCTGAACAAGTTCAACGTAATTAAGTTGGACATGAACGGATGGTACAACAACACACCTGATAGAAAGTTGTTGTTTGATGATCTCAATGAATCGTTGAGAGAGGAATTTGAACAACAATTTTCGAGCGTCAGATTCAAGCCGACAGATAATTTGGCGAGATGTATTCTGAGGGTATATGGACAAACAAACCAAAAGTTTGTCTTCATCATCGATGAATATGATGTCCTGGTTCGAGAAAAGGTTTCTGATGATTTGTTCCAAAAATATTTAGATTTTTTGAATGGACTTTTCAAGGATGCGACCCTTCGTCCCGCCATTGCCTTAGCATATATTACAGGTATTCTGCCGATTGTAAGAGATAAGGTGCAATCCAAGCTCAACGAGTTTAGAGAATATACCATGATTGATGCACAGCAGTTTGCTGGCATGATTGGTTTCACCAAAGAAGATGTTGTGGAATTATGCCACCAATATGGACTTAACGTTGACGAATGCAAAAGATGGTACGATGGATACAAAATGTCTTCGACTGTTGACCTTTTCAATCCGCTTTCGGTAGTTAGGGCGATTGAATCTAAAAGATTCGGCAGTTACTGGACAGCCACCAGCTCGTTCGAGGTGCTGAAGGACTATATCATGATGGACTTCGACGGCATAAAGCAAGACGTCATCAGCATGATTTCAGGAAAGAGCGTTCACGTTAATGTGAACAAGTTCAAGAATACCATTGATTCGATAAACAACAAGGACAATGTGTTCACCTACCTGATTCACCTTGGCTACCTGTGTTACAACAACGAGGACGAGACCTGCCACATACCAAATGCTGAAGTTCGAACTGAATGGATAAACGCCATTGAAGATGATGCCAACTACAGCGCAGTGATGTCCCTTGTGAACAATTCAAAACGATTGCTTGACGCAACCATCAAAGGTGATGATGGTGCTGTTGCCAATGCTCTTGACGCCGCCCACACCGAGGTAACCAGCAACCTTACTTACAACGACGAACATTGTTTCCAAAGCGCCATCTGTCTGGCGTATTTCTACGCCAACACACGCTATACGCTGGTAAAGGAACTGCCAACTGGCAATGGGTATGCCGACATTGCCTTAATCCCGTTCTTGCCGAATATTCCAGCGATGGTTATTGAACTGAAACATAACAAAAGCCCGGAAACTGCCTTGCAGCAGATAAAGGACAAGAAATATGATGATGCCCTTAAACACTACCGGGGCAATCTGCTTTTTGTTGGCATCAACTACGATGAAAAGACTAAAAAGCATGAATGCAAGATAGAGCAGATTGTATTGTGAACTTTTCTCCCCCTCACTGCTTCAGCACCAGCAATGCCACACCTGTAAGCACGCCTGCAAGGTATATGCCTTTCGTGCGGAGATTCTTTTCGCGAAGTAGGGTGGCGCCATATAGGAACGACACAATCGCTCCGGAACGGCGGATGGTGGAGACTACCGAAATGAGCGAATCGGTGTCCGATAACGCCCAATAATACATGTAGTCTGCAATCATAAGAAAACCTGAAATGCCGACAATGCTCCAGCGCCATTGGAATGGGGTGGTCTTTTTGTGCGTCGGCCACCATAGGCACAACAGCATCACCAACATCAATATCGTCTGATAAAACGAACAGAAAAACTGAATGGAATTCTTGTTGATGTGACGCAACAGATGCTTGTCATAGATGCCACTCGCGGCGCCAAGAAGAGTCGCACCAATAATCAGCCAGATCCATTTGTTGCTTTTCCAATAGATTCCCTCTTTGTGGCCGGTGGTGGAGAATAAAAAGAAAAACGTGAGCGTGATGCACACGCCCAACCATTGGTAAGGCGACAAATCTTCTGAATAGATAATCATGGCGCCAATTACTGTCCACAAGGGCTGTGTGGCGCGTATGGGCGCGAAAATCGTAATGGGCAAATGCTTTATCGCAAAGTATCCGCACAGCCAACTCCCAGTCACAAACACCGCTTTCAGCATGATGAGCAGATGTGTATGCAGATCTTGCTGCGGCATGTAAAATTGAAATCCGTCGTTTTCAGTGGTGAATTGCGAAACAATCCATGCCGGACTCATCAACACGGTTGAAATCAGCAAAGAGATAAACAGCACAGGCACCACTGCATTCTCGTTGAGCGACTTCTTTTTGAAAATGTCATAGATGCCCAAAAACAGGGCTGAACATAAGGCGAGTAATACCCACATGGTTCTGAGTGATTTTTATACCAAAATGAGTTCTCCTTTGCCCTGACGCACGATTACAGGTTCGTCTCCTGTGCAATCGACCACAGTGGATGGCTCCAAACTTCCGTAGCCACCGTTGATGATGACGTCGGCTATGTGTCCCATTTTCTCCTGCATGAGTTCGGGGTCGGTGAAGTATTCCATCTCATCTGTAGAGTCGTCTTTGACCGATGTGGACATGATAGGGTTGCCGAGGCCTTTCACCAATTCTCGGATGATGTTGTTGTCTGGTACGCGAATGCCAACCGTCTTCTTGTTCTTGAATAGTTTGGGCAGACTGTTGTTGCCATTTAGAATAAAGGTGAACGGACCAGGCAGATTGCGCTTCATCAGTTTGAATGTCTTGTCATCCACTTTGGCATATTGACTGATGTTGCTGAGGTCGTGGCAAATAAAAGATAAGTTTGCCTTGCGCAAGTCAATTTGTTTGTAATGGCATATTTTCTCCACTGCTTTTGTGTTGAATATGTCGCAACCGAGGCCATATACGGTGTCGGTAGGGTAGATGATGAGCCCTCCATCTCGGAGAAACTGCACCACTCTTTCGATTTCTCGTTCCTGAGGATTCTCAGGATAAATCCGAACTAACATTTGTTATATTTATTGTTTTTTTCTTTATTTACTCAAAACTCAAAACTCAATGCTCAAAACTCAATGCTCAAAACTCAATGCTCACCGCTTTCCCTCAGCTCGCTCTTTGATGTGGAGAGCAACACCCTGAAGTCGCCATTCCATAATGGAACGGTAGCGTTTTTGAGTGAAAAACATGCTGAAAAACCATCCGAACTCTATCCTCGATTTCACCAGCACGCCCGTTTTGCCTCCTTTGAGGGGAATGGCTGTTACGCTGACTTTTGCGCCATTGAGAATCTTTATTTTTTTTGTGATGTTGAGTGTTATCTCTTTGAATCTTGTTTTGCCTTTCGTTAGCGTTCCTTCTATGTCGTAAACAGTTGGCGTGTCTTCTTTTTTCATGCCAATTGCCAGTTTCAGCAGGTAGTGGTTGGTGGCAGGGTTGAAATACACCCCTTTCTGAGAAATGAAAAGGTCATTTTCAACATTATGGTGATTGCCGAGATTTTCAAACATCCACGCCAAGTCTTTGGTTGGCTTTTTCTGCAAACCGGCATATATCTCATCCACCACCGCGCACAACGCAGCATAACTGGTGTCCGTCACATAGAAGGCTGTGGTGTGAAATGCGCCATCCTCATATGTGGTTGTTGTACCCACGTTGTAATTTTGTGCTTTGCCTGTCAGGTGCAGAAAAAGCAGCAAAACCACGAAGGTCAGCCTATATGCGGCGGTTTGTAAAGACTTTGTTTTCATAGAAGCACACTTTAGGGGTGGTTGGCTCGTTTAACAGTTGGCTCTGATGGTGTTCCAGCGAGTCTCGTCCATGGATGTACCCACAATCTCCACTACATTGCCGGAAACCAAAGCGCCGATGCGCCCACACTCCGCAATGCTCTTGCCCGATGCCAGTCCGTAAAGGAAGCCCGATGCGTAGAGGTCGCCGGCGCCTGTGGTATCGATACAGTTGACGCCTTTTAGTGGTTTCACGAATACTTTTTCGCTTCCGTGTTTGATGAAAGAGCCTTTTGCACCGACTTTCACTACTGCATAATCCACTTGCGAAGCCAGCAAGTCGAGAGCTTCTTCTGGTTCCATGTTGGAGTAGGCCTTGCTTTCTTCTTCGTTGGCGAAGACGATGGAAACGTATTGAGGAATGACTTCTTGCAAGAACTGGAGATTGTCTGCCACAACGTTGTAACTGCCGAGGTCAATGGAGATTTTCACACCGGCCTTTACTGCAAGATCCATGGCTTTCAGCACAAGCTCGTAGTTCTGAAGAAGGTATCCGTCGATATGACAGATGTCAACCCCTTCAAAAAGGTCGGCTGTGATTTCGTCTGCGCAGAAGGTGCCGGTTGCACCCAGACAGGTGGCCATGGTGCGCTCGCCGTCGGGAGATATGAGCGACAGGCAAGAGCCGCTTGGCAGGTCGGAGACGTGAACCAAACGGGTATCTACACCCATGGATTTGAGGTCGTTCTCAAAAAAGTCGCCGGTCTTGTCTGTCCCGATTTTCCCTGCAAAAACAGTCTGCATACCCAATTTCTGAATGCCGGAAATGGTGTTTGGAACAGATCCGCCTCTTGCGCGTTCAATCTTTTTCCCCTCAATGAGTTTTAGCAATTTCGATTGTGTGTCTTTGTCAATCAACTGCATACTGCCTTTGGGAAGGCCTGCTTCTGAGAGTATGTTGTCTGAGTCGAGCACGCAAAGCATGTCAACCAATGAATTTCCTATGCCAAGTATTTTAGCCATTTTTTCTGCCGATTTAATAGTTTCTTTTCCAAATCTAAACATTTTTTCTTTCTTTTTGACAATAAGTCTCGTTTTTTTTGCAAAGGTTGGAAAATAGATTCAAAAACCATGCGTAACTCAACGTGGTTTCTAAATCGTAATGGAGTTAAACAATCGTATGGCATCGGTCATGATGTCGGCATGGTCGAATGCAAGTGGTGGCAGTTCCTTGATGGGAAACCATCTCGCTTTGGCGGCGTCGTCTTGTGCAATTACGTCAAGTGGTTTGTCCACCACCGCAAGGTAAGCCACTGTGATTGTCCGTCCGCGCGGGTCTCTGTCAACCTTGGAATAGGCTCCAATTTGTGTCATACTGCCAAGTGCAAGACCAGTTTCCTCCTCGAGTTCCCGTATGGCGCATTGCTCGGTGGTCTCGTCCATGTTCATAAAGCCACCAGGAAATGCCCAGCATCCTTTGAAAGGGGCGAAGCCACGTTGAATCAACAGCACTTTTGGCTCTGCTTCCTTTGTGATGGCCACAACGTCTGCTGTTACTGCAGGACGTGGATATTCGTATGTGTAACTCATTTGCTTTTATTTATAACGACTCCTGTTTATTTTTTTTCTGCAAATTTAGCGTAGAGACCTAAATAAACATAGAATCACCTTAGTATAAATAAAAAATCACCCGATTGGGTGATTTTTTATAATGAAAACTACAGAATTTGAAGGGCGATTGCCGCACATGCTTCTGCGTCTGCCAAAGCGTGGTGGTGATTGGTCAGATTGTATCCGCAGCGCGCTGCAATAATGTCGAGATTGTGGTGCCCTTCTGGCCATACTTTCCGGGATGCCACGCAAGTGCAGTAAAACTCATAGTCGGGATAGTCCATCTGATAAACCCGGAATACTGCTTTCAAGCAACTCTCGTCAAACGTTTTGTTGTGCGCAACAAGTGGCAAACCTTCAATTTTTGGCTCTATCTGTTTCCACACATCTGGAAAGACTGGCGCATTTTCGGTGTCTTTGGCGGTCAGCCCGTGCACATTCATGCATTGGTAATTGTAGTATTCAGGTTCTGGCTTGATGAGTGAATAGAATTCATCAACCTTTTTCCCGTCTTTGTATATTACGACACCAACGCTGCATACTGAAGTGCGCTCAAAATTAGCAGTCTCAAAGTCTATCGCTGCAAAGTCTTTCATGTGTGGGTGTTTCTCTCAATATTTATTCGTCTTCTTCGGTTTCAGCGTAGTAGATGGTTACTTCGATTTCAGAGTTCGACTTGCCCATCTTACCTTCTTCTACCACAATGTATCCTGTGTAGCCGGTTGAGGTCTCAAATGCGTAGCGCTCTCCTTTCTCTATGGTTTCAATGTCGGCTGAATTACCGTTTTCGCATACGATTTCGTTGTCGGCTTCGTCGGCTGAGATGAATTTTTTTCCTGTGAATACGATTTCTACGTTCTCAAGTTCATCTTCGTCATCTACACTATACACATCTTCATCGCAGATGGAAATGTATGAGCATTCATCTGAATCCGGACCTCCAAGTGTGGCTGTGAAACTGTCGTAGTCGTCTAAGTCTTCTTCTTCGTCATCTTCCTCTTCTTCGCATTCTTCATCTTCTTCGACTTCCTCATCTTCGTCATCTTCTCCGCCCGACATGAGGATGGATTCAACGTTGTCGATAAAGTCGCTTTCTTCGCCATCCAAGCCGTCGGCTCCTGCCACTTCTTTCAGTTGAGCCACGATGCTGGCGCATGCTTCTCCGGATAGGTAGTTGCTGAAAATTTCCAAGGTCTCATCAAGGATATCCTCGTTTTCTTCCATGATTTCAGTGGCATTGTCGAAAACTCCTTCCGGATCAAGGTCGTCGTAGCCAAATGCTTCCAACATGGTGGCAAGATATTCAATGGCTGTGCTGCGTTCTTCTTCCGAGATTTCGTCGTCCATGCAAGATGCTGCGGCAAACAGCAAGCCTAAACGTTCTGGGAAACTGTATTCTCCCATTTCCTCGTTCATCTCTTCCCATGTCTCATCGTCCATGTTGGCAAATTCGTCGCAAAGGTCCACCAAAACCGATTCGTCGTCGTCGCTCCAGCCTTGCTCTGCGTCTTCCACCTCGTCAAATCCACGGATAATCCAAGAGTCGCCATGATTGTATTTTTTGTTCATGAGGTAGTCGTAAGACATGTAGCAGTAGCCTTTGTCGCCCCAACGGTCTCCCCAAGAGTTGCGGATGATAAACACTCTGTCCACGTCGGAATAACCCACGCAGAGCATGGCATGGCTTCCGTGAGAACCGCGGCCCACTTCGTTTTTGGATGGGTCTGGCACATAGCCTTTGCGGCGCTGCTGGTCGAATGAGCCAAAGAGACTGACGCCGAAGATGATTGGAAAACCTTCCGCCAAGGCATGCTTCCATGCGTTGAGGTTGGTTGGTACCAATTCAGTGTCGGAGATTTTATATTGTTCTGCTTCGTTGTAAGCTTCATTCGATGGCTGGCGGGTGATGGCGTTCTTCTGGTCGCTATAAGGCCAGACGTGTTCGGAACAAGCTCCTGTTTCCTCCAAACCCTCGATGGCTGCGGCAATGACTGATCCGCAGTCTTTTTTCTCTTCGCCCATCTTCTCGCGGGCTGTGTAATAAATGAAAAGGCGGCTTACATCGTAGTCGATTCCTTCATTCTTTTTCACAAGATATTCATAGGCTCCTGCCACAGCGTTGGCTGTGCAACTGTTGGCCTGGCCTTGGTCTTCCACGCGGGTCATGTATGGACGAAGGTCCACTTTTTTAGGCAACTGGCTTTCTGAATAACGAGATGCGGCGTAGTGGGTTGCACTGCTGCTTGGTGCGCTGTAATTGTAGCCACCATAGTTTCTGACTTTGCCGTCAGCACTGATAAATTTTGAATCTGACATGTTTTGGTTATGTGGTTAGTTATTGGAGCAAAAGTAGAGAAGTGCATACATATTGCCAAATATCTTTGCCTTTATTTCTGAAAAAATGTTCTTTTTCCCAGTGTTGTTTTCTTGTTGTTTCAGGTGGCAGTTTGCAATGTTGGTCCTCGCCTATAATGAATTGCCCTGAAAGAATCGCTTTGGAAGACTCCTACATTAAGAGTAAATGGTCGCCACTATTTTTCTGGCACCGCCATAGTTGCGGAATTCGCATAGATAAATGCCTTGCCAAGTGCCAAGATTGAGATGACCATTGCTGATTGGAATGCTGAGACTAACACCCAAAATGGAACTTTTTGCGTGGGCTGGCATATCATCTGATCCTTCCAATACATGATCGTAGTAAGATTCATTTTCTTTTACTAAATGGTTGAATATCTTTTCCATGTCTGTACGCACATCTGGGTCCGCATTCTCATTTACGCTCAAGGCACAGCTGGTGTGCTTCACAAAGAGATTCAAAAGACCTGTTTGTGGCAATGGTGGAAGATGTTTCATTATTTCGCTGGTTACGAGGTGATAACCTCTTCGTTTTTCTTCAAGTGAAAATTCTGTCTGTTGTATCATGGCTTATTCTTTCATTCTTCTGAATATTGAGGCCGCTATGCTTCCCGAAAAGTTGTGCCAAGTGGAGAAGATGGCGCCTGGCACTGCTGCAAGGGGAAACATGGCGAAATGATTCGCAGCAAGGGAGGTGGCAAGTCCGGAATTCTGCATGCCGACTTCTATGGAGATGGCGGTTCGCTTGTCGTGTGGTAGTCCAATGAGTTTCCCCACGAAATATCCAAGTACAAGTCCGAGTATATTATGCAACACCACTGCGACTCCGACTATTAGACTGCAGGAAAGAATGTTGGCCGAATTGTGGGACACAATGATGCCGATGATGGATGCTATGGCAAGTGTGGAAACCATGGGAAGAAGTGGTGTGAGTTTCCTGCTGATTTCACTCAAATAGGTGTTTACAATGAATCCCAAAACGATGGGAAGTATAACCACCTGGACGATGCTTAAAAACATACTCGCCATATCTACCTCAACTTCTTTGCCGGCAAGCAAATATACCAAGACTGGGGTGGCAATGGGTGCCAACAGGGTGGAAACGCCTGTCATGGCCACGCTTAGGGCGATGTCGCCTTTGGCAAGATAACAGATCACATTGCTCGCTGTGCCGCCCGGACAGCAACCCACCAGTATCACACCAAGCGCGAGTTCGGTTGGCAGTTGCAGCACTTTGCACAGCAACCAAGCCAGGAATGGCATCACAATGAATTGGGCCAGTTCGCCGAAAAGAATGTCTTTGGGGCGCATCAAGACTGGTTTGAAGTCTTCGGGCTTCAGGGTCAGCCCCATGCCAAACATGACAATGCCAAGCATGGGGGTGATGTTGCTCGTGCTAATCCAGTCGAACGAGCAGGGTAGAAATAGAGCCAATGTTGTTACCAGCACCACAACAATGGTGATATTGGCTGCTATGAATGATGATATTTTATAGAGTCGTTGCATATTTGCTGCTGGATTGTGAAAATATTCGGAAAGCCACTAGCAAATGAAAAACTAAGAAGTTGAAATTTTATCATTATTTTAGTTCTTTGCCGCATGAGAAGGCATCGCCGATGACCTTGCCCATTTGGATGTATTTGTGGTTTACAGGTTCGTAACAGATGATGTTCATCTTCTCCACATCAGGATTGCCTTGCTCATTAAGATATTGTTCGCCGCAAAGAATATTTACAACTTCTGCTACAAGATAATAGCCCGTTTCGCTCTCGTCAATTTTCTCCTTGATGCGGCACTCCATTGTCATGGGGAACTCCTTGAAAAGAGGAGCATTCACGTTGGGAGCCTTTTCTATTGTCCAACCAGTCTTTGCCATCTTCTCTGGGTCGTTCTTTGCGGATACGATGCCCACGAAGTCACTTGCTACCATTGTTTCTGCTGTTGCGAAAGCAACTGTAAACTCTCCATTGTGTAACTTGAGATTGTCAGTTGTGGCATGGCTTCCCATGCTGATGATTATCTCATGCATGTCCCAAGTTCCGCCCCAGGCTGCGTTCATAGCGTTAGCGACTCCATTTCCGTTATAAGTGCCGATGATAAGCACTGGTTGTGGAAACATCCACGGTTTTGATCCGAATGATTTCATAGATGTAAATTTTGATAAGTATTCATTATTGTTTTTCCAACATTCTTTGGGTGAGAATCTTCAGTGATAGTATAAGTTCGGTTTGCAGTAAATTTGACATTAGATTTTGTATAGTATCAATTTTTATGAATGTAAAATCATCAACTTTAACCAGTTGAAAGCTCGTTATTATTCTTCTTTAATAGTTTGCCCATTGTCATCTTGAACAGTGAATTTTATTCCTCCACTGGCTCTACTTTGAGAGATTAGAATTGTATAATTTTTCTTTGTGTCCAATTGGAATGTTCCTTGATGGCTTCTTATAGCCATTTTTACTTTTATGGTAGTTGTCCTTGTCATTGGTAAATTTTCTACATCAAACCCTTTTATTAATGAGTAAGGCCCAAATTCTTTTTCATTAATATAAAGATATATTTTTGCATCAGTCGCATACCACTTACCTGACCAATGTGCTCTTAAATTACCAGACTCTATAGCTGTATTAGTACTTAAACTTTCTTTATCATGAAAAACACCTGTAGTATCTTCATGATTTTCAATATTTCTTTTTCCTGAATCTACATTAGATTCTGTGAAAATTTCTTTTCTCCCATTTTTTTTGTAAATAATATATTTGATGTTTGATTTTTCCTCTCTATATATAATGTTTTGATGAAGAGGTATATATTCGATAAAGTCTTTTGCAATTAGCTTGATTTTGATTTCTTTATATGTCCCATCTATTAGGAACAATTGTGCTTTTTCTAAAGAAAACAAATTAAAAAATATAAATACAGTTAATAATGTTAGTATAACTCTTTTCATAGGTAATCTCTTAATAATAATTATGACAATACTTTGGTGAATTTTTTAATAATCAGTTACCCGTAATAAATGATAAAGATAATATATATTTTTTTTTGAATTGTTTTTTATAAAAGTGCTGAAAAACAGTTGGATAAATGTTTGAATCTTGGGTTGGGTCGTTTATTCGTAAGTAAATGCGACATTCTACAATGCATTTCGTCGCAAATTCTGCGATAAAATTACTGACATAATGTAGATCCACCAAAAAAAATCATTGAAATAACGCATATTTTGCGATGTTTTTTGGCTCGAAATCGTCGTAACGCACATTAAACTGTCAAAACCAGCGAGGACGTAATTGCAGAGTCTTTCATGCATTATTGATGGGACACAGACAGAACTTGTAGACGATGCTCAGAATGTGGTAAATTGATATGTGAAGGCTATTGCGTAGATATGGGTGTAGCCTACTACTGTAGTGATGAGTGCCTTCACACCGAATACATGGAAGAAGAATGGTCAGAAGAATGCTATAACAATGACCATGTTGTTGAATGGGGTGGTAACGAAGTAAATTTCAATTATATGGCTAATTATTGCGACAATAAACGATATATGGTGTCGCGACTACATGCCAGTATCATTGTTTGATGATGGCTACTATGTTACATACCAATACCATCCTGATCATTCTCGATTTACTTCCCGATGCAAAATTTTCACTTTCCAATACAGAACGCTTGAAAAACGTTTGAATATTGGTGTAAGTGGCTGAAACTCAAAGGGGATTGATTTTAGCTATCAACCAGCGGTTCGCCTTTGGGTGACCACATGAGCACTTTACTCGGAAAACCATATGTAAATATACAACAATTATTTGTAATAAACAAGAGTCTGAAATTTGCAGAGTGGTTATCTTCCATTCCAAATGGTTGATTTCATTTGTCAATGGTTGTTTATT
>JAGHUM010000032.1 GCA_018064855.1 Candidatus Physcocola equi
AAAAGGCATATTGCATATGAAAAAAGGGATTGCACCGATTTGACGACGCAATCCCTTCATTTTTTCATCCTTGCCGAAAAGGGTTGGCTTTTTCAGTGCCATCATTTCATCCGACCATTTTTTTCCGATACTGCTGCCAATGCTGCAGATTGGCAATCTCCTCTTCTATTATCGCCTCACATTTGCTTATCTCAAGGGCACGGTTCTGCAGGTTTTGCTGCGCCAACGCCTCAACCTGCTGAAGGCTGAAAAGCCTCTTCCCTGCGAGATCAGCAACGCCGCTCTCTATATCCTGCGGATTGGCAAGGTCAAAAAGAAGTTGCGGTTTGCCAAAAGGCAAATCGGCACGTCTAATGATCGTATGTGGGGCAGACGTTGCACATATCACAACATCCGATAAACCTAGTAAATCCCGTTTCTCACTCAAAGAAAAAGCCTCCACATTGCCGTGTTTGTGGGCTATCTCCTCTGCCTTATTCAGGCTGCGGTTGGCGAGCAGGATGTTGGTAGCCCCCCGCGCCACAAGAAAATTAAGGATAGATTCTGTAAGTTCATTGACACCGATGATGCTCACCACCTTATTCCCAAGATCAGGAAGTTCGTGGCAAAGAATATCCACCGTCACCTGAGAATAAGACACAGCACCACGCGCTATGCCCGTTTCAGATCTCACACGATGTCCCACATAGACAGCAGTCTGAAACAATTTGTTGATAGACGACGGAAGTTTACCCGTTTTTTTTGCTTCAAAATATGATTGTTTGATTTGACCAAGGATAGCCGCCTCCCCCAAAAGAGGAGACTCCAAACCGGCCGCCACACGAAACAGATGTCTGGCAGTTCCGTCCGATATATCTCCGTCGCCCCAATACAATTCTGTACGGGCACACGTTTTAAGCAATACACCATCTTCTCTCGGATAAAGAAAAGTTGGCGACTCGCCTCTGTTGTTTACGATTATTGAATTTACCATTGTTGCCTGTATTAGTTTAATCTGAATGCAAAATTACAGACAAGCCAATGGAGCAAAAATCACACATAAGAGTGGAATCATATCCCAAACGTATGTGATATGATTCCACTTCTTTCTTGGGGAAATAGCAACATGACGTCTATCTACCCTTTGCAGCCATCACTTCTTATATATTGATACAAATGCTGTTGCTCTATCTTTAATCAATTGAATATTAGACTTGATTGAATCTCGAATACGCATACTTAAATGCACATCTTTGGCATTGCTCGCCACAGCTACGGTCAAATCTCCATCTTTATAGATGGCCGGCGATGTGAAATCACATAATGATGGATTATCACATACGCTTGCCAAGACATGCTGTTGCTCGGCATCTCGCTTGATCTGTTCATTTAGTTGGGAATTTTCGGTGCAGACATAGACGAGCAGGGCGCCATCAAGATCTGTTGGTTCATACTCCTTCTGAATAAGTGTGAACGGAAGGTCTTCAAACTCTTCTTTGAAATGCGGAGATATCACTGTAGCCTCACTGGTAAAACGGTGAAGAATGGAGGCCTTATGCAATCCTACTTTTCCACCCCCAATGATGAGAATCTTTTTCCCTTCAATATTTATGTTTATTGGCAAGAAATTCATTATTCAATACTTTTCTTAAGACCATTTGATGCCAATCCTTCAAGACAATATCGCTTTGCGTAATAAGATATGATATATTTTGCTCCCGCACGTCGGATGGCTGTCAACGACTCATGGAAGATACGGCGTTCGTCGAATAAGCCCATAAAAGCCGCATTTAATAACATTGAATACTCGCCAGACACTTGGTAGGCCACCAACGGATATGCAGGGAACTCCTGTGCAGCACGATAGATGATATCCAAATAAGCCATAGCAGGCTTCACCATAATCCAGTCCGCCCCTTCTTCAATATCGGCTTTTATTTCTTCAAGAGGCTGATTTTTTGTACGATAATCCATTTGATAAGTCTTGCGATCGCCAAACGATGGCGCAGAATCAGCCGCATCTCGGAATGGTCCGTAATAAGCCGATGCATATTTAGCCGAATAGGCAAGAATGCGTGTGGATTTTGTTCGTTCATCGCTGTCAAGCCTCTGTCGCAATGCCTCTATCTGTCCGTCCATCATTGCCGATGGCGCTACGAAATCCGCTCCAGCCAGAGCATGCTGATAAGCCATCTCAGCAAGCAGTGGCAATGTGCTGTCGTTGTCCACATCGTTGTTTTGAAGCAAACCACAATGACCGTGGCTTGTATATTCACACAAACAGATATCGGTAAATACGATGATTTTCGGATACCTCTTCTTTATGGCTTTCACTGCCCGCGAGATTAGATTGTCCGGACTATAGGCTGCAGTCCCTTGGGCATCTTTCTCCTGTTGCGGTATCACGCCGAACAACAACACCTTGTCAATCCCCACTTTAATCAGGTCTGCTATGTCGTCAAGCAAGGTGTCTATTGAGAATCGATCGATGCCCGGCATCGTTTTGATGGGTTCTTTGCGTCCGCTGCCATCAACCACGAAATACGGATAAATGAAGTCCTGAGATTCTATAGGTTGAACATCAGCATATCGGTCTCTAATTTCCTGCGAAAGTCTATATTGTCTGAATCGTTTCATAAGTCGTTTTTCCTTTAGCGATTAATAATAAATGTTTAGGAACGTTGTTCCCATAAAGTGTTTTGAAAGCCTCTACCGCTGATGGGGAAGAGAAGACCACCTTGTCCACTTTATTCAAATCAACAGGTTGGGCATTTTCGTTCAGCCTGTTTGTGTACACAGGGATGTCTTCCACTCTATGACCTTGCACCATCAAGCCATCGCTCAATGCTTTCAAACCTTTATCTGAACGCGGCAGAATAATATGTTGCGGCTTATGGTTGCCGAAAAAAGCCAACAACCCCTCAGCCGACTCTGTTGGAGATTCGAAGTCAGGCGTAATTCCACATTCCTTAAGTTCAGCCGACGTTGCAGGACCAACGCTTGCAATATGTTTGCCTTTCGTGTCTCCATTAAAACACCTTACGCCATATCTTGAAGTAAACACTATCCAGTCGGCTTTTGACGTGTCTATTTCAACATTTAGTGGAGTAATCGAAATCAACGGAGTGGACGACTGCGTGCCAGTGTCGTAGGTCATCTGCGACGTCGTTTCAGCCACAAATCTCACCACATTGCCTATCATCAGCAATACTGGTGTATCCTTAAACACAGCATACCTCAATTCTTTTAAAGACGAATATACTGCTCTTTGGTTAGGCAATGAGACATTGGTGACAATGGCGACAGGAGTCTCCGTTGCTCGACCGGAATCAATTAACGCATTGGCAATCTTACTAATGGATGATCCTCCCATGTAGTAAAGCAGAGTATCGGCATCAACAGTCTGTGGTTCTTCACTATGGCCCAGCACCATCGCCACACTGCGAGCCACGCCACGATGTGTAAGCGGTATTTGCAGAAGCGAAGCAAGCGCATTGCCAGAACTGATGCCTGGAACAATCTCCACATCGACCATTCTTGAACGTAAGAAATCCACTTCCTCCCTTCCATGGGAAAACAGCATCGGATCACCACCTTTCAGTCTCACCACCTCATTGCCTTGAATGGCGGACTGATAAAGTAGTTCATTTATATCATCCTGATGGTGGCTGTGCTTGCCAGAGCGTTTCCCGACATATATTTGTTCAGCCTTAAACTGTTTCAAAAAAGATTCATTGGTCAGATCGTCATAAAATATCACATCGGCATGTTCCAATGCTTTATAGCCTTTTATTGTCAACAAATCAGGATCACCAGGCCCGAATCCGACAAGTGTCACTTTCCCGAAATTCCTACGAATATCAAACGGAGCAAAAAGATCACCTATCCATTCAGGAGATTTGCTCCCGACAGTGATAGCCAGATTTCCTTGTAAAGGGTGCGTTTTGAAAGGGAGTTTTTCAGCAGCACGATGGCTGATGCCTAACCTGTCTAATGCGCACGTCGCAACAATAAGGGCGTCAACAAAGCCATTGTCCACCTGGGTTATTCGCTCCTCAATAGTACCACGAATCGGAACTACCTCAATGTCGTTTCGCAAGGCCAGCAACTCCGATTTTCGCACTGCAGAACTTGTTCCAATCCTGCTGCCAGACGGCAAATCGGCCAATTTCACATTATTTTTAGACACCAACGAATCACTCTTGTCTCCTCCCTTTGTCAAAGCCGCAACCTCAATTCCCAAAGGCAATGGATATGGAAGATCTTTAGCCGAATGGATAGCAATATCCGCAACCCCGTCTCTGAGAGCGCTATCAAGTTCTCTCGTGAAAAAATCCGGTGAAACCGTATCACTCATCAACGACACATTCTTGTGTCTGTCACCATACGAAGTTGTCTTGATCACTTCGTACTCAATATCTAGAGGCAACGCACAAAGCACCTCGTTGACCTGCAATAGCGCCAACGGACTCTGCCTCGATATAATCCTTATTTTCCTCCCCATGTAATGTATTAGTTTAATTTCAATGCAAAAGTAAGGGCAAGCGGGCGGCAGGGAAATCGCAAAAAATAGTGGATTATATCACATACGTTTGGTAGAGACAAAAAAAGGCACCACAAAATGTGGCACCCTTATAATAAACCATCACCTGTCTAAATTAAAGCGGATACTCGTCAAATGCATAAAGCACCGTAGATAAGTAGCGCTCACCTGTGTCTGGCAAAAGGGTTACAATTGTCTTCCCTTTATTTTCTGGGCGTTTTGCCAACAATGCTGCGCCATAGGCAGCCGCTCCCGACGAGATACCTACAAGCAGACCTTCCTGCTGCGCCAGTTCTCTGCCAGTGCGAATGGCATCGTCGTTTTCAATCATCAAGACTTCATCCACGACTTCCGAATTATATGTTTTAGGCACGAAGCCAGCACCTATTCCCTGCAATTTGTGAGGACCGCTTGGCTTTCCATTGAGCACTGCCGATGTGGCTGGCTCCACACCATATACCTTAATGGCCGGATTCTTCTCCTTCAAATATTTGGCAATGCCACTGATGGTTCCTCCGGTACCAATGCCGGCAACAAAAATATCTATCTTTCCTTCTGTTTGCTCCCAAACCTCTGGACCTGTTGTCGCATAATGCTTTGCAGGGTTTGCAGGATTCTCAAACTGCTGAAGAATCACCGAACCGGGAATACTGGCTCTCAATTCCTCTGCCACCTTAATCGCTCCTGCCATACCTTCACGACCACTGGTCAGGCGGACTTCCGCCCCATAGGCCTTCACCAGATTACGACGTTCGATACTCATGGTCTCTGGCATGGTAAGGATAAGGTGATAGCCCTTTACCGCACTAACCAAAGCAAGACCAACACCAGTGTTGCCGGAAGTCGGCTCAATAATCGTAGCGCCGGGTTTCAATATCCCCTTCGCCTCGGCATCTTCAATCATTGCCAATGCAATACGATCTTTGGCGCTTCCTCCTGGGTTGAACGACTCTATCTTTGCTATGATGGATGTTTCCAATCCCTGCTTGGCAGAGAATTTATTCAATGAGAGTAGCGGTGTGTTACCAATCAACTCTGTGAGTGTTTGTGCTATTGCCATAATTTTATTTTATAGAGATCACCTTTAATTTTTTACAAATTTACACGATTTTGACCATTCCACTAATACCATAAGTTTGTTATTTTGTCTGTCAACTTCTCAAACCGACTTTGCACTTCCTCTTTTTCGGTTTTCAGGAAAATCGGTTTCTTTTAAAACAAATGTTTGCGTATTTCGGAACAATCGTTTGCTCGTTCGGAACAACGTCTTTTCTATTCTCCGAAAACGGAATACTTTTGCCAAAAAAACAAAAAAAGATGACACAGTTAAGCGTAAATATCAATAAAGTTGCCACCATCCGCAACGCACGCGGCGGCAACATGCCCAATATAGTTAAGTTTGCCTTGGACTGCGAGCGCTTTGGAGCGCAGGGCATAACGGTGCATCCAAGACCCGACGAGCGACATATCCGCTACGCCGATGTGACCGAACTCCGTCCCCTTCTCACCCAGGAATTTAACATTGAGGGCAACCCTGTGCCAAAGTTTATTGAGTTGGTCTGCAAGGTGAAACCCGCACAAGTGACACTCGTGCCAGACGCGGAAGACGCCATTACCAGCAACGCCGGATGGGATACGGTCAAACATGCCGACTATCTGCGCACCATCGTGGCAGAGTTTAAGCGCCACGGCATCCGCGTATCTCTTTTTGTGGATCCCATCCCTGAAATGATACGGAAAGCAGCCGAAATAGGTGCCGACCGTGTGGAACTCTACACAGAAGCATACGCTTCTCAATATGCCGCCGATCGTGAAAAGGCTATCCAGCCCTATGTGGCCGCAGCAGAGGTGGCGCGCGAATGCGGGCTTGGACTTAATGCCGGACACGACTTGAGCCTTGAAAATCTGACATACTTCCACCAACGCATTCCATGGGTGGACGAAGTGTCTATCGGTCATGCTCTCATCAGCGATGCCCTCTATTTTGGCATTGAGGAAACAATACACCAATATCTTGCTTGCTTGAAAGGATAATCATGAAACCTGAACTCATTGTGATGCTCACCCACAACGACCTCACTGTGAAGAACGCATACGAGGTCTTTGAACAGTGCAAAGACACTAAAGCACTGTATTGGGGATTTAAGGAACAGCCACTCCCCATTGAGGAGATGAAACGCATCTACGCCAGGATGAAAGCGTGTGGCAAACGCACAGTGCTGGAGGTCGTTGCCTACACCGAGGCGGAAGGACTTGAAGGTGCGCAGATGGCAGTTGCTTGTGGGGTTGATGTCCTGATGGGCACTTGCTACAGCACGTCTATCCACCAGTATTGTCAAAAACACGACCTCGCCTATATGCCTTTTGTGGGCAACATCGTAGGTCGGCCTTCCATTCTTCAAGGCAGCATCGAGTCTATGGTGGAAGAAGCGAAGGAACTGAAAACGAAAGGGGTGTTCGGCATCGACCTCCTGGGCTATCGCTATGATGACAACGCCGAACAACTGATTGCAGATGTGGTGTCGAAAACCGGTACTCATGTTTGCGTGGCAGGCAGTATCGACAGTTACGACCGACTGCGCTTCATCAAGGAAGTCCAGCCTTGGGCTTTCACCATTGGCAGCGCATTCTTCGATGGCAAATTTGGCTCATCCATTGCAGAGCAGATCAACCTGGTGTGCGATTTCATCGGGAAATAACAGAATATCGCCATAAGAAACCCCGAAAGTTTTTTCAACTTTCGGGGTTTCTGATTTTTATGCATCTTACTTTGCGGCTATTGCTCCAAAGTAGCTAAGAATTCTTCGTAAGACATTAGTTTGGTGCCATTTTTGGCTGCTTTTTGCAACTTTGAACTGCCAGAATTAGGATCGGCACAAACCAAGATATCCAAATCCTTGGATACGGTGTCCTTCACCACATATCTGCCACTTGCCATTTCCGTCAACTGGCTGCGCGAGTAACCCGGACAAGCTCCTGTGAAACAAACACTCGGACCTGCCACTTCCGTTTTTTCTGCCGCCATTTCATCCACACTCTTGAAGATAAAGAACTTTCGCAAACTGTCGATTTCCGCAGCATAAGAACTGAGAAAGTCCAAAAGCGCATTGGCAGTGGTATCTGCATAACCATCAATCGCAATTATATCTTCATATTTCAAAGCCAGTATCTCGTCGAGCGATTTGTTTCCCAACTGATTGAGTTTCTTTTCATCAAACAGTTTCAAATCGAAGGTTGCCAGAAACTGGGCTGCTGTTACAGGCTGCGCCAACGCCTCACGCATCTGTGCGTAAATCTTTTCTCCATTCACACCGCCTGCAAACTGATTGAGAATGCTCTTTTCATCGGACATGCACATGGCAAAGAAATCCTCCACTGGCAGACTGATGTCTTCCAGGTTTTTCAAAAAGGCCTCACCGGCTCCCTTAACGTCAAACACCTTGAAGAGGCGGCTATAACGATGGCCCACCTTCTTGGGGCAGGCAGGATTTACACATACGGGAATCCCGGAATCATTGACCACCACATCCCCGCCACACACAGGGCAAATGACCGGAACGGAAAATGCATGCTGCTTTGGATACAGCACCTTATCGACCTGCGGAATGATAAGCCCATGCTTGGTCATAATCACTTCGGCCCCTTCATAAACGCCCAGTTCGTTCATAATGTTGACATTAGACAGACTGGCTTTCGACACGGTCGTTCCTTCCAACTCTACCGGCTCCACTTCGGCCACCGGACCGAAAAATTTCCCCCTCAATTGCCAGATAATACGCTTGATGGTGGTTACCGCCGACTGACAGTTGGGCTTGTAAGCCACATTATTGAGTGGCGTGTGACGCATCAAATCTTCTTTATTGACAATATTCTGCTTTATGACGATTCCGTCGCACGGAATCTCGCCATTGGGGTCAAGCGAATCTTTCCAGATTTTTAGGCTTTCAAGTGTAGGGTTGACCTCAAAGCGTGGAATATTGAATCCGTTACTCTTCAAAAACTGAAGTTTGTCCGCCTCCGAAGCATCGTGTTTGTTGTCTTTGTCAAACAAATCGTATGCTATGAAATTGAGTTTGTCGCACCCCTGACCGTCGAGACGTTTTATGATGCCCGCAGCCATGTTTCTCGGATTTTTACCCTCTGGGAAATGCTTTTCAAATGTGGAGCGAAACATAACCACCTCACCACGAACACTGCCATTGAAATCGGCCGACAACTGGGTGGGCACCCCTTGCACTTTCGTCACATTGACTGTGGTGTCGTCACCATATTCACCATCGCCTCTCGAACGGACATAAGCCAACTTTCCGTTCACATACGTCAGCAACTGGCCATTCCCATCAATTTTCAGCTCGGCAATAAGATTGTCGTGTGGATGTTTGTACCACCACTCCCTCATCTCTTCATCCGTGTTGCACTTCTCCAGCGTGCCCATCGTGGCGTCGAGTTTATACTTGGTCGATACACCTTTCAGGTCACTGCCCACCACTTTCTTGAGAAGTTCGGAATCGGGCTGTTCCTTCTTCAGTTTGGCAATAAGTGCGTCGTAATCCGAATCGCTGATAATCTCATTACCCTGATAATAGGCATCGGCATATTTCTTTATTTCGAGTTCGAGTTCAGTCATTGGAAATCACATTTTATCGAAGCCCATACCATTCCATTTGAGAGTCTTTACAGCTTCACCCCAACACTCTTCTCCAACAGTATATTTTATGTCCTTACCCTTTTGAGGAAGTTTTACAGAAATGTGATCACCTTCATTCACACATTTTTCAAAAGAACCATTGATAGGTGCCTCAATGGGTTCCAATTCCTTGGTTGCCTCGTTGTAGAGGAAGAAACAAAGGCAGGTTTTGTAAGTCACATTCCCCTTAACGTCTAAATCGTGCACATCCTCGCTATAGGCCACCAGTTTCTTTTTGTCGGTTCTGTTCCAGAAACAGCATTCCATGCGGATGCTGCCTCCACCTTCCTCCGATTGAGACCAGTAACCCGCCTTTTTGTCCATTCCTTCATACATATCGGCTTTGTTGTCTTCGTATGAGTAATAGGCATTGGCAATAGGAAGAATCGCCTCGCAGAAACCGACAATGTCGGCCGAGCCCTTCACCTTGATGTTGCCTTTAGTGAGTTTTTCGAAAGTTGATGACTCTATCTCTTTGTTTTCAGATTCCTCTGCCGGCTGCTCTTGCGCCTGCTGTTCCCCAACAGGTTGTCCCACACTTTCTTTTGCGTCTTCAGTAGGCTGCTGTGTGGAAACTGTCTCTGCATTGGGGGTAGTATCAGCACCAGCCTTTTCAGGCTGTGCGTTGTTGCATGCTGCAAACAATAGGGAAAGCATTGCAACAGGAAGGATAAGTCTCTTTTTCATAATGATATTTAAATTTTGTGACAAAAAATTACCTAATTTACAAATGTAACATATTTTTCCGAATCACACTTAATTCATCCAATGTAAAGACAATCTGTCTGTATGAAACATCCAGACCTCAACGACCTCATCCCAACAAACCTTTGCCGATACGATTTATTTTCGTACTGATTTGTGAGATTCCGTGAAATATAGCGCTAAAATATGCTTATAATTCACGGAATGTGGCAAAAAATATGAGATTCCGTGAAATATAGAGTGGTTTTACTATTTTTGGTTGGATAAAAGGCGGAATAGATTATTTTGCTTTGGTTGCCACCTCCACCGAAGAGATTTCGACACGATTTTGAAGATAAGAATCCAACGAATCCATTTTTTTTGTACTTTAGCATTATCAAAATACTAACATTATAGAAAATGAAAACTAAATTATTTTCAGCTTCTCTTTTGGCGCTTTGTTTGGCGTCTTGTGTTTCTAAGGTTGAGAACAAACCAACTAACGAAAACGACTCTACAACTTGTTGTCAGAAAACGTATGCCACACTCCGACTTCAAAATGGTGTGAACGTCAGCCACTGGCTCTCGCAGTCAAAATCGCGCGGCGAGGAACGCTCTAAACAGATCTGCAAAGCAGACTTCGACTCTATCGCAGCCATGGGCTTCGATTTCGTTCGTCTCCCTGTTGACGAGGAACATCTTTACGACGAACAAATGAACCGCGACACCGTAGCCTTCGGCTTGATGCACAACGCCATCAAATGGTCGCTCGAAAACGGCATGAACATCGTTGTCGATCTCCACATCGTCCGCTCACACCATTTCAACAGCGAAAACGAACACCCTAACACCCTCTTCCAAGACCCTAAGGAACAGGAAAAAATCGTTTGGATCTGGAAAGACTTGCAGAAAGACCTTCAGCAGTACCCTAACGACCGCCTGGCTTACGAATTGATGAATGAACCTGTTGCTCCTACCTGCGAAGACTGGAACAAGTTGGTTGAAAAGATGGTTAACGGCATCCGTGAGACTGAAAAGGAAAGAACTATCATCTTCGGTTCTAACCGTTGGCAGATTGTTCAGACATTCGACTCTTTGCGCGTTCCTGAAAACGACAAATATCTCGTGCTCAGCTTCCACTTCTACGAACCAAGCCTCATCACTCACCACCAGGCTCCTTGGACTGAATACGCCTTCTACAACGGAAAGGTAACCTACCCTGGCGTGCCTGTTGACAGTGCTGACTTGGCTAAACTTTCCGCTAATCAGCGCAAGATTATCGAAGGAATGAACGGTGAATACACTAAGGATATCATGTTCGACCACATGAACATGGCTATCAGGAAAGCCGACTCCCTCGGTCTTCACCTCTATTGCGGCGAATATGGCGCTTACCCTAAGTTCATTCCACAGGAGACCCGCCTGAGATGGTACGAAGATATCATCAGCATCTTCCGCGAACACAATATCGCCAACTGCCACTGGTGCTACAAAGGCGACTTCCCTGTAGTCAACGAAGACCTCACTCCTAACGAATTGCCTGCCATCCTCACCAGAAAGTAATCTGCCTTTGGCAAGCAAATACCACACAGCCCCCGAAAGTCACACCAACTTTCGGGGGCTTTTTGTGTATTATCCTCTTTTCCCTAATTTTGCAGAAAAATATCAAATTATGGCAATTATAGAAAATCCCACCCAATCCATGCGCTATGCCTTCGCCTTGGCAAAACGAGATATGGTGGTCAGAACAGATGGTCAACCATTCACGCCGGACGATTTGGAAAAACTCAAACATTTGGCAGATTCTCACCTGGCAGAAAAGGAAAATGATTTTTGCGCTATTGAACTGAAGCCAGACACTCAACTGCCACCCGAATATGGATTTAAAACAATTCGGGAGGCTTTTGCGCTCTTGGATGGGGAGGATAATTACCGACTGGCACGTGCCCGTGCCCTGCTTTCATGGCACAGCGGACATCGTTTTTGCGCCCGATGCGGTTCTCCACTCACCTGGGCGGAAGGAGTGTCGGCAAAGAAATGCGAAAAATGCGACTCTGTGCTTTTCCCGCGTATAGAGCCTTGTATGATCGTCTTGGTAAGCAAAGGCGATGAAATCCTTTTAGCCCGGCATGCACAGCGCAACAGCGACGTCTATTCCTGTCTGGCGGGTTTTATTGAAGTGGGAGAATCGGCAGAGCATGCCGTGGCACGAGAGATCTTTGAAGAGACAGGCATACACGTTAAAAACATCCGTTACCGTGGGAGCCAAAGCTGGCCATTCCCTGATCAACTGATGCTGGCGTTCACAGCGGAATACGAGAGCGGAGAAATCAAAGTACAGGAAGATGAAATAGCCAATGCGGGCTGGTTCCGCCGGGAAGACTGCCCTGCCACTCCTAAACCCGGCTCCATCGCCTACAAACTCATCCACAACGAAATTTAGAAGATAAAGGTTATCTTCCCCAAAAATAAAAAACCCACGTTTCAGCAACGTAGGTTATTTCGTTCACATCTGCTCACGCTTCTGTGCCGGTAAATCCATGTCAGGACTTAATGTGTGTGTAAAGTAAGTAACTAACTACATATTATTAAAAACTCTTTTTTCTATTCAATCGCCGGATAGTCGGGAACTGAGTTCTTTATAACCGGTAGTTGGTCTATTGTCACTACCATCCTTTGTTGGTTGCAAAGTTAATTTCTTTTGCAGGTATGCTGTTAGAAAATTATCGGCACTCTGTAAAAGATATTCTTCAAAAAAAATGTTAAGTGCCAAAAACTCCGATGAAATCGATGTTTTTGGCACTATCTTTTTAGATATGGTATGTTATTCCCTTTCCATTATTTGGCTTGGCGTCTTTCCGTAATACTCTTTAAACCGGCGGGTGAAGTAAGACGGATCGGTAAAACCAGCCTTTATGGCGATGTCTCCAATTGATACCACCTTACCCGATGCCTTA
The DNA here is from genome assembly GCA_018064855.1 of Candidatus Physcocola equi. Taxonomy (GTDB): domain Bacteria; phylum Bacteroidota; class Bacteroidia; order Bacteroidales; family Paludibacteraceae; genus Physcocola; species Physcocola equi. The sequence continues at coordinate 12,851 of JAGHUM010000032.1, forward strand.
CACTCAAGTATCATGGATTTCGCCTTGCTCAGACGGAAAACAGACAATAATTCCACCGGTGTTTTACCAGACAAAGACTTCACCCTTCTGCTCAGTGTACTCTGACTGATACCCATCATTTTTGCAATGTCGTCGATCTGCAGATTGTAGTCGGCATAGTGCTCTTCCAGCAGTTCCATCACCTTCTGAAGTTCCGGCGCCATTTGATCCTCCGTCTCAGGATTCCCATCAGCCGACACATTCTCCGCAGGATTCCCATGCATCTTCATTCCGCCTTCCTCCATCATCCGGAGCATCACCTCCTTCTGCATATGCTGACGGAATCTCATTCTGTTGTTGAGTTTCATCAACAGTTCATTCAGGCTAAACGGCTTGCATATATAGTCCATTGCACCCGTCTTCAAGCATTCCAGGCGGTCTTTTTCTTCGCTGTTGGCAGAGATAAACAAGAGTGGAATATGTGCCGTATTTTTCCCTTCTTGTAGTTTATGCGCCAGTTCCTGCCCGTTCATTACAGGCATACTCACGTCGCTTACCACCAAATCAACATTCTGTTCGTTGATGATCTCCAACGCCTCCGCACCATTCGCCGCCGTCAGGACCTTCAGATGTTTGCTGAGTTGATCGCGCAGACTGTTTCTGAGGAGTTCATCATCGTCCACCAAAAGCAGTGTTGAACCCGTAAGCATATCGGTTTCTATCGTCACCTTATCATTGTAGATATGTCCATCCGGTATCAATTCGCTTCTATCCATTCCCTGTGAAGGTGTTTCGCTCAATGGAAGTGTGAAACTAATGGATGTTCCCACACCGGCTTTACTGTTGATGTGAAGCACTCCCCCGTTTCGTTGCACAAAAATCTGACAGATTTCCACGCCCATGCCTGAACCTGACTCCCGATCCGTGCCCAAGGTGCTCTTATGTGAACAAATTTGCATGAGTTGCTTTAACTGGTCGCTCTTCATACCCACGCCATTGTCCGACACTTCTATCAACGCCTCTCCATTCACCTCTTTGCCTGAAATGGAGACACAGCCGCCTCGTTTAGTGAATTTGATACTGTTGCTGACCAGATTTCGTATGATGATTTCGACAGAGCGCATATCCGCAATCACGCATCGGCTCAAACTAATATCGCTCTTTATACTTACACCCTTCATTATGGCCTGCTTGCCAAGCAACTGGTGCACACCACGCGCCACAGACGCCAAATCCACAGGAACGGGCTTCCAGTTTTGCGCCATCTTATCACTCTGTACCCAGTCGAGCAGTTTTTCCATCTCCATCTGGAGCGTGGAAGCACTCGTATATACCTCCTTCACCGGCCTTACCTGGTCCTCATTGCAGGTGACGCCATTCTTGCTGATCCAGTTTCCCAAAGAACTGACAATAGCAAACATCGGATTCTTCAAGTCGTGAGCAACCACCGAGATCAATCGGTTTTTCTCATTCAATGCATTCTGCAAATCCTTGGTGCGGCTGTTTACCATTTCCGTCAGTTTCACCTGGTTCTCCTCCAACAATTTCATGCGTCGCCAGATGATGACGCCAATAAATCCACATGTTATAAGGAAAAGCAAAGTGCGGAACCACCATGTGGCCCACCAAGGCGGTAAAACGATGATTTGAAGCGTGATGCTCTTTTTCGGCGAATTGTCGTTGAATCGAAACGCCTGCGCCTGCAAAGTGTATTCCCCTTTAGGCAGATGATTGAAAGAAATGATTTTTCCTAAATCGAGTTCCTGCCAGTCTTCGTGCAAACCAATCAAGCGGTAGCGGCACTTCGCTTGGTTGAGTTCATCAAAATCCACCAAATCCACTTCCACACTTATATTAGTCTGCCCGTGAGCCAACTCAATACTATTAAGCGACGACAGTTTTCCATCCTTCAATATACCGCTGTAAGGTTTCACCTTCTCATGGTCTATCATCAGGTTGGAGAAAGAAAAACAAGTGATCGGACTTTGGTCGTAAGTGTCGTTCGGGTTAAAACAAAGGAAACCGGCATTGCTGCCAAAATACAATCGGCCTTTTTGATCCACATAGCCAGCACGAAGGGAGAAGCGGTGACGCGTGTTGTCGGTATATGGACCTATGCGTTTCATATAAGACTCGTTGGTCGGGTTGAACGAATAAACCCCTTCTGCCCCTGCCACCCAGATATACCCATTAAGGTCTTCCAAGATAATAGGATAGTTAGTTACGGGAAGGAAATGGAGTTTGTCTATCTTTTTTCCATCTTCACTAATGCGCAACACGCCTGCCGTGGTGGCTGCATACAGTTCACCACTGCGCGCAACCACGATGTCGTTGACCAGTAAGGGTTTCAGTTCATGTTGTTTGGCCAAATCGGGCAGAAGGGCTTCCAGTTCATCTCCCTGGCAGCGCCAAATGGTGCTCGACGTCGCAATCCAGACCACGCCATTAAGGCCGTCAACGATTTTGCGTGTCCACAGATTAGGATAAGGAGAATTTTTGTGTCCACCAGGGGCAAGGCGCGACCAATGTCCGTCATTCTCCACATAAAAGCCATCGCCTGTGGTGCCGACACAGTCTTTTCCTTTGTAGCGACACACTACAATATCATAGTCGTTCGTCACATCAATTCCCGGGAAACGCATTTTTTCACAAGCGCCCGTCCGTATGTTGTATTTCAATGCCCCATGCCCCCAGGTGGCGATAATAAGGTCGTTGCTGTTGTGCGCACTCACCCCCATAGAGAGCATATTGGCGCTCGGCAGGTTAATGCGTTCAATTCTCTGGAAATTGGTGTTTACCTTATACAACCCGTTACCGTCAGAACTTATCCACAGGTTGCCATTGTCATCACTTGCAAAGCCAGAGCACATCACACTTGGGAAACCTTTTTGCCCGGAGTAGTACACACTTTCATTCTGATTGCGTATATACCCCCAGATGCCCGAATTATATGTTCCAATCCAAATGTTGCCCTTGGCATCTTCCGTCAAAGCATAGATTTTAGAGATTTCATTGTTTTGCGCGGTATAAGGTCGGATCTCGGTAAATTCCAGATGCTCACTATCCATGTCATCAGTGTACCAAAGTCCATCGCCATCCGTCATCATCCAGTAGCGTCCAGATCTGTCTTTATGCACATTTGTCGCATTGTCAAATGGCAGTCTTATATGGCGTGGTTCGGCTATTTCATCCTCATTCGTGTCAAACACCAAAAGCAGGTTGGAATAGGTCGAAACCAGCATTTTCCCATTTTGCAATGGGGTGAATGCCGACACGATGGAGCCTTTCTTTTCCTGAAAGCCAAATTGCTTCAGCAGTTTCCACTCCGAGCTATAGATTTGCACACTTTCTGCAGTCCCCACCCATTTGCGTCCTTTCTTGTCAATATGAAAGCCACCGATTAAGGCATGGGAAAGCTCCGGCACATTTGCCGCTTCTTGCACATATTTCTTCTGCTTTTCATCATAGGCATATATTCCTTCACTATTGGTAAGCAGATAGTTGCGCGAGTCGGAGGAATACACCCGACGCACATGCACATTGTTTCCGTTTTCAGTAGCCGGCATCATGGAATATATGGTGTCTCTATCCACATCAAAATAAGTGAACACCCCATTCCAACTTGAAAGAGCCATCCTGCCGTCGGCCAGACGCTGCACATATTGGACCTCATCTATTTGAAGTGCCGGATAGTCTTTCTTGGAGTAATGCTTGAATCGCTTTCCATCAAAGCGCTCCAAACCACAGTCTGTGCCAGCCCACAAATGGCCATCGTTGTCAGTGGTCAGACTCCATACGAGATTGGAGAGCAAACCATCTTCGGTGGAATAATGTATGAAATGAGCAAACTCGGTCGCAGCCTTAAGTGGTGCTGCGACAAAACACAGGGTACAAATAAACCACCCTACCAACCGAGTTTTCCATTCGTTTTTCATCTATGATGTTAGTTAATTAGCAATTGCATTTGAAGGCACTTCCACGGTAATACCCAATGCTTTTGATGTGTACACCTGAGTTGTGTTGGAGTTCTTAGCCATCACCACAGCAGGAAACAAAACAGTTAAAAAGAAAAGCAATGAAGCGAAGAGGGACTTAATTTTGTTCATAATTAAAACTTATTTTGGTTTTTATTTATTTTTCATAAAATCAGGAAAATCACCCACCACCGTTTTTGGCATATTGGCTAATGCATCCTGATACTCAAACCACCATTCTGTTGGCATGAACTGTCCTTCATATTTAGTGCTGAACTGTTGTTCTCCAGCTTTCTTCACTTTTATAAGTGACTTGATCAGACGACCATTTTCAAAATAGAAACGGAGTTCCACTGTGTCGCCATCATAAGTAGGGAAACGTCGGTAGCAGAAACGGAGTTTACCGTTTTTGTCGAACAAATATTCATCGTAGTAGTTTCTGGCCGCCACATTAAACTGCTGCGTAGCGAACACCAGTTTGCCAGCATTGTGATATAGCGTATAAGTTCTGGTTTGTTCTCCGATAGCAGCGACCTGCTTTTTCGACGTTGTGACGGTCTTATCTAGTTTAGCCTTTGTATCGCTGATATGTTTTTTCACCTCGTTATATTCGTTTCGGATAGTTGTCACATTATTGATTTTCTTTTCCGGTTTCACAAAACGGCTGCCATTCCAATAAGCATAGCAACTCATTCTGGTTTCTTTAGGGAAACTCTCGTCATCGATGAGCTCGGTGTTGAAATCCATCCATATTGTGTTGTCTTCAACATCCAGCTTTCTGAAAATGTAATTCCGACAATCATTCTTGAATTCTGTTCTGTTGGCTGCAGTGATTTTTGCGTCCATCACATCATCAAGACTCAGAGTTGGCAATTGGGCATTCAAAGCCGTAAGAGTATTGCTTTTCACATTATACTTGTAAAAGTGCTGGAAGATTTCCGTAAAACCCGACCGGTGCTGAATATAGACTATCTTTTCATCTTGATTATCTGTGTCCAACACTTTGGCATCCCACAGGGCATCAATTTCCGCATAGACATAGAAATTGCTTCCTTTTTGAATGAGGACACCTTTGGGATATCGTTCAGAATCGACCGGTTCATTCGTATCTGCATTCAGCCCTCCTTGTATCATCAATTTCCTTTCTGCCTTAGTCACCAGGGCTGAAGAGTCGGGGAGGTTAAGATAAATCTGTTCAATCAGAGAATTGCAGTATGCTGTGAAGGTTGAGGAGAAAACCAACAAATACAGCATCACCGTTGCACGACGTAAATTCTTCATTGTAGTTATGTAAATTGTTTTATGTACACAAAAATAAACCATTTTATTCGTACTGCAATAAACTATTTCTTATTTTAAATCATGGCGTCTATATACAATTTGACACTTTTTCATTTGCCAACGAATTGTTACAAATTATACCAATTTATTGGAGGGATGCAGATTTACGCCAAGAATGCCTTTGGCTTTTCGAATTACTACTAATCAAACTGGTATCAAGGCAGAATTCGTATTAATACGTAACGCCAGAGGCGTTTTGGTAAATAAAGAAACGTAGATGCCTTATGGCACGATTTTTGCTCCTTTATAATAATGAGATATAATAATGAGAACACCTCTGTTTTTGAAGGTGAGTATTCACAACATTAAAAACATACTGCCTATGAAAAAGAGATTTTTGACCCTTCTGCTTTTGGGCCTTAGTTTAGGGGCCTTCGCTGGAGAAGAAAACTTTTACGATGAATACGGACACAGGACTGGTTCGGCTCGCACCAACGGAAACGAGACTACCTACTACGACGAATACGGACACAGAACGGGTAGTTCAAGAGACAATGGGAACGAGACTACCTACTACGATGAATACGGACACAGAACGGGCAGTTCGCGCACCAACGGAAACGAGACCAACTTCTACGATGAATACGGACATAGGACTGGCTCGGCTCGCACCAACGGAAACGAGACTACTTACTACGACGAATACGGACGCAGAACAGGGTCCGCAAAAAACAATGGTAACAGCACCATTCACTACGATGCCTACGGAAGAAGGACTGGGTCTTCACGAAGATAGTTTTTTCTTTCACCTCCACCAACAACCTATGGCATATAATGGTATAATCCTGGGTTATAAGCAAGTCAATTTGTATTATTTTTATTCTTTAAGTGTGATTAGTGGTTTTAGTTTTAAAGTCCAATAAATCCCATTATGTTAATCTGATTTGTGGTTTAAAACATTGAGGACACGGAAATAAACTGAAGAACGGAGCTGGCGAATGCCTGAAGGCATTGACTGAGTCACACGGAAGTGGCGAGGAATTGCCGGTCTTAATTCAGTGTGAAATCCGTCAACGTCGTGAGGCGTTCCAATCCAAGAAATCCACTCCGTGAATTCCGTTATATCCGTTTTCTCCGTGTTTCAAAAAGCTCACACCACTGGTGTGATTAGTGGTTAAAAACACTGAGGACACGGAAATAAACTGAAGAACGGAGATGAAATCCACTCCGTGAATTCCGTTATATCCGTTTACTCCGTGTTTCAGAAGTTTCACACCACAGGTGTGATTAGTGGTTTAAAACACTGAGGACACGGAAATAAACTGAAGAACGGAGATGAAATCCACTCCGTGAATTCCGTTATATCCGTTTTCTCCGTGTTTCAGAAGTTTAACACCACAGACATTAACGTTAAAAACCTAAATCGTTTATCTTGCTGACTAACAGTGCTTGAAAATGTACAAAATGTGAATCGTTTGTGCAAAATGTGAAATTCACAACCTGTCCGAAAACTTTTCCTTTTCTGTCCACACCACCCCTGAAACCTGATGTAACTTTGCATCGTCAACGGGAACAAACAACGACAACAACCCCGAAGACAACAAAACAAAAAATCAAAAAACAAAAATCATTAACAAATTAAAAAAATTAAAGATTATGGGTTTCATCGCAGCAATTCTTCTCGCATCAGCACTCGGAGTAGCAATCAACACTTTT
>JAGHUM010000079.1 GCA_018064855.1 Candidatus Physcocola equi
TAGGAATTGAAGTGCTTATTCGTTGTCATATTCGCCAATTATCTGATTCGCGGGTACAAAGGTAGTCATTTTTCAGCATAAATCGTTTCTTTTTGTTATAAGTTGGGCTATTTTTGACTAAATTTGTGTCCATCAGAGGAACAGGAACCACATCTGAAAGATGTAAAGGAATTAATCAAACAAGGTAATTCAATTAGAATAAAGAAATAGTATGACTATCAACGAAAGAAAAAAAACTAAAGCCTTGGGGACTCACTGTCGAAGATTTGACAGAAGAAGAACTGGCAGAAGCTAAAGAGTGTTTAAAGCCAGGAACCATTGATGGCTTTTTCTCAAGTGAAATATTGATAAAGAAATCTCTTTTGAAGAGCATTGAGCACAAAAAAGAAAACACTTAAAATAGAATAAAAATAGCAGGCCGTATCAGAGACCTGCTATGTCCAAGAAGAGTAATGCTTAATGCCTGGTGTCCTTGGGTGGACATGGGTCATTTCCATAGCTGTTGGGATTTTGAATCTTACCATCTGTACCATGAGGAATAAGTTCTAGTCCTTCCCTCTTTGCCAGATCGCGACCCCACTCCATTGCTTCTTTCTTCGTATCAAAGTGCTTTGAAGCCCTGTCTGCGTTCGGTCTTTTCGCATCCCAACCTCCTCTGTTTGGATTAGAAACGATATGTATTTCTTTCCTCATAATAGTTGGGGTTAGATTAAAACATTGCGGTGACCTTCCGATTCCGCTACGGAGCACTTTAGGCGTTGCATACCGTGCGTTGGTTACTGTCCACTGGGTACTCTGACCAGTTCGGTGTCAACCCAGAAGTTGTCGCTTCGCTGATTGCATCCGGTGCAAAGAGGTGTGATATAGAGCTCGTTGCCTCCAAACACCTTCTGAACGTGAGCGCCAACAAGGGTGCCTGTGGAATGGCAATCGGTAGCGCCACAACGGGTAGCCTTTTTACCCGTTTTCTTCTCCCAATAATCCAACCAAGATGACTCACCTGTAGAGGGCTTTGACCATCTGGAAGTACCACTTGCGTTTTTGACGTATGTCATAGAGCAGGTATGGTTTTAGACGCTGTTGTCTGAACAGTACAGCAGAGCTTTACTCTAGTGGGTGGTTCCGGTGCTCAGGAACGAGTCCACCATTTTGAAAAGGGACAAATTCCGTGCCAATTCTTAAAATTTGAGCCAAAACCTCAAATTAAAAAATATTTTTAGTTTCAGGTAGCGTATAACCTGTTGATATTTCGCTAAGTTCACAAAAATTGCGCCAACTTGTCGGTCGGGAGCGTTTCTGACAAACTGACTTTTTATCCATGTCAATTTGTCAGACATTTGAAGAAAAATCGATTTTTCCTCGTGTATATTAAATTAAATGTGTAATTTTGCAGCCTAAATTTGAGCAAAAATCACAAAATCGAGTTATGATAACGAGCTTTACCGCGGAGAATTACCGTTCGATAGACGAAGAGATCAAACTGTCATTTGAAGCTGATACGGGCATCAAAGACATGAACAACAAAGGCTTCACCATTGTTGCAAACACTCGTGTGCTTAACGCCAAGGCTTTTTATGGAGCCAACTCCAGCGGTAAGTCGAACGTATTCAAGGCCATTGGAAGAATGCGGGGTATCATTATCCATTCGGTGAGGCTGAACGATAACGAAACGCTACCGTATGATGCCTTTCTGCTTTCGGACAAAGAGGCGAGGCCAACGAGATTTGAAATGTCGTTTGTAGACGGCACCGACAAGTTTACCTACGGATTCAGCTATACCGCACAACGGATAGAAGAGGAATGGCTAATAGCGAAATTTCCCAAGCGATCACTGAAAACGCTGATGAGGCGGACTCCCGATATGATAGAGATAGACGAGCAGAACTATCCGGAAGGGCTGGCCATAAAAGAAGGAACCATCCCCCTGAATAACAATAGACTTCTCATCTCGCTTGCGGCACAGCTGGGTGGGAAAATATCGAAAAGGGTGATAGAGTGGTTCAGAACCAAACCCAATGTGATTTCCGGTTTGCGCGACAGCGACTTCTCACGCTATACAAAGGAGATGCTGCATACCAAGACAGACTACAAGGACGAGATTCTGGACTTTATCAGCGGTATGGATGTGGGCTTCCGCGAAGTGACTACCGAACAAGAGCTCATTGATGAAAAAATGTTGCCCAAAGGACTGCCAGCGGAAATAGTGGCCTCGCTGAAAGAACACCCGCCCATTGTTGCCTATGCAAAGCACAGTAAAATAAATGTAGATGGTGAAGTAGTGGGGATGGTGGACTTTGACATAGATGAAAGAGAGTCGGACGGCACGAGGAAACTGTTTAATCTTGCCGGGCCTATTGTTGACACCTTACGGCAAGGGAAATCGCTGTTTGTGGATGAACTGGATGCACAATTGCACCCGTTGCTGTCGCGACGTATTGTAAAACTGTTTAACTGTGCTGAAACGAACCCTCACGGAGCCCAACTGATTTTTACGACTCACGATACCAACATGCTTTCGAAGAAACTGCTGAGACGAGATCAAGTGGTCTTTGTAGAAAAGACGGTAAAAACTAACTATTCTACCAAACTCACACCGATGATGAGTATAACGCTGGACAATGGGGCAAAGCCTAGGACAGATAGCAACTACGAAAAGAACTATTTGGAAGGCAAGTATGGGGCAATTCCATACTTTGAAGATGAGTTTAAAGGTTGTAACGAATAGAGAAAGGATGCGAAGCCCGTGCAGTAGTCCTTGCCCTCCTCGTCGTTGTGAACCATGTACTTGAAGCAGCCCCGCTCCACGAAGGCCACCCACTGCGCCGGCTCGCCCGCCTCCTCCAGCGTCTCGCCCCGCTCCATCACGCGCCGCTCCCCGTGCTCCATGCAG
>JAGHUM010000025.1 GCA_018064855.1 Candidatus Physcocola equi
GTTGTAGCCACCGCCGCGATTGTTGTTGTAGCCACCGCCGCGGTTGTTGTTGTAGCCACCACCGCGATTATTGTTGTAACCACCGCCGCGATTGTTGTTGTAGCCACCGCCGCGGTTGTTGTTGTAGCCACCGCCATTATTATCGTAACCACCTTCGTTATAACCTTCGTTGTATCCACGGTTATCATTGTAACCATTGTTATCATAACCACGATTGTTGTTATAGCCGCCATGATTATTACCATACCCACCGCGATTGTTTCCATAACCACCGCCACGATTATTTCCGTAACCTCCACCACGATTATTTCCATAGCCACCGCCACGGTTGTTATTATAACCACCATGATTGTAACCACCACGATTCTCTCCTTCCTGAGAGAATGAACTTCCAGCACCGATGCGACGACGTGTACGGTGTTCACCACCCTTCACACGATTATCGCTGGTAAAATTTGGGTTAAAACTTTTTCTTTCATTCTGGCCTTCGCCTTCGGCACCATTGTTCCTCCCGGAATCTTGCCAATTTTCATCTGCAGGTCTCATGTTGCAAAAAAATTAAAAATAAACAATAATTTAAGAATTCTGTTCTGCTCTCGCAGCCTTTATTTTTTCGTTGATTTCAGCTATTTGTGCTTTCTTGTCAGCGATTCGTTTTTCAATTTCGTTTTTAAGAGAAGATGCAGCTTTAGACGAAGCCAAAAATCCCATGTTATTCTCATAAGTCAACACTTCTGCTTCTAAATTCTGTTTCTTCTTTAAAAGTTCCGTCATTGGATCAACATTTTTATGATTCTGGCGGTTATTGGTTTTCTTTGACGCATTCTTCACTTTAATATGAAGAGCGTCTTCCTTCTCTTCCAACGCATGACGATATGCATCATATACTTCATCTTTCAATTTGAATGGCACATGACCAATTGCCATAAAATCAGCCTTTAACTGAGATAGCTTAGTCTGAGCCTCCTCGAGGTTGGCTGTAACATCAAGAATTTGAATCTGTTCAATAATCTCTCGTTTTGCCGCAAGATTCTTATGTTCTTCAGAAGCACGAGCTTTAGACTCTGACTTTTTCGCATCAAAATCCTTCTTTTTCGCATTGAAGAAAGCATCGCACGCAGAAACGAATCGAGTCCATACCGCATCACTTTGCTTTTTTGCTAAAGGACCAATTGTTTTCCATTCTTTCTGGAGTTCAACCAGTTTTTCCGCAGTATTCTTCCAATCAGTGCTATCCTTTAATGCTTCGGCTTGCTCGCACAAACTGATTTTCTTTGCCAGATTGTCCGCCATTACTGACTTTGCAGATTTCACGAACTCATTTTTGGCATTAAAGAAAGCATCACAGGCTTCACGGAATCTTAAATAGATCGAGTTGTTAAACTTCTTTGGAGCAAAACCGATGGTTTTCCATTCTGACTGAAGAGTTTTAACCTCTTCAGATTTGTCCTGCCACTCCTTTAACGAACTAATTTCATTTGTTTTTATACTCTCGATTTTTTCGCAAATAGCCGATTTTTTTTCATAATTAGCCATTGCAGCCGCACGAAGCTGATCAAAATAATCGTTGTGTTTTTTATTAATTAAAGTGGAAGCAGACTTGAATCTCAACCAGATACTTTCACGCAGATCTTTTGCTACTGGGCCTAAATTACTCCACTCTTCATGCAGTTTCTGAAGTTGCTTAAATGCAGATACAACGTCAGAAACTTCACTTAAAGCTTCCGCCTCCTCACATATCTTTGTTTTCGCTTCAAGATTCTTCTTGAAATCATATTCACGAAGTTCGTTGTTAATCTTCAGATTATCATAGAAAGTCTCTACAAGTACAGAAAAATTTTCTCTCATTTTAGAGACTTCGGAGCTGGTGACAGGACCAATAGACATCCACTCTTCCTTTAGAGCAGAAAAAGCGGGAACCTTTTTACCGAAATCCTCAGGATTATCTATCAGTTCCTTTAAGCGAAGCAACAAATCCTTTTTTTTCGCCAAGTTATCAGCTTTTATCTTTTCTTCGTGCTGCAATTCACTAAGTTTTTTCTCCTTATACTCAGAGAGAACAGCCTTGAAAGCAGCTTCGTTAGGATTTTCAGCGGCCACAAAATCCTCTGCATTACCTCCTTCAGCAACGAAAGCCTCCTTAGCTTCTTCTTTATTCTGATTTATAATTTTATAAAACAATTGTTTTATTGCGAGTATATCACCTTTAAGGTCTTTGTAAGAACCATTAGGATGCTGAACCAGTTCATTAGCTTTTGCCACTAATTCTGTTTCAGAAAGAGTAGCATAAGCAGATGTTGCGTTTTTTAATTCAGCGATTTCAGAAAGTTCATCATCATTTACAGCATCAATTGAATCAATTGTTGCGATTTCTGAGATGTTTTGATCGACATTCACGTCGTTCTCCATCTGAGGTTCAACGTTTTCTTTAATATCCATTATAAAAATTTACTTCAAAAAAAATGATGTAGTCAAGAGAGTTTTCCACTCTTCATACCATAATTGAATAGCAGAGCCACAAATTTAATACAAATATAAAAAACCTTTTGAAACTATAATGCTAAAATTAATATTTTTTTGACAAAGTAAAACCAAATCTGTCGAAATCGAAATTCTTTAACGCCGCAATTGCAGTTTCGTACCCAAAATCCATTAAATAATTTGATTTTGAAGATTCAAACATTCCAACAGGTTGATTTCTGCACATATCAATAACAATGTCGCAAAACGACTTCTCTTTTACCGTATTTCCATTAACTGCCAGATGAAACACCCTTTCTGCAACTGTCATAATACCGTAATTAGTTTTTTCTGGCATGGGTAGTATCGGATTTACATGTACGCCAATCACAATATCGCAATCTTCACGCAAGACCTGTGCAGGCAGATTGCACAACACCCCTCCATCCACATAATATTTTCCGTTTCTTTTTGTGGGATTGAATAATATGGGTACTGAAGAAGATGCGACAACTGCACTCAACAAGTCTCCTGATGTGAAATACTCTATTGTACCAGTTTGCAATTCTGTCGCATTAATTATCAAAGGAATTTCCAACTCTTCAAAAGTCGTTGCCTTGAGTATCTGCTTCAAGTAATTAGCATAACCTTTCGTGCTCATGAAGCCACCATTTTTCGGCATATTGAGTTTCGTACTCTTGGCAAAAGATGATTGTTGAAAAAAGGAGAGCATCTCTTCAACGGAATGACCATCTGCGTACATAGCAGCGACAATAGAACCAGCACTAACCCCAGAAATCACATCCGGCTTAAGGCCATACTCTTCCAGGGCTTTGAGTACGCCAATATGTGCTACTCCACGAATTCCGCCCCCGCTTAAGGCCAAACCAAGTTTATATTTTTTTGACATATTACCTCAAGGCATTTTTTCAGTTCGAATATGGAGAACGACGAAAAACCCATACTGCATATAAAGAGAGAAATACCAAAGCAACACCCCATGCTGTTATGACAGACTCAACCGTATTTATCTTATACGCGAATGATGCCAGAATAAACATAACTGCAGTTAATGCAACCTGTGTGAGATTTATTTTCGTTGGAGAATACCCAGAAATGGCCAATCTTTGATAGAGATAATTATAGGTGCCATACTTTTTAGTGATATTCATCAAATGAGTCAAAGTAAAATCATACAAAGGAAGCAAGCCCAACAAAAGATAAATATGGATCGGTATTACTCCATTATTAATCGGCGCATACTCACTTTGAAAATAAACCGCAAATACAACAAAAACAAAGCCTAAGAACGTAGCGCCGGCATCACCCATCAAATGTTTTGCAGGGTGCCAATTTCTGACCAAGAAGCCCGCCACACAAGGTATCAAGAAAAACAAGACATTATCTTGTGGTGCAAGGAATATTGCAAAAGATGCAATAGCCAAAACAGTAGCGCCAAGCATACCTTCTTTACCATTTGCGCCATCATAAAGGCGGAAAGCATTTACAATCAAGACAAACAATAAAAAAGAAACTATATTGAGCACATAATATGCAGTTGGAGAAATCCACTCAAAATCATCAAATTTAAGAGTAGAAACACCTCCCAACAGATACATGGCAGTTGCAATAGATGCCGAGTGAACCACAAGACGATATACGACATGCAACTGGTAAGCTTCACCGACTATGACACAAATAACCAAAAACAGGCCCATGGCTAATGCGGAAAACAATTGAAAAGGCATTACTCGGTCATAATAAACCGAGCAAACCGCGCAACACAAATAAAAAGTAATAACAATGGCCAACCCACCACCAATCGGGAGTATGCGTGTATTTCCATTTCCTGGTTTAACATTACGTTTTTGATATGAGGAGATTGCCTTACGGCGAACAACCCATGCAATAAACCAAGACAAAAGAAAAGCAATAAAAAAAATAACAAGCGACTGCAACATAAGCAATGCAAGATAAAGAATCCAAAAAATCGGGGATAAAATCATCTCAATGATTACAGTCTCGAAAAGACATACAATCACTTAAACGATCCTCATTCAAATTTAATAAAACAAAGTATATAAATTCAAGTAATAACTAATAAAACAAAAAAAATGTGTCAAAATAATTTTTTGACACATTGATATTATAATTTCCTTAAACTTATTCAGCTGGAGCAGACTCAATAGTCGCTGCACCCTGTTCTACAGGCGCTGCAGTGCTTTCAACATTAGGAGTGTTATTTACAGGCAACTTCACTGAAGAAGCATCAACCTCTGTCTTTTGTACCTTTTGTTCAATTGCTTCATCTTTGAAGAACACAGTTGCTAAGCAAAGGATTCCAATAAAAGCCATGAGCCCCCAAGTGATTTTTTCTACCAAATCAGTAGTCGATTTAACACTCATAATGGTGTTCCCCTGGTTAAAATTCTCAGAAAGACCTCCACCTTTAGATTTTTGGATAAGCACGATACCCACGAGGAGGATAGAAGCGATAACAATTATAATTGTAAGAATGATGTATGCC
>JAGHUM010000047.1 GCA_018064855.1 Candidatus Physcocola equi
ATTTTTCAGGATGTTTTGAAGTGAATCTGAAAGGAGCAATGGATGCCCATTGTGACTGAAGATTCACTCAAAACAGACGAAAAAGACCTATAAAAAGCCCAAAAGAAGCAGTTCGCAAAAATATAAACAGCTTCTTAATGTTTTACCCGAACCTTAATCTTTCTATTAACATTCAATTAATGTTTCATTTGATCGCATCCTTTTGAAAAATTACATTCAAAAAAACTGCTCAAAAGTGTAGATAATACCATATAAAATATTAAATTTGTTACTTGAATAGGGTGTAGAATGCGCTTTTTTAGGGCTTTTAGAGCGCTCAAAGAGAGTGTTATGCTATGCAATATTCTGATTGTGTATTTGTTAGAAAATGAACAAAATAAATTGTTTTTGAAAACTAACAAAATTGCAACTGATTATTATTTTATTTTGTAAACGATAAAAAACTACATATTATGGGGAATAATTCTACTTTTCTTCATTATTTAAGGAATCTTGCTATCGCAGCAGCACTTCTTGTGTTGCCTGCTAATGTTGTGGCACAGACTAATCCTGATGGAAGTACAGATTTGATTGGTACGACTATGAAGGGGTGGAAAGTGTATTGGGGTGTTTATAATGCTTCAACAAAAACATATAACTGGACTGTCAACGGTTCTCGAGGCGGTCAAGCATCTGGTGCGGAAGGTGTGGATCCTGGAGTGGATAATAAGTACAAACCAGCTGTAGATAGTTGGAAAACTGCTATGGGTGGAGATGGAGATTATCGATTTAGGGTATATCAAACGAGTGGTACAGGAGGAAAATCAAACAATAATGACTGCTTATGGCCTGAATTGGATGTTGTGCCACAAGGGTATGGTTCTTCCATGCGTGTAGGTTCCATGTCAACAACAAATTATACTCAATCTGCTGAGAATTTTGAGGGTAGTACACATAATGGTGAGAATCCAAAGTACGCTTCTGCAGAGGCTGTTACTTATGATTTATTGGTAACAAAAGATAATTCGTTGTTGGTTATTGATTATATGCCATGTTTGGCAAAACCGAATTGTGATGGAGACCATAGTTCTTCTCTTTATGACGCAACAGCTCCAGAGTTTACTGTCACCGTTTCTACTCCTGTAACAAATAGTTCAGGTGATGTAATTAGTTATGCAGAAGTAGAATGTGGTGCGGATAAGTATAGAGGTTGTGATTTAGTGGATACGAAGATTCATAATGTTTTGTACACAGGTCGCGAAATGTATTATTCTCCGTGGGTGAAAAGTGTTTACAATTTAACACCTTATATTGGACAAACAGTGCGAATCATGGTAGCTGCTCATGACTGTGTGTGGCATACAACAGTTCATGCTACTAGAGATAAAGATAAAAGAGACTGGGGTAATCATAATCCTGGTGGTCACTATGGTTATGGATATTTTGCAGCTAAGACATTCCCAAATAAATTAAGTGTTAAATATTGTGCCATTGGAGATCCACTAACAGTTAAAGCTCCTGAATATTATGATTCGTATGACTGGTATGGTGTGTCTGATGGAATTCGAACAAAAATAGCATCAGGAGGTAAGGGTACAAACGAAAAAGAATGGGATGCAAATGATTTCAATTATGATGGTTTAGCTGTTGTGATGAAAGCTAAAGATAAAGATGAAAAATGTGCAGTGACATTGGATACTGTTATTAATCCTTCATCTATTACGCCAATAATTGAGTTTACTGCTCAATGTAATAATAAAGTTGTTTTGAGGGATGAATCGGTTTATTCATTAAGCGGGGATAGAAACCTTACGAGAAAATGGTATGTGCTTGATAAAAAACATAACACAAAAAATTCTATTGAGGCTTTAAATTCTTATAAATCATTGCCTACAGAAGATTTCAAAGCTCTAGAATCAGACCCTATTCATACAATAACGTTTTCTCCAGAAGGTCAATGGGTTGTGCTTGTTGTTACAAACATCAGTGGGTGTGAAGCTAAAGCTGCTGAGTTTATTAGACCAAACCCGATTGCTGTATGGTCTAAACCTGATATTAGTGCATGTTTGGGTGATGATGCTCGTTTGGTGATTACTGAAAAACTAAAAGATCCAAATGATCAGAATTCTTTTGAATATTTAGATTGGAATGGCAGACCAATTCATGACTTGAAAATTCATTTTGTCGACGATCCTGACGCTGATAATGTGTTGGTTCCTGGACAATCCCTCACAATGACAATGAATAGGGTTGGTGTTAATTATTTTGACTTTGTTGTTACTGACCAGTTTCACTGTACCTATACAGATCAATTGGTTGTAAATGTTAATCCAATACCCGATGTGTGGTTCTCTTCTAATATAGATAAGGATTATGATAGAACTTCACCTCGTAAAAGGTTCTTTATTTGTCCAGCTGATGAGAAGAAAGTTGTTACAGTTACAACTGGTATGGCTGGACTTCAATATTCTTCTTCTCTCGGAGAATCCACCTCGATAACTGCTTCTCCTGAGGGTACTTTGTTTGTAACTAATCAAATAGATTTTATTAAAGGTAATAATAAATGGATTAAAGCAAAGAATACTGCAACCGGTTGTACTACCACATTGGATTTCGATGTGGATTATTACGCTGATTCGGTAACTCTTACAGTCCCAAGTCCGGTTTGTCCTTACGAACCTGTTACTGTTGTAGCCAATAATCTGAAAACAGGCACAAGAGCCGATTGGTGGCTTGGATCAGATGTGGCTCATAAAGAACAAGGTTCTTCATTCACCATTGATTATCCAGTCGCAAAAGTTAATGGAAATGATGAAACTGTTTATCATGCTTCCGCAACTTCTGAACATTGCGATTATACTTTTAATTTCTCATTTAAACACAAATCTACTCCGAAAGCTAATCTTCATTTCGCAGTGAGTGGAATTGCAAAAGATGCCGATAATGAAGTAGCCGGTCATACAGATCACTATTATAAGTTACCCGATATTTGTGCTTCTGATATTTTAGTGGTCAATTCTTCGGTGATTTCTCAAGATGCTAATTCTAGTGTGAAATCTACCAAGTATTCTTGGAGAACCAGTCTTGAAAATGACTGGCATTCTACTGAAGACAAAATACAGGGTGCATTTAACACTCCATCATTCAGCGTCGATGCTGGTGAGAAAATTTTCATCTATTTAAAGTCTGAACCTTTTGATTCAAGAGGTGACAACCTTTGTTTGAGTTACGATACTATTGAGGTCTCTGCTTATCCTGAAATTGTGACTGATTTGTTAGTCGATAATTCCACTGTTTTTGGAGATGTGAAAAAGTGTGTCGATGATGAATTTGAAATTACAGTCAATCCTCGCTGGATTAACGGGTCTCTTAATACTGATGATTTTGAAATCCATTGGGATGCATCTGCAACTGGCTTGGATAATTCCACTTTGACTTCGTGGACTGCCAAAATTAAGGCCCTTTATGAAGATGCGGAATTTAAACAAGATGCTAAAGGTAATTATGCTACATTTAAATATGTAGTAAACAGTATTTCTGAAAAAGGTGGTTGCCGTGTGTCTGGTGAACAAAATGTTTACATCGCCAAACATCCTGAGTTTACTGTTGAAGTTCAACCTGAAAATCTGTGTGATGGAAAAAATGCAACTCTCGTCGCTACAGATTTGAACATAAATAATACTGAAAAGGAATATAACAATAATAAAGTTTCAACTTGGTATTTCCCTCTTAATACTAATTTGACAAAATTCCGATCAATTCCAGCAAATGAAGGCAATTCTGTTGCTTATTCAAATTTGGTCGATAAAACTACTTATCAAGTAAAAGGTACTTCAACTTTTGGTTGTACTACAATAGTTGATGTTCCTATTAAAAAAGTTGAACAACCAGAGTTTGAGGTTTTGATAAAATTGCCTGGTTCTACTGATGCTCAAACAATTAGTTTTGATGAATCACTCGTTTCTGAAGGAACTGTTTGTTCTGGTACTAAATATTGTTTGTTGGTAAGAGATAAGAATAACTCTTATACTTGTACTGACCCGACTAATGTTACTATTACAAGAAAAACTGGTCCTTTTGAATCTGTAAGTTGGAAGGGAAATGATGTTTCTTCAAGTAAGCCTCTTACCGGAGAATACAATTATGCTTTTAATGGTGTTAATTCTCTTACTCATATACAATATCCATATTTGACTGCAAGAGATAATGAGGGTAATGATGAATACTATATTACAATTACCAATCCTTGTGGTTGTACTTTGTCAAAAACCTTCAATGTCAAGGTTGTTAAGGCACCTTCTGTTTCCATCACTTCCCCTAAAGATTTCGTTTGTAAAGTGGGTGATCCGCTCACTTTGACTGCTAATGTGACCAATAACTCAGGCAAGCCGACTTATAAGTGGTATGCTGAAGCGCTTCAAACTGGAGAAACACCTTCTAATCCAAAATCAGAATTACAAACTGCGCAAGTTAAGTTTGAAAATATAAAATATTTGGATTATACAGTGCAAGTGAGTGATGGTCAGTGCTATGCATCTGCTATTAAGCGCATTTATATGCAGGTTAATCCGGAATTTGATTTTACTACCAATCCAAATTCTTTATGTTCAGGTGATGCTGCTGTCTCTATGGAGCTGACAATGCGTTCAACCTCAGATAATTCTATTTGGTATTGGCCAGTCAAGGGAAATGGAGATACTTATACTGTTCCTGCAAACAAAGATGATAACTATGCTGCCAATACAACTTTCTCTGTTAACCCTTCTAATACCTATATCAAGGGTAACAAAGTTTATGTGAAAGGTGGTAATGCTGTTCGTTTTGGTGGTGAACCTGTTGTTACTTCCGACAAGGAACAATTCTGTTACAGCACTGTAAGTGTTGATGTAAGTAATACTTTGTCTCCAGTTCCTAATGTAGAATTGTATAAGGTCGGTTCTCCAGACCCTCTCACAGAATGGACTATTTGTCCTTCAGACGAATATTATTTTAAGGTAAACAACAATTTTACAGATCCAAATAACCCTAATCAAAACTATACAATTAGTGTTAAGGATGTTTCTCGTAATTTTGAACCTGTTTCACAGTCTTCTAAAGGAAATGTTGTCAAGGAATTCAGAGATAATAATTATAAAGGCGATGATGATTACAACGTAATCACTTATAATTTCTCTATCCTTGCTGATGGTAGTAATAATTGCGTCGGACAATTAACTAAGAATATTGTTATTAAAAGACGACCTAATCTTGTTCTTCGTCCTGAAAATTATAGAAAGTTTGAAGATAATACTGCATATTATTGTGTAAACTTCTATTCAAGTACCTACGACGATAATTATAATCAAGATAGAAAAGTTGATAATGAAGGTGTAACTTTGTTTGCTGATGTGACAAACAAAGAGGATGATAATACCTATACATATAAGTGGAGTACCAATTCTGATATGTATGGAAATGCAATAGGCACTTCTGCTGAACGCATCAAAGTGGGTTCGGCCCAAACTCCTGAAGTTGGCACATATAATGCTGTTGGTACTTATAACCACGATGCCACATATTCTGTTCAAGTTACAGATAAGTATAATTGTCCATCAGAGGTTCAAACCATCAATGTCCATGCCATAGATGCGCCTCGTTTCAATCAAGTTGATTTAGGTAATATTTGTGCGAATGGTAATTATACTTATATGGAAAAAGAAGTATTTACCAATATTAACACGAATAAACTTAAGGATCAATATTCTTACCACGCATATCATTTCGATAAATCTAAAAAAGATTCTCTTGGTTCAATTATTGGTGAAAGTTCTGACCATATTAGGGAAGCAGATTTTGGTAGTTGGTATGTTCAATCAAAAACTGAAGCAAAGATTGCCGGTGTAGTTGTTCCTGACTCCTTTACTGCATTAGAACGTCGTAAAGCTGCGGTTTTCTTTGCACCTGATATTGATACAATTAGATTTATCGTTGTAAAAGAAGATAATGACACGCGTTGTAAGGCGTTCCGTCAGATTGTTTATACACCTCATGAATATCCAGATCCAGCGAGTGTTGAGTTTGGTATTTTCATTACAACGGGTGAAACTTCGAACGGAGATTTGCGTCCAATGCCTAAACATGAAAACAGAACCTCAATTACGTTTAGTGAAATTAATACAGATGATACACATACTGATACATTGGTGTCTGTTTGTCCTGGTGAAAAAATCTTCTTTAAGATCGCTGATAATACACAATATTCTTCTCATGTGAGAGCTGCAGAGGGTGGTAATACTGACCATCGTGCACATGATGATGGACGTAGTCCGCGTTATACTAATCCAAGTTGGCAGCAATATCGTACATATGTTGAATCAACTGCAGGTAACGGTGGTTGGTATGGTTGGTTTGCTCGTGGAGGATTTTCAGATAATACTGCTTTCTCTGAATATGCTAAGACTTTGACTAGTCATACGTCTTTCAGACTTTTGGTTGAAAATTCAAACTGGGCTTATTGTCGTACGACTTCTCCACTTTTCTATATTGCTGTTGATAGTTCTCCTCGTATTACTTATTTGTATAAGGATGCATGTTATTTGCCTCGTACAAATAAAGATGAGGTTCGCACACCTGATGCAACTATTGCATTTAAAGCAATTTCTACTGCTAATTTTGAAGGCGCAGTTCACCATTGGGCTTGGTATGATGGTGAAAATAAGATTCAAATAGGTGAAAATACTGATGAATTGTCTATTCATAATCCTGATGTGACTCTTCCTTGGGCGGTTGGCGCTGTCAATCAAGCAAAGAATTATTATATTCGTGATGCGGTTGAAGGTCGTTGCCCAAGTGTGGATACCAAAGTGACTGCTTATATTTATCAAAACCCTGAATTCTCAATTGATGTTGACAAGTCGGTTGTTTGTATGGGTGATGAAATAACCTATAAGGTTACCCAGGACTATAATGTGGCTAGAGGTACTTGGCAGTATTACCATAAGACTGACAATCCTGTTACACCAAACCAAGGTCATGAAAAATATATGTATAATGATTTGGCGCAACGCAATTATGATCCTGATTGGATTGTTGGTACTCCTCACTTTTATCGTAATAATCATAAAGTGTTAAAGGGTAACGACACTATTCATATCACTGCAGACTATGCTATGCGTGCGCAAACATTCCGTTCGCAAACTGGTACTGAGTATTGTTATACCACCCATAGTAAACCTGTATTTGGTTTGAATATTCCAACTCCTCGCGTACGCCTTAGAACTGTTGAAGATAATGGTTTATATTTACAAGATGAGGTAATTCAGACCATTCAACTTACATCGACTAACAGGGATAGTGCTGGTACTCGTTTGATTTGTCCAGACCAAAAATACATATATGAGTTTAGTAATTTGAATCCTGATATTGTTGACAATTTCACTTCAGTTACCACTCAGTATATTATTAAAGATCTCAATGAGGATGATGTTTATCGTTCAAATCCGCTTCGCTCTGATCTTACATTCAAGGATGTTGAAGAAAAAACTGCTGATAAACATCAATACCGCTTCTATGCCATTACAAATGGTACTAATAAAGGCTGTGTCTCTGATTCTATTGTATTTACATTGCCAGTGGCTCAGGATCCAACTGTTTCTATTGCAAATGTTCCTGGGGTATGTGCGGGTGATCCTTCTGAACAAGTTAGATTGACTGCAAGTGCAACCAATGGTCGTAGTTTTACATATCAGTGGTATAAGACTGAAATCTCGGATCCGTTTAAGGATGGTTATGTTACAACAGAGTCAAGTAAAACGGTTTATCCTAATGGCTCATCGACTGACCCTTACGTTCGTGGAAAAGTTACTTATTGGGTGAAGGCTTTCAATGAGTCGCTTTGTCCTGCTACTGCATCAGTTGATGTGGAACGTTATCCACTTCCTAAATTTAAGGCTTCTGTGCTTTCTGATAATGTATGTGAGAATTCAACCGTTCAAGTAAAATTAGAAAAGAAGACCACAGAAGAAACTTATTATACGGATGATGAGTTCACTTACTCATATACTGGAGGTATTGCTATAGGTAGATCGGCATCTCCTGTAACAACTGATGATATTGCTGTAGGCACTGGTATCTCGGGTTTGTCTTTCACTGCAAGTGTGGAAGCAAATGACAGATTGACTTGTACGAGTGATGTGACGGTTGATATTCCTGCTAATAAGTTACCTAATCCTTCAGTCATAATAATGGCAGATAAACAAGGTAATGGTACTTATGTTGAGATTCCTAATGGATCAAATCTTTGTCCAGACTATAAGTTTAAATTAGTGATGAAAAACAATACAGTTGCTGATAATAACAATTGTAGGCTCGATAATTACACCATCACTTCTGATACTTATGATTTGACGCGAACAGAGGCTTATCAAAATACTTATGGAGAAGAAACTACTTCTGAAGTATTTACCATGACCAATGCAATTCATACATTTAAGATTGTAGATGCGTTGGATTGCGGTTGTTCTTCTGAACCTGTTTTCGTAACTATAAATCCAGGCACTAAGCCTTCTATTTCAATTATTGGTGATAATGATTTCTGTCAAGGTTCTTCTGCACCAATTACTTTGAAGGCTGTGATGAGCGGTGCTACACCAAATGCAGAAGGTGCATGGAAATGGACCAAGGGTGCATCTCAACTTGCAACTACTTCTACTTATCAGTTTACTCCTACTGAGACTGGTACTTATAAAGTTGTTGGTATCTCTGAAGATTTCTGTAAGGATGAGAAAACACATACTGTTACTGCTAAGACACGTCCAGTTATCAATGTCGCAACTATTCCTGCTGTATGTAACGGTGCACAGGCTGATTTGTCTGTGACTTTGGTGAATTCTCCGTCTGTTAATGTTGACAATGATGGTTACAAGTGGGAATTTGCTACAGGTGAGGTTTATTCAGGTCAAAATATTCAGCATCCTATTTCTTCTGATGCTGTTGGTACCGTTACAGCAACTGCTGATAATGGTTGTGTTTCAGATGTGAAAAATGTCAATGTCACTTTGGCTAATACTCCTGTTCCTGAATTGCAATTCTTTAGTAAAGCTCACCCTTCTGGTTTTAATCCAAATGTAGTTTCTTTGTGTAAGGATGATATATTCTATCCTGTCATTAAGAATGCTAATGCCCAGCTTTCTATTTGCTCTACTGACGAAGTATTCATCTGGCCTGCAAATTCTGAAAAACCAACCAATGGTCATAAAGTTACAGCTGGTGATAAGGTGAATGAAAACGGAGCATTAAGTTGGACTATGGGTGAACAAAGTATGTTGTTCAACTATCAGATTAAAACCGCTTGCGGTTGTGAAACTGAAGTTTTGAACTTCTCTGTTTCGCCTTCTTCTGCTCCAATAGTTTCTATTATTGCATCGAAAGAAGATTTCTGTTCGAATGCTGTAACTGATCCTTCTCATAAAATTACGCTTACTGCGAAACCTGACGGCATGACTTATGAATGGTTGGCTCCAATTCCGACTGATGATAATGAAGAGCAGCAGCAGATTGTTTCGCCTCAAGCTACTACCACTTACTCGGTTCGTGCTAAGAATGGTGCAGGTTGTTGGTCGGAATATGTGACTAAAACTATTACTTCGAATCCTGTTCCTACTGTTTCTATCACAGTTCCAGAAAAACAGTGTTTGGGTTCTTCTGTTGAAGCCGAAGCTCTTGTTAATGTTCCTGATGGTTCTACCATTTCAAATGTTTTGTGGACTCCTGCGAATGCTGTTTCAACTACTGCCGACAAGTATAAGGTTTCTGCTTTGATCAATGCCGATACTGATTTCCAAGTTGAATTGATTGATAATCATGGTTGTCATGTTCAGTCTGATATTCAAACTGTAACAGCTTTGGATAAACCGGTTGTTGAACCAAAATTCTATTACTTGGATGGGGCAAATCCTGTTTCTTTTGATCCTTCTGTTGATCTTCTTTGTCAGGGTACTCAATTCTTTGTTGAATTCCAAAATACTGGTGACCAATGTTCGTATGATACGTTCTATGTTTCTTCGAATGGTGTAACCGATAAGTATTCGATTTATGGTGGCGGTATAGCCAACGCTCAAGGTACTGTTAAGAAATATACTGTAAATGGCGGTGCTGTCTATACTTATTATTCTAAAACCGATTGTGGTTGCACTTCTGATAATGGTCAATTCCAAATTAAGGTCGCTCCTATGCCAAATGTCACTATTTCAGGTGACGGATTTGGAGATAAAGGTCGTTTCTATTGCGAAGGTGCTACTGGCAAAATTACTTTGACCGCCACTTCTACTGTTGCTGGTTCTACCTTCAAATGGGCTAATCCTATTTCGCCAGTAGATGCGAACAACGCTCAGGTTCAAGTGGATAAGATGCGCGGTACTTATCGTGTGACTGCCTCGTCTAATGGTTGTAATGTGACTGAATCTATTGTGATTGAACAGGAAGATCGTCCTACAGTTTCTATCGCACCTGTTGATCCAGTTTGTGAAAATTCTCCTGCTACGCTTACAGCTACAGGAAGTGATGCTGTTACTCACATGGTTTGGAGTACAGGTGAATCCAATGTCACTGAGATTTATCCTATCATTTCTGCCGACGAACAGTTCTCTGTTATTGGTTATTCTTCTAACGAATGTCCTTCATTGCCAGCTGTTGTTGATGTGAAGATGGCGAAACGTCCAGTTGTTGATGTTGAACTTTGGGCAAATGCCGGCGGACTTGGTTTTGGTAAGGTTGATGAAGGTACTAAGCTTTGTCCTGGTACTGCCTACTATTTGGTTCTGAAGAATACTACAGCAGATTATTCTGTTTGTGATGGCGAATCTTACACCTATACAGTTAATGGTGCTGTTGAAACCGTCGTAAAACCTTCTACGGGTTATGCGAAGACCAAAACTTATATTATCAAGGGTGATGAATCATTCTCGATTAAAGCAAAATCGTCGCCTTGTGATTGTGAATCATTGGCTAAACAGTATATTGTCAGAATGGCTGGAAAGCCTTCGATCTCAATTGAAGGTCCTACTGAATTCTGTTTGAATACTTCTGCTAAGGTTGATTTGAAAGTAACTGTTGAAGATGGCGTTGATGTGGTTTGGTCTCCTTGCTTCACCAACGATAGAACAAATAAGATACAGTCTTTCTATCCTTATGCACAGAATGTAATGACTCCTACTGAGTTTACGGTAATTGCCAAGGTTTCTTCTACCGGATGTCGTGATACAATCACTCATACTATTTCACCTATTGAAATTCCGGTTATTACTTTGCAGCCTGATGAATCAACTATTTGTGCTGACTCTAAGGCAAATGTGACTGCTGTTCCAGAAAACAACTCATTGGCAATTTTGAATTATGAATGGTTCAATGCAGCTAATGATGAACCACTCCCTGGCAACTCTGATGTCTTTAATCAGGTGTTGACTCAATCTATGCGTATTAAAGCAATAGCTAATGCTGTCAATGGTTGTTCTTCTAATCCTGTTGAAGCAACAATTACTGTTGCAGAAAAACCTGCTTTGTCTGTTGTTTGGAAACGCAAGTCTGACAACTTAGCATTCAATCCAACTACAGCTAAGATTTGTCCTAATGATGAATTCTATCCAGTATTGAAGAATGAGAATTCAGATGCGACTGTCTGTCCTTCTGAAAAATTCCAGATCTGGTGGGATGGTGCAACCGCAACTGATACAATTAATATTGTAAAAACTGCTGAAAATTCAGCAAATGAAAATGGTCAATATACTCTTTCTTTGCAGAATTCTTCTAAGACGTTCTTCTACAAAGTGACTACTTCTTGTGGTTGTGTCGGTACTGGACGTCAGGTTATTTCTTACTCTCAACCTCCGGTTGTTGAAATCAATGGTACTCCTTCTTTCTGTATCAACGCTCCTGAAGAAATTGAGTTGACTGCTTCTCCAATTTCTGGCTCTAATCTGACTTATGAATGGGGTAATACCGTTCCTTCTGCCCAGAAGAACAATGCCACCGTTACTGTTAAACCGCTTAGCACTACTTCTTATTCTGTAGTTGGTATTTCGCAAGACAAGTGCCGTTCTGCGGCTGCTACTTATACAGTATCTGCTAAGGATGCTCCTTCACTTGTGATTGAACCTGAAAAGGATGCCGTTTGTGCAGGATCTAACGTGGTGGTTAATGCTATTCCTACTCTTCCTGCTAATACAGCAATTCGTTCTGTAACTTGGAACCCTACTTCAACTATAATGTCTAACTCTGCTATTGAATATCAGGTGGATGAAGACATTACAGTAAAAGCAACAATTGTCGCTGATAATGAATGTAGCGCTGTTTCTAACCAAATTAAGGTTGAAGCTATTTCTAAGCCTAAACCTAAGGTTACACTCCGTTATTTTGATGGACCTAAGAAAGGACAGGTTATTCCTGAAGGTACTGAACTCTGTTTAGGTACGCTCTTCTATCCTGAGTTTACAAATGAGGTTCCAGAAAACAAATGTGACTTTGAATATTACTTTATCAAACGTGGTGATGAGGTTAATGACAAACTCACTGTTGCAGCAGGCTCACCTGGTAACCAAAATGGCGAACAAGTGCATTATGAGGTTAAGGGTAATGCTACCTACAATTTCTATTCAGAAAACAGTTGTGGATGCGAAAGCGAAAGACCAATGGGTACTTTCTCTGTTATTGCTGCAGCTAAACCGAATGTATCAATCGTTTCTTCAGGTTTGAAGGGTTCAGCTCTTAATCAGTATTGTGCTGGATCTATAGATGAAGTTTCGCTTACTGCTCGTTCTACTGTTTCTGGTTCTACTTTCGTTTGGGATTCTCCAGTTGAGGCTTCTCAAAACACTAAAGCGGAAATCACAATTGTTCCTTCTGCTATTACTTACCGTGTAACTGGAACCACTCCAGACGGTTGTGAAAATACTGCAGAATTCACTCTTGAAGAGTTGCCTCGACCTAATGTTTGGATCGATGGTGATGCTCAGGCTTGTTCTGGTTCTCGTGCAACTTTGAACGCTAATGGTTCTGCAGATGTGAGAAGCTTCACTTGGAGCACTGGTTCTCACGACGTTCAGATTAAGGAACTTATTACAAGCGATATGACCTTTACTCTTAAGGGTATCTCTGTTGACGGTTGCGAATCTGAAGTCTCTGCACCTTGGGAGGTTGTTGCTGTTGAAAATCCGGTTATCGAATTTGAATACTCAGGTATCAATGGTCAACCTAATGTCTGCGAAGGTCAGGATCTCTTGATTACTGCTACTGCTGGTAACGCTTCGGCTGTCTTTACTTGGTACGCTGATCCTGCTCATACCACTCCTTTGGTGGATAATGGTACTGATATCCGTATCGATAACGGCTTCTTGACCGTTTCTCCTCAGACAAATGTTCCTACTAACTACTATGTAGGCGTTGAACTCAACGGATGTACTGCTAAACGTGTTACTACCGTGAAGGCATTCCCTAATCCGAAGTTCAACTACACAGGTAAGACAACCCTCTGCGAAGGTGAGACTCTCAATATGAGCATCATCAATCCTGAAACAACTACAGAGTATTTCTGGGATCATGCTTCTACTTCTGATGTTTCTTATAAACAGGAAAGCGTAACGAAGGAACTCAAGTCGGTTCACATCGTCGCTGTTGACAACAATACTTGTCGTGCAGAAAAGGATGTAACAATCAACGTCAACGTTTCTCCAAACGTAACA
The DNA here is from genome assembly GCA_018064855.1 of Candidatus Physcocola equi. Classification (GTDB taxonomy): domain Bacteria; phylum Bacteroidota; class Bacteroidia; order Bacteroidales; family Paludibacteraceae; genus Physcocola; species Physcocola equi. Next base: position 13,692 of record JAGHUM010000047.1, read on the forward strand.
GTTGGTGCTAAAGACAATGTCACCGCTGTTTGTCCTAAGGGCGCTACTAAACTCGGCGCTGCCGGTGCTGACTCTTATACCTGGTATAAAGGCAACGACCGCACTACCGTTCTCGCTAAGGCTGATTCGTTCATGACTCCTGCGTTGCTTGAACCTACCACTTATTGGGTAATCGGTAGAAATACCGCTACAACTTGTGTGGATTCACAATTCGTTGAAATCTCAATCAAGTCTGTTCCAAGCATCGAACTCCAAACTCCACACGCTGCTGGTGTGGATGGCGCTCCTGATACAGTTAAGTTCTGTAAGGGTGATATGGCGAACCTCATCTTCAACCAGGATTGCTCGAACTACTGGTGGAGTGGTATCGCTGAAACCGACGATCAATATCACAAGAACAACGTATTGCTCTCTCCTGACTACGATAAGACTTACACCATCTATGGTGAAAACGATGACAAGTGTCAGGCAAGTAAGGCTGTGAGATTGATCCCTATGGCTCGCCCAGTTCTTGAAGTCTTGTCTTCTTCTCCTACAAACGGCGTTTGTAACGGTAAGAATATCACCATCATTGCTAAGGTGAATGGCTCTAAGACTACTGTTGACGGCGTTTCTTACTCATGGGATGATGATCCGGTTGAATCTGAAGCTCAGCATACAGTGACAATCACAAACAACCAGAATTTCAACGTGACTGTTACTGATAAATCTTCTGAATGCTACACCAAGGGTAACTTGCTCATCGAAGCATATCCTATCCCTCAGGTGCAGATCGCTTCAGATCTCAGAACTGTATGTTTGGACTCTATGGTTAACCTCGTAGCTAACCCTACAGGCGGTAGTGCTCCTTACACTTATAAGTGGAATCGTTCTTCTGACGATACATTTAATCCAACAAGCCAGGAAATAAGCGCTAGAATCAAGTCGCTCGATGGTGAAACCTTCACCGTTGTTGCAATCGACGGACGTTCTTGTATGTCTTCTCCAGACCAGAAAGAAGTGTTCGTTCAGAAACGTCCTGAAATTAAAAACTTGGCTCAGCTCACTTTCTGTGAAGGCGAAAACCGCGACTCTGTTCGTGTCAACCTCCAGGGTGCTCAGCAATATCTCGTTACCAACAATGGTAATGAATGGTCAACTCAAAACGAACACGTTTTGTATTACACAAGTGCCGGTGAAAAACCTGTTACTGTAATCGGTCGTGATAAGTTGATTGACGCTACCGACAGATATTGCCAGTCTGAACCGCTCAACTTCGTTGCTAATGTGGCTCGTGCTCCTAAGGCGGAAATCGTTTCTATCGGTGATGTGAACGGTGTCTGCTCGGGTGGTAAGATCAGCTTGAAGGTTAATACCACTCAGGCTTCTGCTGCCGGTTACAAGTACGAATGGACAAGTGACAAGACCAACAACAATACCGATTCTTATACAGAAGACGCCCTTACTCAGGCTCGTAACTTCGAAGTTACTGTGACTGACTTGGCTACTAACTGTACTACTCGTGTTAGCAAGTTTATCGATATCTACGATATTCCAATCGCTAACATCTCTCAGGATTACAACATCGTTTGTCAAGACTCTATTGTTACTCTCCAGGCTTCTGCTGTAAGTAACACTACTAACCAGTTTACTTGGAGCTGGACCCGCAAGAGCGATCCAACTTATCATTCAAACGATCGCGTAATTCGTCCAACCGTTGAATTGGGTGGTGATGAATTCCAGCTCGTTGCTTCGGATGCTACTCACAACTGCTCGTCTAAGCCTGCTAATGTGAACATCTCGGCACAGCCTACTCCTGTTATCAACAATGCTGCTCCTACTAAGTATTGTGAGAACGAACAGGTGCTCATCTCTCTCGCTGGTGCTGAAAAGTACCACTTGAACGGTGTGCCTATGACTGGTACCGATACCACACTCTCGCTCAATGCTGGTCTCACTCAGTTCTACGCTTATGGTGAAACTACACTTTCTGGTACTACCGATAAGTATTGTTCTTCTAAGCCAATCACTATCGTTGAAAATGTGAACCAGAGTGTTCATGTGACTATCGAAGGTGAACAGACTGCTTGTCAGGGTGAACCTCTCACCTTGACTGCTAATGTTACAAATGAGACAGATCTCAATAATCTCACCTTCATTTGGAGCGATCCTGCAGGTACCAACTCTCCAAACCTTTCTACTTTCATTTCTTCTCCACGCACTATTTCAGTTCGTGTTAAACACAACACAACCGGGTGCTATGGTGTGGATGAAAAGCAGTTTAACGTTTGGGCTAAGCCTGTTGTGACTGTAGAACTTCCTGATGGAGACCTCGTTTGTCAGAATGATTTGGCGAATCTCGTTGCAAATGTCACTCCTGCGGGTGGTAGTTACTCATACCACTGGACTCGTGAAAGCGCCGCTAACTACAACGAAGTTTCTCAGTCGATTTCTCCAACGATTTCTGCTGATGAAAAGTTCTTTGTTAGTGTTTCTGACATTCACGGTTGTTCTTCTGAAAAGGTTGAACAGATTATCAAGGTGGTTGACCGTCCTGTTGTTCAGATTGACGGTGAACGCGAACTTTGCCAGAATGGTACCCTTAAGTTGACTCTCAGCGGTGCTGATATCTACTATGTCAACTCAGAGGAATTGCCTAGCAATGTTTACACCGAAGAGATGAAGTCGGCTCGTACAACTTACTACAGCATCATTGGTATTAACACTCTTCCTACTGGTGCTACTTGTAACTCTGCCGATAATACGGTGAAGGTTGTAGTTAATGAAAACCCTACACTCTCAATCACTGGTAAGACTGCAATTTGTGATGAGGAATCTCTCAAACTCACTGTTGCAGGTGCTAATTCTTATACTTGGAACGTAACCGACGACGATCCTGCTGATAACGTATTCGTTCTCACTCCTAAGGGATCTGTTGATGGTACTTACTCTTACGAGGTAACCGGTTTCAATGCAAACAACTGTTCTTCTACACTCCCTATCAAGGTGACTACTTTGTCATCTCCTAAGTTCTCTGTCACTCCTTCTGCAGAAGGTGTCTGCTCAGACCAGGTGGTAGAACTCGTTGCTGCTCCGCTTCCTGGTATGCCTAACTCAGACAAGTGGACCTACACTTGGAATGGTGGTAAGCTTACCGGTGCAACTGGCGCATCTGTTTCAACCCTCGTTTCTGGTTATACAGAATTTACTGCAACTGCAACCAATGAAGCAGGATGTTCTCACAGCGAACCTGTCCGCATCCGTCAGTTCGAAATTCCTGAATTGAAGGTTAGCGTTGCCAAGAATTCTGAGGCTTATGCAAATGAAGTGTTTGTTACCGCACAGGATGTGGTTAAACTCTGTTCTAACGACCAACTCCGTCTCACTGCTATGCCAACTGAAACTTCAACTGGTATCAACGATTATAAGTGGGATGAGGTTGAAGCAAGCCAAATCTACTATCCTAAAGACAACGCGCCAAACATGCTTACTTACAAGCACGTTGTGATTGGTACTACTGTTAACGGATGTAAGGCCAAAGCCGAAGTGAACGTTGAAGTGGCTCAGATTCCTGAGGTTTCTATCAACGCTGATGAAAGCTACTGCTTGGGTGACGATATCACCCTCTTGGCTCGACCTGTTGGTCTCCGCTTTGTATGGCCTAACTTCGATAATGCAGAACAGGCAACTATGCAGACTAAGGCTGACAAGATTGGTGACAACACTTATGAACTCTGGGGTTATTCAGCAGACGGTTGTAAGGGTGTCGCTACCAAGTCGCTCCGAGTCCTCGACGTTCCTCAGTTCTCAACTGACCAGTCAGACGCATTCATCTGCCAGGGTGGTTTCGCTACTTTGACTGCTACTCCTGATGATCCTAATTCAGATTACTCTTACTACTGGTCTAACTACTCAATCGACCAGACTACTTACCCTCAGCCTTCTAAGACTGGTACTACCATTTACGAAGTAACCGTAACTGATAACAATACCAACTGTGAGGCTACGAAGGAAGTTGAGGTGACTGTCAACGAAAATCCAAAACTCCAGCTCGCTTCTGGCGTTTCTGCCGATGTTTGTCGTGGCAGTGACATCCAACTCGTTCCAATGGGTGCTAATGAATACTACTGGACTGCTAATGGTGAACAGTTCGGACCATTCTACAACAATGATCCATTCACTTCTTCACCTATCGCTTCTGTAACTTACAAATTGACCGGTGTAAATACTTATCCGCTCCCAACCAACCCTTCTGAATTCCTCTACTGTATGGAAGAAATCAACGTTCCTATCAAGGTTAAGAATTCTCCTGCAATTCAGATCATGGGTAAGGAACTCATCTGTTTCGGCGACAAAGTTCAACTCCAGGCTGTTGGTGTTGATCTGACTGAAACCGGCGATGCTGATCCAACTTACTGGTGGGAAGGTTATCCATCGGCTTCTAACGATGGCGTATTCGAAGATGATTTTACTGCCGAACTCGGTCAGGAAGTTGTTTACACAGTTCATGGTAGAGCAGCTAACGGGTGTGAATCTGTTCAGACCAAGACAGTGACAATGCGTCCTAAGACTGTTATCTCAATCAAGGCTCCTTCTCCTGTCTGCGAAGGCTCTATCGCTTGGGCGAAGGCTTCTGGTAAGGATATCTCTTCTTACAGATGGAATACTTCTGAAATGGGCGATTCTATTGCACACGCTATCACTGGTAAGACAACTTACTCTGTGACTGCAACAGACGTCAACGAATGTAAAGTGACCGATTCGGTTACTATCGACATGCAGGAAAAACTCATATTGACTGATGCAAGTACCGATCTCAATCACGATGTCTGCGCAGGCAATAATCACACATTGAAGGTTTCGGGTGCTTCTGAATACGTTTGGAACAACGACGAAACTAAGAACCAGGCTTCTTTGATTGTTTCGCCTAAGACCGATACCATCTACACCGTTAAGGGTGTTTATGGAGTCTGCTCGTCAATGCTTTCTATTCCTGTTCATGTAATTCCTGCTCCGGTGGTTTCAATCATGGGCGACCGCTCAGTCTGCCAGGGTAGCGACCTCGTTCTCGCTCCTTACTCTGATACTGACGATTTGAAATATACTTGGACTGGTGCAACCAACATGACTGTTGATCCTGCAACAAACAATGTTACTGTAACTCCTGTTATCAATACTAAGATTACTCTTACAGGTATTTCTACAAATGGATGTCGTGGTACTGCAACTCAGGAAATCGTTGTCAACAACCTTCCTAACTTGAAGGTGACTGGCGATCTTCATCCTTGTGCAAACTCATTCACCGATCTCCTTGCTGAAGGTGCGATGAGCTACACATTCACCCACGATAAGATGCTCATCAACTCTGATGCTTACTCGGCATTCGTTGGCGAAGATGATGTGACCATTGAAGTTTGGGGTATCGATGAAAATGGTTGTGAAAACACTTATCCGGTTGTCCTCATTCCAACTGCTCGTCCTGAATTCACAGTTGAAGGCAACACTACAGTTTGTGCGAAGACTGCACTCCAGTTGGCTGCTGTCAACAACTCTACTTCTTGCGAATATGTTTGGAACGACAAAGACACTGTCAATACTTACACTGCTGTTATGAACGAGAGTGGTACTCAATCAATCAGAGTGGTTGGTACGCTCCGCAATAAAGCTGAATGTTCTACAGTGAAGATGGTTACTGTTAATGTGAAACCACTTCCTGAACTCTACATCACTGGTAACGATTATCCATGTGAAAACTCTACAATGGAAGTGAAGGCCCATGGTGCTGATGAATACACTTGGTCTGCAACTCCAGACGTGAGAGACGCTGAAGGTGTATATGTTCGCAACGTCAACTCTCCTGCTCCATTCAGCGCTCAGTTGAGTGGTTGGAAAGATGGTTGCCGCGCCGACTCAGTATTCACATTCAAGGTTCACCCTTCACCACTTGTTGATATCAACGGTGACCGTGAGGCTTGTGCCGATGGTGTGGTTACTTTGACTGCAACTTCTCCTGATGCTACTACATTCGACTGGGGTACTGATGGCGCAGGTGCAACAATCACTCCTGTAATCACAGCAACCAAGACCTTCCGCGTCGAGGTAATCGACAAAGACCAGTGTCATGGAACTGCAGAATTCACTGTTGATCTTATCACTTCTCCTGAAATCAAGATTTACGCAAGTAAAGACTACAATTCTCCTGAAGAAATCACTTCTGACGAACTCGAACTTTGCTCTGGTCTCCCTCTCACTCTCACTGCAAGAGGTGCAAGAGACTGGAAATGGGTAAATGCTCTTGAAAGCAGCAATACTGATGAGTACACTCCTTCTAACACTACCAACGCTCAGACCGTTTCGGTAACTGGTTACCTCGGAACTTGTCAGTCTTCTAAGAAGTTCCGCATCAAGATTCTTGAAAATCCTAACCCATGGATCGACGGTTCTCAGAATGTCTGCGAAGGTGAGTCTGTTCACCTCATCGCAATGGGTGCAGACCACTACGAATGGTCGGGTGTTTCTGGTGCTAAGGGCCCTAACAAGGATACCCTCGATTATCAGCCGCTCTATCAGCCTATCGAAGCTAATGTGAAGGCTTATGCTGCTAACGGATGTTATGTTAACGTTCCGCTCACCATCACTTACACTCGCGCTCCTGAATTGAACATTGCCGGTGAATCTGACGTCTGCGTAGGCGCTCCTCTCGCTATGAGCATCATCAATCCTGATTCGACTGTCGCTTACGTTTGGAACGACAACTTCTCTGACAGCACATTCACTTATCGCTCTACCGATGGTGGTAAAGATACCATCAAGGTTCAGGCTAAGGTGAAGGGTATCGGTGGCTGTACTACAATCAAGTATTTGCCAGTCAATGTTCATGAACTTCCAGTTCTCTCATTCTCTGCCGATGGTCAGTTCGCGAAAGTGAACGAAGACAGCACAATTTCAATGTGCTCTGGTTCTAACCTCACATTCGTTCCTCTCGGTGCTAAGCACTATCATTGGAAGACCGAAGAACTTGATACTGTTGCCAACACTATGTTGCTCTCTCCTCGTACCAACACCGTTTACTCAATCGTTGGTACTGACGAGTATGGTTGCGAAAGCCAGCGCGATGTAGTCGTTAAGGTGAACGCCGCTCCTGTTCTCTACAGTTCAATCTACGGTGTGCCTAACGAAAATGGACAGATCAATGTTTCAATCTGCCGCAAGGATTCTATCAACCTCGATATCGCAGGTGCTGACTCTTATTCTTGGTACGATGGTTCTTCTAAGCAGAATGTGATTGTCAAGCCGCTTGAAACTCGCACTTATACCGTAACTGGTGTGAGAAGCTCTAACAGCTGTCCTGCTTCTATCGAATATGTCGTTACTGTTAACGCTCTTCCTGAAGTCATCATTGAAGACATGAATGGTATGTCGGGCCGTGCTTCTCTCTGCCAAGACAGCAAGTTCACGCTCTATGCTAAGGGTGCTAAGGATTACATCTGGAGCGATGCTGACGACAACACAGTAAGTTATAAAGACTTTTTGATCAGCTACGTTGATGGTGATACTTACTTCACTGTTGAAGGTAAGGATTTTAACAACTGTCGCTCTAAGAGCACATTCAAGATTACTGCAATCGAATCTCCTCAACTCAGCGTTGAACCTGCTGCTCCATTCGTTTGTTCGGGTGCCAAGACTACTCTCTACGGTCGTGGTAACGCAAACATCTGGAAATGGATTCTCAACAACGACACGATCGAGGCTAAGTCGGCTCTCACAATCCAGCCTACTTCTGATGTGACTTATACACTCTACGCTAAGAACAAGTATGGTTGTGATCAGACTGTCGATGTTCCTGTAGTTGTTGAAAGCGCTCCTACTATCTGGGTAGATGGTTACTCGGTTGAAAATGGCAAGTCTGAACAGGTTGACGTTTGTAAGTATCAGGATGTAGTCCTCAATATCATGGGTGACGCTGATTCTTACGAATGGCCTTCAGGCAATACTTCTAACCAGCTCAAGATCGACAATGTTCAGTTGTCTCAGAGCTACTCTGTAACCGGTATCGGCAACAACGGTTGTAAGACTCAGCTTATTATCCCAGTGAACGTGCTTCCTACCGCTCAGATCGCTATCAAGGGTGATATGTTCGTCTGCAAGAACATGGCTACTCACCTCGAAGCCGTTACTGAACCTAACGCATTCGACAACTTCATCTGGAACAACAACATGCTTGGTACAGAAAACGATGTTTACATCGACAAGGATTCGGTTGTGACTGTCACAGGTTACAATGCATCTACAGGATGTTCTAACACTGCTTCTGTTACTGTCAAGATGAAGAAACTCCCTTCAATCATCATCAATGGTCAGGATGTAAACAACAATGTGGTTGAAGTTTGTAAGGGTGCATCTACTGTCATCTACGCTACTGGTGCTAACACCTATAAGTGGCAGGATGGTACTGAAGGTGACGCTTATGTGTCAAAACCTCAAACCGACGATATCTATAAGGTTATCGGTACGCTCGACGGATGTTCTGACTCAACTACCATCCCAGTTCGTGTGAAGATCGCTCCTGAAGAACTTCGTGCCGACGGTTTGAAACCAATTTGTGAAGGTGAATCGCTCGAACTCCAGGCGCAGGGTGCTGTATCTTACGAATGGAGCACAGGCTCTAAGGATGCTCACTTCACAGCTTCTCCAGTTGACGATATCACTTACTACCTTACTGGTACCGGTGAAAACGGATGTACGAAGACCATCCCTGTTCAGGTTTGGGTTCGCCACCGTCCTATCGTAACTGTTAAGGGTAGTCCTAATGTTTGTATCAACAATCCTACAGACCTCTCTGCGGTCATCGAATCTGAAAACGTTGACTCAACAGGCGCAGGTAACAAGTATCGTTGGTACCTCGACGGTTCTGCCGACTGCATCAGCACACAGGAAATCCTCAACTACGTTGTGGATAGAGGTAAGACTACTTTCCGCCTCGTAGGTATCGACCCTGCTGGTTGTCAGAATGAAACTAAGATCACCGTTTCTAGCATGGAACTCCCTGTTATCGGTGTTACTGGTCCTACTGAAATCTGTAAGGGTAGCGTGGCAACATTCTTCGCTACCGGTGCTCAGACTTACGACTGGATCTCTTCTGGTGATACTACTCATGGAAATGTCAACAAGGTTTCTCCTGAAGCCGACACTTATTACAACCTCGTAGGTTTCTCTTCAATGGGTTGTAAGAAAGACACGCTCATCTACCTCACCGTTAATCAGCTCCCTGTTGTTTCGGTTGGTGGTAGCACAGATGTCTGCCGTGGTCAGGCTCTTGATCTCTTCGGTCAGGGTGCTGAGACTTACCAGTGGAGCGATGGCTCTAAGGGCAATACCTTCAAGGCAACCCCAGTTGCTTCTTCAGACTTCCAGCTTACTGGTACTGATGCCAAGGGATGTTCTAGCACTGTTACATTCCGTGTAAACATCAACGAATTGCCTAACTTCGTTGCTGACTTCGCAAACGGTGTTTGCTCGGGTGAGGTTGACACTCTCTTCGCTAAGAACAGGTCTAAGAACGATAAATATACTTACTTCTGGAATAGCGAAGACGGTATCGATCTCAGCGGTGACACTGTTGCTCCGGTAATCACCAAGACTGTTAAGTTCACTGTTACTGCAATCAACGATACTACCGGCTGTCAAAGTTCACAGGATATCATCGTTGATGCTTATCCTCTCCCTGAAATCAGCTTCTATGGTAAGGACAGTGTCTGCCTCGGTGAACCTGTTCAGCTCATGGCTATCGGTGCAGACAGCAAGTATTACACTTGGACTAACAACGATAAGGTTATCTCTTCTGAACCTACACTTTCATTCACTCCAACTGGTTCAACTCAGTTGTTCCTCGAAGGTAAGGTTGCGAAGTGTACTTCTACTATCAGAATCCCTATCACAGTGGTTGTTCCTCCTTATCCAGACATCGCTTCTGTGGATACTGCTTGTCGTGGCACTAAGATCGACTTCGTTGGTAGTGGCGCTGGTACAGGTGGCACTTACATCTGGGCAATCAACGGAGACACCGTTCTCCGCTCTAAGAACCCTGTTGATGAGAACCCTGTTTCGTTCTACGATACTGTTCCTTCTCGTTCTTCTGTCGTTACTCTCCGTGCAATCAACGCATTCGGTTGTGTGGCTGAAGCTTGGAAGAAGGTGACTATTATCGAACTCCCTACTGTTCGTATCAAAGCTAATAAGAATTACGTTTGTCCTAATCAGGTTGATTCAGTTACATTCGTAGCTAACTCTCAGAATCAGATTAAGGAATGGCTCTGGAACTCTCGTCCAGGTCAGGATGAAATCCTTATGAATGCTGACCAGAGAACATTCACAGCAGTGATCGACACCAGCGTAATGGTTTACCTCAATGGTACCGATTCTGCCGGTTGTGTAGGCGTTGACTCATTCGCAATTACACTTCGTCCTCGTCAGGATATGCGCTTCCGTGCTAATCCTCTCTGCATCGACAACGATAGCCGAAAGGTTCGCTTCGCAGGTATCGTTCCAACCGATGCTACTTGGACTTGGTCGGTTGACAAAGACCTCTTCACTGGTTACACAACTGATACTGTGATGGGTGCTGTTGCCAACTACGAATATCCTCTCCCTCTTAAGGATTCTGTTCTCGTAGGTGTTCACGCTGTCGATAATTACGGATGTATCTTCGATAGCACTGCATTCATCTACAAGTGGCACGATTTCTGGGCTCCTGAGGCATTCTCTCCTAATGGTGATGGATTGAACGACAGATTCTGCTTCCGTGGAGGTCGCTTCATCGACAAGTTCCACGTTGTCATCTACGACCGTTTGGGTGAAATCGTATTCGAAGGCAATGAAGAATGTCTCCTCCGTCACGATTCTGATGAATTGCCTACCAACCTTGGATGGGATGGTACTTACAAAGGCCAGCCTTGCCCTTGGGGCGTTTACGGTTACACTGTAACTTACAGCAGTAGCGAAAACGCTGTTACCAAGACCGGTAAGAAGAAAGGCATGATAACTCTCATCCGATAATACGTTTGAAGTATGAAAAAAATAGCATCACTCATCGCAGGCTGTTGCCTTGCTGCTTCTACGGCCCTCGCGCAGGATTACACGTTTACCAATAATAACGTGGTGCCTTTCAGCCTTAACCCTGCGCTCGTGGGTAACGCAAGCGCTATGCGTTTCGGTATCGACTACCGTATGCAGTGGCCTACGCTCGACAATAACTACACTACGACCCGCTTGTCGTATGACCAGAATTTCTGGAAACAGATGGCTTCTGTTGGTGTGTCTTACACCCGAGATAATCAAGCCAACGTCTATAAGGAAAATGAATTTGCTGCCGCTTATTCGCATAACATCCGCTTAGATGATGACTATTTTATCCGCTTGGGTGTTCAACTCTCGGTTTTCTTCAACTACTTCGACAATAGTCTTACTTTCGACGATTGTTATGTGGGTGTGACTAAACCGCTGGTCCCTACAAATGATGATGTGACTGAAAATCATGTTACATTCGTGGATTTTGCCTTCGGTGGCGCCTTTGTTTGGCAAAACCATTTGACTGTGGGTGGTTCGGTTTACCACATCGGACAGCCTGCCAATGGCTTCGACGATAAAGAGGCTTCGCATCTTGGACGTAGATATGTGCTTCATGCCAACTACATTCAAGACTTGGAAAGCAGATCGGGCTTGTGGGGACGTCGTGATATGAGTAGCACTTACCTTTTCAGTTCGCTCAACTATCAGCAGCAAAGTGTGGAAGTGGCGGGAAATAATAAAACCCGTACTTTCAGATTGGCCGGTCTTAGCGTTGGCGCAATGACCAACCCTGTTCTTTTCGGTATTGCAGACAAGTATGACTTTGGCTCGTCTTACGGAAACCTGAACGTGCTTTCTTTCATGATAGGTGCCAACTATAAAGGTCTTCAGGCTTATTATATTTTCGACCTCTATACATCTAAAAAGGATAATGGCAGTTGGAGCCACGAATTGTCGCTCGTTTACAGCATCCCGCCTAAACACTACCGTTATTCTTGTCCAATCGTTTACTGGTAATCGGTTGGCTTGAGAACCTCTCAGTTTGAATAGTCTCTTCATATTATTTTTTTTAAGAGATGTCGGTTTTTCTACCGGCATCTCTTTTTGTTTTTTTTCTTTTTCTTTTTTCTTTCTCAAATGGTTATCTTTGCAGATGAAATTTATAGTGGTTACATGATTATATGATAAAAGACCAGCAAATCGAAGATTATATTCTTTCCCATATTGAGAAAGAACCTAAATACCTAACACACTTGACGCGACTCACCCATTTGCACACGCTCAAACCTCGTATGCTTTCAGGGCACTTGGAAGGACGTATGCTCAAAATGTTTGTGGGAATGGTGAATGCTAAACGTGTGTTGGAAATTGGTACTTTCACAGGTTATTCGGCTTTATGTATGGCGGAAGCACTTCCTGAAGACGGAGAAGTACATACTTGCGAGATTTTTGATGAATTGGAGCCTTTTTTGGAGGAGGTGTTTGATGGTGCCGGCGAGTGGGGTGGAAAAGTTCATCTTCACATCGGTGATGCTGCAGACATTATTCCGACGCTCGATGGTGTTTTCGATGTGGCATATCTTGATGGAAACAAACGCAGGTATGTGGAAGATCTGGAAATCGTATATCCAAAAATGCGAAAGGGAGGGCTCATAATAGCCGACAATACTCTCTGGGATGGCCATGTGGTGGAACCTTCGTCTATTGAACTATATGAGAAGGTGAAAACGGGACAGGCTCCTAATTTCAATGCTGCAAGCAAGGAGGCTCAAACGGTCGGTATTATGGCGTTCAACGATTTCGTGGCAAATGATCCCCGCTTCGAAACAGTTTTGATTCCTGTGAGGGATGGCATGACACTTCTTCGCGTGCTCTGAATTTCCCCTTTCTTGGAGAGTTGTTGCCCATCTCTTTATTTTTGATTATTTTTGCACAGATTACGTTTTATATTAAAATTGGTGGATTTATTAAGGTCACCATTAATCTTTTTCAATAATGAATTCTTTTTTCAGCACCCTCAGGGCTAAATGCCAATTGCTATTGTTGTTTTCTGTTTTTTTAGGTGGAATTTCTCTTTCTGTATGTTCTTGCTCGAAAGACAATGAGATGACAACAGAAGAGAAAAACCGTGATAATAAATTGGCTGGCGAACTTTTTTTGAAAAGCAATCGCGACTCAGCAGGGGTTGTGGAGACTTTTTCCGGTTTGCAATACAAAATCGACACTTTGGGCAAAGGCGCTAAACCGTTGATCTCCGATTCTGTCACTATTCGTTATACGGGCTCAAGAGTGGATGGCATCGTGTTTACCAACACCACATCCTCACTCTCGGTTGAAGAACAAATCAAAGGTATGCGTGAGGGATTGATGCTGATGCCGGAAGGCTCTGTTTTCGACCTTTACATTCCTTGCTATCTGGCTTATGCTTCTCAAAGTAATTCTTATTACTACGACGGCAATTTGGTTTCTATCCCTGCATATTCTGCACTTCATTTCCGTGTGAAACTTGAAAAGGTTATTCCTGTTTCTCTCGAAGATTGATTTAATGGTCCTATCCTTAATGTGAGCTTTGTAATGCACAAATATACTGTTCAAGAGCTTAATAGAATTTCCGCAGAAGAGTTTCAGGCGGCGGTGAAGATTCCTTTGGTCGTGATTCTCGACAATGTTCGTTCTCTCTACAATGTCGGGTCGGTTTTTCGTACCAGCGACGCTTACCGTGTGGAAAAGATTTTCTTGTGTGGACTTACTTCCACTCCTCCTAATCCGGAAATCCACAAGACTGCGCTCGGGGCTGAGTTTTCTGTAGAGTGGGAGAGTGCCAAGGAAACCATTGATGTGGTGAAATCTTTGCAACAACAAGGTTACATCGTCTTTGCTGTCGAACAGGTGGAAAACAGTGTCAATCTGGAAGATCTGAAACTGGATCCGACGAAAAAATATGCTGTGGTGATGGGGCATGAAGTAAATGGCGTTCAGCAATCGGTCGTCGATGCCGCCGATTTTTGCCTGGAGTTGCCACAGTATGGCACTAAGCATTCGCTCAATGTGTCTGTTACTACGGGTATTGTAATCTGGGAGTTCTTCAAGCAGTTGCAATCCGTCTTTAAGTAGTTTTTCCCCCCTAATACCATAGAATCACATTATTTATCGGTTAACATAAGGCTTTTCCTGCTTGGATTGTTTTGTTTGACCTTATTAAAAAGTATATGTATGAATGAAGTTTTGCCGAATCGGACAAATCGTTTTCCTGTTTTGTTCCATTTTTATCGTGCTTTGGCAACAATGTGCGTCTGGTTTGTCGCGCTCATTGCTCATGCTGCAGAAACCAACCAAGACACCCCAAATCTCAGTTTTGAAATGGGCAATTTCAGCAACTGGAAGATTTATACGGGTGGCTATTTCTTTGATATCGATGATGATACATACAAATATGAATGGGCGGAAACAAACAAGGCTTCTGCTCATCATAAAATTATGAACCAAATGGATACGCCAGATCCGATTGTGGCTTGTTCCGATCTGCTGGTGGTCCCTCGTGATTTGTCTCTTACCGCCCGTATCGGGGACCCAGGAAAGACGGAAGGTATGCCATCTCAGACGAACAGATGTGAGTATTGGAAAGCCCAGGCGGAACGTATGGTTTACGAATTTGATGTCACAGAAAATACGACATTATTGAATTACCGTTTTGCTTGTGTGCTTCATGTGCCCGACAATGATAACCATACTGCAGACCAATTGCCAATGTTCCAGGTGTTTATCCATGTGGTAAATCCTGAAAATATGCAGGAATCTATTCTACCTTGCGGCTCTTACTCCGCTACAGCAAACGATGCAAATGCCGGACTTGAGCGTAACCAAGATCGCAGAAAATGTCCTGCTTCCTCACAGTATGCTCCGGAGGAGTTTATTTTCAGAAACTGGACTTCAGGCTCTCTCAATCTACAAAAGTTTATCGGCTATCATGTTACGATTGAAATTATCAACCGAGATTGCTTGGTGGATAATAGTAAGGCGTTGCCTACTTGTCCGCACGGAGCAAATACAACGGGCGGACACAGTTCTCATGGTTATTTCTGGGCCGAGACCCGCAGCCTTGAGTTGATCGATAAAAACTGTGGTCTCTCCGATCCGACTATTACTGCGCCTGAAGGCTTTGCAAAATACGAATGGAAGCGCTCGGACGGAAAGCCTATTTCTGGTCAACCAGACCAGCCTAATCTGGCTGTTATCCCTCGTTTGACCGTTAGCGAAGGTGTGACGTATTCTTGCTCTATGTCGTCGGACCTCTGTTCCGCAGGTACTGCATCCACCGACTTGAAACCTGTTAATGTTGATGTGAATTTCTCCATGCAGGATTCTTGCGGCGGTCAGGTGAGATTTACCAACAAATCGACTTGTTCGGGTGATTCGATCAATGGCTATACCTGGAGTTTCGGAGATTCCACTTTCTCTGCCGATGATCATCCGGTCCACATTTATAAGAATCCCGATAGTTATAGCGTGAAACTCTATGCGACTACAAAAATGGGGTGTGAGGATTCTACCGAACTGCCGCTGGCGATTCCTTATTTCCCAACGCTTTCCGTTGATGGCGCTACTTCTGTTTGTTCGGGCGAGAAATTCACATTGACAGTTCTCGACGCGGAGGTCGGTTCTGCTATCACTTGGGACAATGGAGCAACTACTTCCTCTCTGACCGAAATCGCAGTGGAGAGTAAGAAATATACGGTGAAAGTGGTCGATAAGCGAAGTTGCTCGTATGAGACTGAAAAATATGTTTCTGTTAAACCGATGCCTGTGGTCTCTGCCAACGGACCTTTGGCTGTCTGCTTGGGAGACTCTGCCGAATTTAAGGCGAGAGGCGCGGTGGAGTATCGGTGGAATGTGGGCGGTGATTCGTCTGTGCTGAAAACCTGGCCTGTGGAGGATGCCTCCTATATCGTCATCGGAACGGCCTCCAACGGGTGTCAGGCGTCAGACACTGTTCATGTGAAAGTCAATCCTTTGCCGGTGGTTTCCATTAAAGCGCCGGATGAGGTCTGCGATGGAAGCAAAGCGACACTTGAAGCCGATGGTGCTGAGACGTATGTGTGGTCCGATCTTTTTTCTGGAGAGAAACGTGAGATGATCATTTCTGAAAATGTTCGTTTTACCGTGACAGGTACCGATGCCAACGGTTGTAAAAGTGATGCTTCCAAGGCTATCAAAGTGAAACCAATTCCAGTCTTGTCTTTCTCTGGCGATACGCTCATTTGCTCTGGTACTATTGCTCGAATCACGGTGGCTGGTGCTTATGATTTCGTTTGGGACGATGGTACCCAGCAAAACTTCTTCTCGAAGGTCTTGAAAAACGATACCGTAATAAAAGGCACAGGTACAACAGATGGCTGTAAGTCCAAGATTGAGATCCCGATTTATATCAAACCATCTCCTTTCGTCTATATCGATGGTCTTCCTGAGGTCTGCATCAACGACACGCTTACGCTCGTTGCCATGGGGGCGGAATCTTACAAATGGGCTTCTGGAGAAACAACGGATACGCTCGTCTCTACCCCCAATGTTCCTACCAAATACCAGGTGACCGGAACTGCGACAAATGGATGTACGAATGTGGCAACCATAGACGTGAATGTGCTGAAACTGCCGGATGTCTCCATATCCGGTGATAAGAATGTCTGCCCGAATGCGTTGGCTAAACTTTATGCCAATGGAAATGCAAAGGTTTACAGCTGGAGTACGGGCTCTATTTCAGATTCAATCAACCCGCTCATCACTGTTCCTACCTTGTTTAAGGTGACCGGACAGGATTTGCATGGCTGTAAGAATGTTGATTCTTTCCAGGTTGGTATCATCAATCCGCCAGTCCTTTCGTTTAAAGGTGATACGGTGATTTGTGAGGGTACCAGCACAATGATTGTGATGTCTGGTGCGTCTTCTTACGAGTGGGGTAGTGCCAATGGCTCAACCGCTTATTTCAATGCCGCTCCTATTGCCGACACCACTCTCTATGTTACTGGTTGGCTCAATGGCTGTTCTTCTCAGATGAAAATACCAATCCGTGTGATGCAGAAACCGTCTGTCTGGGCGGAAGGTCTGACCGATATTTGCATGGGCGACTCGCTCTTCCTTTCAGCGAAGGGGGCGAAAACGTATTTGTGGAGCACGGGCGTTTCCGGCGAGCAACTGGCGACGCAGTTGCAGACGTCGAGTCTGTTGCGTCTGACAGGTGAGGATGAAAACGGTTGCCGGAGTTTCATTGAAATTCCTATCAATGTCCGCTTGAAACCTAAAATCGTAATCGATGGCACAAATGAGGTGTGCCAAGGTGCTGTTGCCACTATCAATGCCTCTGGTGAATCGGTCCTCTACACTTGGGACAACGGTGAGATGGGGCAGACCATTCATCCGATTATTGTGGAGCCGACCACATTTACTGTGACGGGTGTCGATAAGTACAACTGCAAGAATAAGGCCACTTTTGATGTGAAACCTGTTGCCCCTCCTGCCATCTCTTATTTGGGCGATACTGCAGTCTGTGTGGGTGGTACCATTGACTTGGTCGGTCAGGGGGCTGCTCAGTATGTCTGGGAAGATTCGATTCCAGGCTCTGAATATGTGTTCCAACCGAAATCGAACACCTATATCAAACTCACAGGTATTGCGCACAACTGCTCTTCAGACCGCATAATTGAAATACGAGTCCTGACACCACCAAATATCCTCATTTCTGGTGATACTGCGGTCTGCCCTGGCGACAAGTTTCACATCAAAGCTCAGGGGGCTATGAAGTTCCGCTGGAATACCGGAGACACCACTTCGACGATATCTTATGCCCCGCTTGTGCCAACGACGTATTATGCAACGGGAGAAGATGTCTATGGCTGCAGTTCCACAAAAGAGTTTACCGTGAAGGTCCGCCCTAATCCGGAGGTCAGCATACGCCTGATTCATTATAGCGGCTGCCCAGGATCAAAGGATACTGCAGTGGTGGCTGCCGATGGTGCTGCTTATTATGAATGGACCAGCGATCCGTCTTTGCCTGAGGTGGAGATGAATTTCAACTCCAACAAACTCACAGCGCTGCTCGATGACACTACAACGTTTACGCTGTACGGACGCGATCTTTATGGTTGCGCCAGCGAGGATAAACTCACACTCACACCTCTTGAACGCAAGAAAATCGATTTCCGTATTGAACCGAAATGGATTGAAAACAGCAACCCGACAATCAGCATGAAGGGTATCGAACCTGCTGCCGCGGATTGGTATTGGACCCCTATGGATGGAGCTGAAACCGAGGAGGGACGCTTGTTTCATCACCGCTACAATATGGACGACATCAGCGATTCCGTATTGGTGAGAGTGCGTGCTGTGGATTCTATGGGATGCCGTTACGAGGGTAGTGAGTACCTTTACGTCTGGAAAGATTTCTGGGCACCTACAGGATTCACTCCAAACAGCGATGAAAAGAATGAAACTTTCCATTTTTATGGTGGACAATACATCTCTGATTTTGAATACTACATCTACAACAGGGTGGGCGAAATCGTGTTTGTAGGAAAATCTTTTGACGCTGAATGGGATGGCACTTTCAATGGAAAACCTTGCCCTTGGGGCGTGTATGGTTGGGTGGCCAAGTACAGCAGTGATGTCAAAGGCTCTCATTTCAGTGGGGAACGAAAAGGTATGATTACGATTGTGAGATAATATGAAAACACTTTCCAATAATATGAAAAAACTGTTTTTTGTCGGTTGGATGCTTATTGCGGGAGTGGTTGCTGCAATGGCGCAGGATTATTCTCTAATCAATCACAATGTGGTGCCATTCGCGCTCAATCCGGCGCAGGCGGGCAATGCTAATGCCACCCGTTTCGCTCTCAGTTTCCGCCAGCAATGGCCGCAACTGGCCAACCATTTCACTACGGCCAGAGTGTCGTTTGACCGACCTTTTTACAAACGTATGTGCTCGCTGGGGCTTGCGTATAATTACGACGATTATGCCGGAGGTGTGTATCGCACCAACGACTTCGCGGCAGTGTATGCGCACACGTTTGAGCTGACTGAAAACTCTTTCTTCCGCCTCGGATTGCAAGGCTCGCTTTTTGTCAATCATTTTGGCTTTGATAAACTTGAGTATGGCGACCAGTACGATAAAACGAACGGACGCATCGACCCCAATACGATTGAGGACTTCGATAAAACGACGTGTACGTTCTTCGATTTCTCTGCCGGTATGACGTATTATATCGAAAATAAGTTCTCGATCGGTGGCGCTGTCTATCATATTGCCGAACCGGAAAACGGATTTATGGACAAGTCGGCCAATGCGCTCAACCGGCGTTTTGTGGTCCATGCCAACTATATGCACGATCTCATTTATGGAAATGGGTTGTGGGGTAGAAATGACTTGTCTGATAAGTATCTCTATCTAAATGCGAATTATCAGACGCAGGCTGACTGGCAGACTGCTTACCTCGGATTAGGGCTTTATCTGGCTCCTGTGGTGCTGGGTGTGAGCGAACGCACCAATCTCGATGAGGTTTATACCACAGCATTTCAGTTGGGCTGCACGTATAAAGGCTTGCAGGTCTATTATACGTTTGATCTTTTCACATCCGACAAACTCAACGGCAGTTGGAGCCATCAAATCGACTTGATATATATCATTCAGATTAAGGAGAAATATCCTTGTCCGATGGTTTATTGGTAATGCTTTTTGGGGGAATTTTGCGTATATGGCTAAACACAACACTACAGGCGAAATAGGCGAAGACATGGCCGCTAAAATGTTGCAGGAAAGCGGTTATGAAATCCTGGCAAGAAACTGGAAGCCGGAAGGAATGCGTGTGGAACTGGATATTCTTGCCCGGAAAGATGACGTTTTGGCTGTGGTGGAAGTGAAAACACGCACGTCAACGCTTTTCGGTAAACCCGAAGAATATGTCAAGCCAGACAAGCAAGCCAACATCGTGAAGGCAGCCAACGCATTTGTGGCGAATCTGCCTTACGACCCTAATCTTGTTGTTCGTTTCGATGTGGTGTCTGTTGTGCTGAATAGCGAGGATAATTCGCTTGTCTCCACATCCCACATTACAGATGCGTTCGTTCCGCAACCCATTTTCAGGGGCATACATCATGGAAAGAGATACAAATTCTGGTAACTTCATATTTCTCTGGCGTATATTCCGATTTTTCTCCTTTTTTGTGTAACTTTGTCCCGATATTTACATTGTAAACTTTTTATACTTACATATGAAATTAACATCTCCTCAGATTGACAGATACGGTAAAGATAATATGCCGGCGCTCGAAGCACAGCGCATGGCCTCTTTCATAGCATGGAGCCCGGTCGTTTTCCAGGTCTCTTATATCATGAATAAATGGGGTATTTTCGAACTCCTTTCCGAACACCGTGATGGTATGACGATTGATGAAGTTGCTCAAGATAAGGAAATCTCCCATTATGCGGTTCAGATTTTGCTGGAGGCCTCTTTGGTGGTCGGCACCGTTTATGTGGAGAATGAAAAGTTTAAAATCGCAAAAACCGGACGTTTCCTGATGAGAGACGCTATGATCAATGCCGATATGAATTTCGTTCAAGACGTCAACTATCTCGGTTTGTTCTCTTTGGAAGATGCCCTTAAAAATGGTAAACCTGAAGGCTTAAAGGTTTTCGGCGAATGGCCGACTATTTATGAAGCGCTTTCTTCTCTGCCAAAGCAGGTGCAGAAAAGTTGGTTCGGATACGACCATTTCTATTCTGATAATTCATTCCCAGAGGCGCTTGAACTGGTATTCTCCCGCAAGCCTAAATCGTTGCTCGATGTGGGCGGAAACACCGGCAGATGGGCTGTTCAGTGCATCGATTACGATAAGGATGTGAAGGTGACGATTATGGACCTTCCGCAGCAAATCGGTTTGATGCGACAGGCTACGGCTTCTCATCCTGGGTGCGAGCGCATTGGCGGATATCCAGCCAATTTGCTCGACGATAAGACCGCTTTTCCAGAAGGGTTTGATGCCATCTGGATGTCGCAGTTCCTCGATTGCTTCTCTGAAGAGCAGGTGCTCAGCATCCTTACGCGTGCCGCAAAGTCGATGAACAGCAATTCGCGTCTTTATATTATGGAAACACTTTGGGACCGCCAGCGTTATGAAACTGCTTCATTCGCTCTTGCTATGGCCAGTGTTTATTTCACAGCCCTTGCCAATGGCAACAGCAAGATGTTCTACTCGGAAGATCTTTTCCGTTTGGTCCGCCAGGCTGGTCTTGAATTGGAAGAGGTGAAAGATGCTCTTGGATTTGGTCATTCCATTCTCGTTTGTAAAAAAGCGTAATCAGAAGGCAGGGAAATGTATTTTATTGTAAGAAACGGACGTCAGTTTGGACCATTCGACATGAATACACTTGTCGATATGGTGCAGAATGGAAAAGTGTTGATGCAAGATGCGGTGATCGACGATTCCTATTCTTTCTCAATTGGCAATGGAGAGAGCAACGAATGCGTGCGCGACCTCTTTAAGCGCAATCGCATGAGTGTGAGTGTGAAAAATCATGTCAATCCATTCAAAAACTTCAAGACGCTTTTCAGTTCCGTCATCTTCAACTCAAAGATATTCAATAAGCAAGAGATAAAAGCCGATCAGCGGTTGCTGTTGCTTGGTATGGTCGGTTTGATCCCGATGGTGACCATGTATGTCAATATCGCCAATTTTATCTCTTTTTACGCTATTTCCCTTTATTTCGCATCTATTTGGGGACTGTTTTTCTACTACATGTTCAAAACCAAGCAGGTGGATAGAAAAACGACCATTCGCATCTTCTTCCTTGTTCAAGCGATGATGCTTGTTTTTTGGAATCTTACAGGTTTGGTGCGTCTCAATTTCTTTTATTCTTTCGTCAATTCCTCCGACTTCTTCATGAATTTGTTGGGCTATGTGTTTGGCGTTGGCTTTACAGAGGAATTGGTGAAAGCTCTTCCGCTCTATTTCATCGCACGAAATGCTAAAACCCCTTACGTTCCTCAAACGATGGTCTTTTATGGCCTGATTTGCGGCATTTCTTTTGGTGTGTTCGAAGGGGTGGAATATCAGTTGGGTGTTAACTCAAAATATGAATACGGACAGGCTTTTTTGCTGAATATCGCCCGCTTGACCACATTACCGTTCTTCCATGCGATGTGTACGGGCATGGCTGGTTATTTTATTGCTTTCGCCTTTTTACGTCCTTTGTATAGGCGTATGCTTTTGTTGTTGGCGATTGCGGAGCCTGCGCTCATCCATGGACTTTACGACACGTTTAGTTCTACGTGTTACGCTCCATTCATTGCCATTCTGATTGTTTTGTTGCTCAATTTCTATCTCAGAAACGATTCCAATGTGCATTCCATGCTGAAAGACTAAGCCTGCAGCCACAGCTCACAACTCAAACTTCCGTTCCTCCGTAAATCCGTTCCTCCGTAAATCCGTTATTCCGAAAATCCGTTCCTCCGCCACTGGCTCACTGCTTGGTAATCCTCACCGTAAAATTATTTGATTTCCCGTCTGCGATTTTCTGGCACATCAAACCGCATGAGGCGCAGGCTTTTTCGATGACGTCTAGTCCGGGATAAATCCATGGGAAGGAATTGCTTTTGATGATTTTACCTTCATTGTTTCGGTAGGTCATGGTAAACTTGCACTCACCGTAGTATTCTTTGCTGTTTTTGGGAAGTTTGTTTCCGTAAAAATAACTTATGTCGGTTGAGTCGGCAAGTATTTGCCCGTTTTCACTCAGCAAGTTGGCAAGTCTTTGGAGTAAAGGTGTAAGGTTCTCTAATGTTCCGGCAATGCCAAGACCATTCATCATCAACAAGATGGTGTCGTATTCGCCGGTAAAGTTCTCATCGAAAATATCCGCACAGATTGCGTTTTCCACACCGCGCTCAAGCATCACTTTCACCGACAATTCCGATTGGTCTATGGCTGTGATCGGACCAATTTTGCTTCGGCCCTTTTCTCTCATTTTCATCAATGCCAAACTATGGCAGCCTGCACCGGCTCCCACATCAAGAATGCGGCCTTCTGCTTTCATGAGGGCTTGTTGTTCTTGGATAGGCATTTGGTTATAAGCGCGAAACAAGTGCGGGGTTTCGATGGTGTCTTTCCCAAATTTGTTGCTCAGCACTTCTATGCTACGTTTTATTTTGCTGGTCCAGTAGTCGGCAATGGCTTGCCCCATGGGGTCGTTGCTTGGATGAAGGTGTGGCATATCTTTCTTTTTTCTGCACAAAAATACGAATATCAACCGATTTTATGCATATCTGGCGAATTTCATTTGTCGTTTTTCTATAACTTTGCAATCTTTTGGCTTACGGATATTGGCAAAAAATGGATTCTCTTTCACCCCAACAGCGTCACTTTTGCATGAGTAGGATTCGTGGGAAAAACACGAAACCGGAGATGATTGTGCGTCGTTGGCTTTGGAGCCAGGGTTTTCGTTACAGGATAAATGACCACCGTTTTATTGGTAAACCGGATCTTGTGTTGAAAAAATGGAAAACGGTGATTTTTGTCAATGGTTGTTTCTGGCATGGGCATGCCGAATGTGGGCGTTTCCGTTTGCCTAAATCTAACGTGCAGTTTTGGCAGGATAAAATTTCGCGTAATCAACAACGGGATGCGGCCAATTATTTACAATACCGTCTCAACGGATGGCAGGTTATTGTTGTTTGGGAATGTCAGTTGTTGCCGGCGGTAAGGCAGCAAACATTGCAACAACTTACTGCGGTCTTGGATAAGATTGTGTTGTCGTCTTCAAGTGTGGCATCTGCTTCTGCAGAACTGGAAAAAGAATCCTCGCAATATCTTGAAGGAGAAGAAAATTTGTCAATCGCCGCAGAAGAAAGTCCTGGCTACAATTCATAACCTATAACCCACAACTCACAACCCATAACCCACAACTCACAACTCAATCTGTGGCTCAACATGAATGGTGATATTCGTTTGTTTGCCAAATGCAGCCCTTAATTCTTCTTCTATCAATGTCGCCTTTTCATGTGCCTCGTGCAATGTCAGGTTGCCATTCATTCTTACGTGCATATTGATGGCATAGTGCGCTCCGATTTGTCTTGTTTGCAGATTGTGCAGGTCTGTCACGCCTTCCACGTTGGTTACCAAACGTTCAATCTCGTTTTCGGTCTCGGTGGGCAGACTGCTTTCCAATAGTTGACTCACACTTTCCTGAATCAGTTTAAGCGCGACTTTGAATATGAAGAAACTTACGATTACGGCGGCTATTGGGTCGAGAATAGACCAGTTGTTGCCAAGCCAACAGGCCATGCCGATTCCTATGGCTGTGCCGATGGAGGAGAGGGCGTCGCTGCGGTGATGCCATGCGTTGGCTATCAGAGCTTCACTATGAAGGTGCATTCCTTTTCGCATGGTGTATTGATAGATGCCTTCTTTCAATACAATGCTGACGACTGCCGCTCCAAATGCCAACCAACCGGGCGAGGGTAATTCCTCTCCCTGAAAAAAGTCGTATATTTTTGCACATCCGGTGGTGAGAATGGTGCCACCTACCACGATGAGAAACAGACCAATGATGGTTGTGGCGAGAGTCTCGTATTTACCGTGGCCAAAGTCATGGTCTTCGTCTTGTGGCTTGGCGCTGATGCGAAGCATCACAATCACGATGAAGTCGGTCAAAAAGTCACTGAGGGAGTGTACTGCGTCTGCGATCATGGCGGCTGATGCGCCGAGTATGCCGGCTGTGAATTTCAGCACAATCAGAATGCCGTTTATGACGCTGCCCAGTAAGGTGAGACGGACTATCTCTTTTTGACGGTCGTCTGTTTGTTGAGTGAGAGATTTTTGATTCATACGTTATGTTTGGTTTTGCAAAGTTAAAGATTATCCGTCTCTTTTTGCTACCTTTGCGCCTTGAAATTTGATTCGTTCATGAAGATTCTCCGACTCGCCATACCTGCCATAGTCACCAATATCACAGTCCCGCTTTTAGGATTGGTCGATACTTCCATAACAGGGCATTTAGACAATGTAGCCTATATCGGAGCGGTTTCCGTTGGCTCTATGTTGTTTAATATGATCTATTGGAATTTTGGCTTCTTGCGCATGGGTACGAGTGGACTGACTGCGCAAGCTTTTGGAAGACGCGACTTTGAATCTGTCGCCAACGTACTTTTCCGTGCGTTGTTTTTCGCGTTTGCGTTTGCTGTGCTGATTGGGCTGATCCAGTTCCCCGTCATTTATCTGGCCTTTCATTGGATGAAGGCTTCTCCCGAGGTGGAGATGTTTGCACGTCAGTATTTCTATATCTGTATTTGGGGAGCGCCAGCCATTTTAGGTATGTATGCCTTCAAAGGATGGTTTATAGGTATGCAAAATACTTTTTTCCCCATGATTATTGCTGTCTCTATGAATGTGGTCAATATTATTGCAAGTCTTTTCTTTGTTTTCGCATTGCATTGGGGGGTGGCAGGTGTGGCTTCGGCTACATTGTTGGCCCAATATGTAGGGCTGACAATGGCGTTTGTGTTATGGTGTTGGCGTTACAAGCGCTTTTGGAAATACTTGAATTTCTCCAAAGCAATGGAGTGCGACGGATTAAAGGCTTTTTTCTCCATCAATGGCGGTATTTTTTTGCGTACGTTGTGCTTAAATGCGGTTATGAGTTTTTTTACTTTCGCAGGAGCGCGTTTCGGTGATGTGATTTTGGCTGTCAATGTGTTGCTGATGCAGATGTTTAACCTGTTTTCGTATTTCACCGATGGTTTCGCTTATGCGGGTGAGGCTTTGGTGGGGAAATACTTGGGTGCGAATAATCGCTCGGAACTTGTTCTTTCCATCAATGCCATTTTCCGTTGGGGTGTAGTGCTGGTCTTGGTCTTTTCTTTTGTTTATGCGATAGGTGCCATTCCGTTTATTCACATACTCACTACGGAAGACCAGGTGAGAGCGCTCGCTCCTTCTTTCTTTGGTTGGGTGGTGTTGGTGCCCATTGTGGGGGTGTCTGCTTTCTTGTGGGATGGCATCATGGTGGGGGCAACGCTTGTTAAACCCATGATTTCCGCCACTTTCCTGGCTTGTCTTTCCTTTTTTGTGGTCTTCGGAGGATCGATTCTCCTGTCAAGGATAGATGGCTTTGCTTGCCTTGCTTCGCCTTGTGGCTTGAATCATAGCCTTTGGTTGGCATTCATTGTATATCTGCTGGTGAGGGGATTGGTGCAGCATTTTTGGATGCGAAATAATTGGAGTATTCGTCTTTCCCTTTTCTGATTTCTCTCGTTGCTCTGCACTTGTTTTGAGACTTGGGTGAGATATTCTATTTCATGTAGTCAAGCGATTCATGTAGTTTAGCGATTCTGGTTTTTTTGAGCGTAATTACGTTTACTCAAAAAATAGGTGAATTTTTAGAGGTCTCCTTTAATCTGTTTTCATTAAATTTGAGAAGCATTAAGAGATCAGCTCTCTTGTGCACTTCTCGATAGAGATCATCTTATTTTTTTTCAGCATGATAGAGGTTAATGAATTATATATGCGCCGCTGTTTTCAGTTGGCAAAGCGTGGTTTAGGGTATGTCGCTCCTAATCCGATGGTCGGGGCAGTGATTGTAGGTCCTGACGGACGGATTATTGGCGAAGGCTATCATCGCCAGTGGGGTGGTCCTCATGCCGAAGTGAATGCTGTCGCTTCCGTGGCAGATAAATCGCTTCTGGCCAGTTCTACTATTTACGTCAGCCTTGAGCCTTGCTCGCATTATGGAAAGACGCCTCCATGCGCTAAATTGCTTATCGATCATAAGATTCCCAAAGTCGTGGTGGCTTGTAATGATCCTTTCCCAGAAGTGGCCGGAAGAGGCTTTCAAATGCTTCGAGAGGCTGGTGCTGAGGTGGTTACTGGCGTTTTGGAGGCTGAAGGATGGGAACTCAACAGACGTTTTTTTACGTTTCATACCCGAAAAAGACCATACATCATCCTCAAATGGGCGCAAACTGCCGATGGCTTTATGGCTGCCGCCAGTGATGAGCGTTTGTTGATTTCTTCTTCCGAATCCATGGCTTTGGTGCATCAACTCAGAGCGCAGGAATCGGCTATCATGGTGGGCACCAATACGGTTTTGGCGGACAATCCATCGCTTACGGTACGAGATTACGCAGGAAAGAATCCGCTTCGTATCGTTGTGGACAGACGTTTGCGTATCCCTTGCTCGGCTAAATTGCTCTCTGATGGTGGAAAGACGTTGGTCTTCTGTGAAATTATGCCGGAAAAAAACGATAATGAAAACGTGGCCTATATTCAAGCCCCTTTTGACGACAATGGCGTCAACATTCATTTTATTATGGAGGTTTTGTATCAGCGTCAGGTGCAAAGCCTGGTTGTGGAGGGCGGTCCGTCTTTGTTGCGTTCTTTCTTGTCTGCTGGTCTTGTGGATGAGTGTCGGGTCGAGGTAAACGCTTCTCTGTTTGCAATGAACGGGCTTGAATCGCCCAAACCTGTCGGACGTTGTGTTGAGCGTTTCCAGATTGGAAATAATGTAGTGACTCGTTTCAGACAATGATTTAGCCTATGTCAAGTTCAATGGATAATAAGAAACACGTCTTGGTCGTGGGTAATGGTTTCGACTTGGCAATCGGCAGGAAGACTTCATATTGGGATTTCTTCCAAAGTGGCTACTGCCCGAAAAAATATCCCGCTCCGTTGATTTCTTACCTCAACAAGACTTTAGATAATGAGCATATCAGATGGTATGATCTTGAAACGGCTTTGCAGAATTATGCTATAGAGGCGAATAAATTGGGCAAGGGCGACGAATCTTTTTTCTCTGATGACGAGAAAAAGGTTATTTGCTCGCTGAAAGGCATCGTATTCGAGCCAGCCATCAGCAATTATCATGATTTGGAAACGGGTATAGAAAATTTTGATGCGATAGAAAAACAACTGATTAAGAAGGGTGTTCTCTATCAGGATAAATGGGGTGTTACGCAAGTCCCTCTGGAAAGGGATGAGATTTTTATGACGTGTATTGAACGGGATAGGGTTGCTCTTAAGAAAATAGAGGAAGGGTTGGCGGCTTATCTTAACAGCATGGACTATAAGCATCCGGAATCAACCTGTTTGGCCGATCATATTATGCGTAATGCTTTGGAGAATGAAAATTCTGTAATCTATATGTTCAATTATACGGCCATTGGGTCTGACGTCTTGAAAGAGGACTGCTTTGCCGAAGGTTATGATAAGCGAATACACCATATTCACGGTTCTTTAAAGGGCAATCATATCATCATTGGCGCAAAAGATGGGGATTATGGGGATTATAATTTTGTTCAAAAGGCTTTTGACCCCCAATTTGGTTCTACTTCCTTGGTGAGAGATCTGCTCGATGCGGATGAAGTGGAAATATACGGACATTCGCTTGGCGATTGTGACAGCCAGTATTTCATGCCGTTTTTCTTGCAACAGGTGCAACCTACTGCGAAAAAGAAAACGATCAAAATCTACACCTACGATGAAAAATCAAGAGAAAACATCAAATCCAACATTCAGAAACTTACGGGAAACAAACTTTCGTGGCTGTATAGCATGAACGATTTTAATATATTCACTCAAAAAGATATGGATTGTATGTTGTCTGTGTCTTAGATGTTGTTTGATTTTTTGTTTGTGTTAAAACTGCATACATTCCCTTACAGCCAGGTCGGCATAGGGCTTTCCGCTGAATATGCTTTCTTTGTGCGTCATGCCAGCCTCTGTTCCATAGTATAGAATAAATGGCTTGCCCCATTGTTTGCTGAATGTGATGGCCTCTTCCACCAGGTCTTTGTTTCCTTTGCATTCAAACAAGATACGATTAGTATCGTGATTGTCGAGAAAAAGAAAGAGTTTGAATCCTTTGGGATATTGTGAAAAATGACGGCATACTTCGTTTTTCAGTTGCTTGTTTCCTATAATGTGTTCGCCTTTTGCGATATGCTTGAGTAAGATGTCTCTATATTGAAAATCAAGTACTCCGTCAAGTTCTCCGATGTAGTCTTTCTGCAGCCTTTCTTGGCGGATTCCGTGGTACTTTTTCCTCCCTTTGTTTTTCAAGTGGACTGTGTCAAATAGGGTGGAGGAAAGCCCCATGCACCAAGCTTCTCCAAAAAATACTTTTCGGGGAAATCTGCCTTTCATTTCTTTCATGAAGTGCCTCCAAAAACTGAATGAAGGACCAATGGCATGGTCAATGCGCAGTCCGTCAAATCCCAATTCGCACCAGTATCCTGCCACCTCGGTCATGTAGTCTCGAGCCTCTTGGTAGTCAAGGTTTATTTTGGGCAGTTCTCCGTAGTTCAAAAAGCATTTGTAGGAACCGTCTGCATGGAAATAAAACCAGTTGCGATAGCGGCTGTGCGGATTGTTTTTTGCCGATAAGAAAAACGGGTGGGTGTCGGCGCAATGGTTCGGCACGAAGTCTGTGATGATGTGCATGCCGCGATGATGCACGTTGTCAATCAAATTTTTCACATCATCAATCGAGCCGAAATGCTTGTCAACTTGTTTGAAATCTGTGATATGGTAACCGTGGTAATTTTTTGTGGCGCAAATAGGAGACAGCCAGATGGTGTTGTAACCAAGACCTTGTATGTAGTCCAGTTTGGCGGTAATGCCGTTGATGGTGCCACCCAAAAAAGCGTTCTCGTTTTTTAGGTGTGTGTCGCCGGTAAACCTATCTACTAAAATGTGGTAGATTAATGCACGGTCAATCCATTTGTTCATATCAGTTCTTCAGATTGAAATCTACTTTTCCTCCTGTTTTGGTGTTGGTAAATACACCTTTGTAAACCATTTGGCTTCCGGTGGATGTGAATGAACCTTCAAAGTATCCGATTTGTGCTTTTGATTTGGAATCGTAGGCCTCAACTTTTAATTGACCGTTTGTGTATGCCACTGCTTTTGTCAGCCGGGTACCATAAGCGTTTTTGTAGGTGCCCTCTCCGTTTGCCAATGCAAAGGTGCAGTTGTTGTCTCCGCCGATTGAGCCCGTTAGTTGGAGGGTGCAGTTCATCGGGTTGTTTCCTGTTTCCTCAAAACCGCCGATAGGATTGTCATGATAACTGATGGTGCGCGTTTTTATTCTTTCTCCATATTTCATTTTTGTCCAGTTGCCGTGGTGGTCGGCTTCCAGCACTTGTACCATTGATTTGGTGTTTGTTTCCTTCTCTTGTTCTTTTCCGTTCACCTCATCTCGTTCGGTGACGTGTTCATTTACATACTGCAATTTTCCATTTGCGTCGTAAACATAGGTGAATTCCCATGAGTAGGAGTATTCTCCACCGGTATAAGTGTTGAGTCGTTTGTTTTTCAAGTCGATACCATAACTGCATGCACCTCCAGGAACATATAAGTTAAGTGATTCTTCATCTGGTTCGTTCATCACCTGCAGTTCTCCCTGTCCGTCGTCGTATCGTGTCATTTTTCCGTTAGCGTCAAAGTCGAAACTGCATTTATCGCTTGTTTCCACATGCTTCACGTGTCCGCAAAGTTGCATAGCAATAAGGTGCGAGGTCTTGAAATTGACTTCGTTGGTGCTGTCCATTTTCCAGATGGCGTAATGGTCTTCCGATTCCGGATGCTCTGCTGTCGCTTCGTCTTCGTTGACGGTGGTTGTGGATTCTGTTGGTGTGTCAATGTTCCCAACTTCTGGCTTTGTTTTGTCTTCTGTTGGGGTGGTGTTATTACTGCCTCCGCATGAAAGGAGGGAAAGTGCTGTAATGATAGTGACGATATTCTTTTTCATTATCCTAATAGTAAGTTATATGAAACAAAGATGGTTGTTTATAAGGAGACTGCAAAAATTTCATTTCACCATAGTCTGAAATATCTTCTCAGTTGTATTCTGGCTCTCCTTTCTCAATCATATTGCCATTGAAGTCGTAAATCTCTTTGAAGGAGTATCTTCCGCCCTCCTCTTTGTAACTGTAATCATAGAACACAAGGGCGTCTTTCTCTTTGCTGTATCCTGCAAAACCTTCTGCGGAATGGATGTGGATACATTCTTTCTCTCCTTCTGAAAATTCTTTCTGATCTTTTGCGCTAAAGCCTACAGGCACAAGATAGGAGAAAACGTTTCGAGAGTCGGGTACGCCTGAAATAACCAGATACACGTTGTTTTTGTGGTCTTTGACGATGTCAACTTTCGCTGCGGCAATAATGTCTTTTGTCTTGCAACGGTGGTTGTCGCCTTTCCAGTCGCAACTCTCCATATCCGTTTTCGGACAGCAGACTCTTGTGACATTGTTTCCGTTTTCGTCGGCAATCCAAATTGCATTGATGTAGTCTTCATCTTCGCTTTGCCCCATTGGTTGTATGTAGGTGATCACGCCATGTTTTTTTTCAATCATCTTTGCGTTTGATGGCAATTGCAGGACAATTTCTGCCGATTGTTCAGGTTGGTTGCAGGGAACAACTTCCGTAGGAACGCTGTCCCCATTAGCATTGTCTTGTTCTTTTGCCTCGTTGGTTGTGGTGGATGGGGTATTGCCACACGAATGAAAGCATAAGGTGGTTCCCAATAGGAAAAGGCCTGTGGCGATTTTTTTTATGGTAGTCATAATTTCTTGGAAGTCCGCAAAAATTAAATCTTCTTCTTAATCTTCATCATCTGCTGGCGATGTCTCTAAAATCTTGCTGGCAAGGCTGTCGGCGGAGTGGATGATTTCTACGAGGGGGTACTTAATACCGGCTGTGTCGTAGTTGCGCACTTCTTCGAGGCTGTTCATGTTGATACCCCAGGCTCCCATGTGCCAGCGGATGGCAAGCATCTCGTCGTCGTTCATCTCAAGACCATAGAACAATAGCATGATGACCGATTTTTCTCCGTGTCCCATAGGGAAATTCTTGTAACTGACTTTGTAGCCTTCTGAATCTTCCCATGTGCCGATGACGGTTTTCTTCTTTTTGACGGTCCTTTTGTAGATGTCCGTTTTGCATACGTCGTGCAGCAGGCTGGCAATGATGACGCTTTCCCGTTTGATCTTCTGCACATCTGCGCTAAGTGGCTTCATGGCTTCCCATATTGCGAGTGCTGTCTTGCAGGTGTTGAGCGAATGCTCCAGCAAGCCTCCTTCCACATTAAGATGGTGGCCTGCCGATGCTGGCGCTTCAAAAAATCCATCTTTTTCAAGTCCTTCAATTACATCCTCAATTCCTTCACGTTCTGTCGAACGAAGCAATTCCATAAATTCAGATTTATTGTCTGTTGCTTTACTCATTTCTTGTTTCTTTTAATGATATGATATTTTTTAGCAAAAATAAGTATTCTTTCTTGTTGTGCAAACAAAGTGATAAATATATATGGTGCTATTCGATTTTGTGACTGTTATTCTTGTGTGTTTCAGAAAGGCAATGGGTGAGAGACAGCGCATCCATCTTCGCACCCTATAACGGTGAGATTCTCTCTTTGGGGGAATGAGCACCTCGTGTCTGACGCCTTGCAGACAAAGCATTCAAAAGTGTTTAAGGAAAGCGATCTAAAAGACATAGAGGATATTGTGTCAAGAGCAACGTATGTCGATGAAGCAGATGTGGAGGGATTTCATTCCCACAATACCACCAAGTTCTATTATTTCAGCACTGACCTGCACGAGAAAACCATATTTGTCAATGTGGGGGAAGTTAGAGAGAAAGACAATAAGGGGAAAACAAAAATACGGAGAAATGTATATTCTATAACAGATAAGCTATTTCATAAAAAATAAACAAAAGCCATTGGCGCCCGCTTAAGCTCAAGGCTAGATCAAGGCCACTCAACAGCTTTTGTTTCCGCAAAATTACAAACTAATTTCACAAAATCAAAAAAATGAAAAATATTATTTCGCCAAAAGTTTCATTCTCGTGGCAATAAAAACAAAAAAAGGAGGTTAAAACCTCCTTAAATACGGCGCACACCTTACGGTCTTTCGGTCTTTAACTGGATCACCAGTCCGTATTCTCCGCAAAAATACCAACTAATTTCACAGAATCAAATTTTTGAGAAACATTTTTTTCGCCATGAGTTTCATTCTCGTGGCAATAGCCTCCATCGCAATGGTGGTGTGCGCATCATCTCATTTTTTTCAGTCCATATCTGAAGCAACATTTTGGAATGACACCTCTGGAATATAGGGGGAATAAAGTTAATCGTTAACTTTGCAGATAAAAATTTGTATTCATGGAACTGATCAAGATTCATTCATCTAAAGATCCATTGATTGCCCGCGCGGCACAACTTTATGAATCGGCTTTTCCTGCCGACGAGAGGACAGAGACAGATAAGTTCTTAGCAATGATAGACAACTGCCCGAAGATGACTTTCAACGCTATTGTCGATGAAGGTGCATTTGCCGGTATGGCTGTCATCTGGGATCTTGGCATCTGCCGCTACCTTCTTTACCTTGCTGTGGAGGAAGGTAAGCGAAATAAGGGTTTGGGAGGCAAGACGTTACATCTTCTCCAAACGGAGTCGGAACTTCCAATAATCGGTGAAGTGGAGAGACCCATCAACGAGATGAATGCCAGACGAATTGAGTTTTATAAGCGTAACGGATTCCACATCGAGACGGAAAACCCTGAGTTCCTTAACGCTTGCCACACCTACTCATCTTGCGTACTCCAGCTGATTTCAACAAAACATCTTGATGATCTTGAGGAGTGTCAAAGACGAGTCGTCGATACGGTTTATAAATCAATGCATTAGTTCATCCTCCATGACCATTCGTGAGCGTGTAATAAACGACAAGTCCATCACCGAGTTTCAACGCAAGGTTTACTTGGCTCTGCTGGATGTGCCGCGTGGAGAGACCATCTCCTACAAAAAACTTGGACAGAGAATCGGTTGCCGTAGTGCCCAGGCCATCGGTCAGGCGCTCAAACGAAATCCTTTCGCGCCGGAGGTCCCTTGCCACAGGGTAATAGCATCGGACGGATCCATAGGGGGATTTTACGGCCAACGCGATGGTGAGATGATTGAAAAGAAAATCAAATTGTTGGAAGAAGAAAAAAAGAGGCCACTATAAAATTGTGGTGACAGATTAAGGACTCAATACAAAAAATAATCTC
Organism: Candidatus Physcocola equi; assembly: GCA_018064855.1. GTDB lineage: Bacteria > Bacteroidota > Bacteroidia > Bacteroidales > Paludibacteraceae > Physcocola > Physcocola equi. The sequence goes on from JAGHUM010000047.1 coordinate 47,823, forward strand.
AATAAGATTTTGTTTTTTAACGAAATGAAAGTATCTTTGCAAACTGATTAGGGGAAGGAGTGTAAATGGCGTTGATAGTCCCTAATTTAACATTCGAATTTTCAAACTTTAAATTTTTAATATTATGCCAAGCGGTAAGAAAAGAAAAAGACATAAAATGGCGACCCACAAACGTAAAAAAAGATTGAAGAAGGATCGTCATAAGAAGAAGTAATTAGGCCTCGCCTATTTTGACTTTCTTCTTATTGAATGTCGAATGATAAAGAACAAATCCGAAGGGCTTCCTTGGATTTGTTCTTTGTTTTATCATTACATTATCTAATCATTTTATTTCACAGTGAAAAACGAATTAGTAATCGATGCCCAAGGACAGAATGTCAACATCGCACTGATTGAAGACGACAGACTGGTGGAATTTTCCAAGGAAACCGGTAAGGTCTCGTTTCAGGTCGGAGACATCTATCTGGCTAAGGTTAGGAAACTGATGCCGGGGCTAAATGCTGCATTCGTTGACGTTGGTTATGAGAGAGGGGCTTTCTTGCATTACCAAGACCTCGGACCGCAATTCCGTACCATGGTGGCTTTTACGAGAGAGGTGCTCAACAATCCAAGAAAAAACAACTCCATCTCTAACTTCCCTCTGCAAAAGGATATCAGCAAGAGTGGTGCCATTAACGAAGTGCTCGACAGCGGAATGGAAATAATGGTCCAAATCGCTAAAGAGCCTATCTCTACCAAGGGACCAAGACTGACTTCTGAAATATCCATTGCGGGCAGATACATCGTGCTGATGCCGTTCTCCGACAAAATCTATGTGTCGCAGAAAATCAAATCTGGTGAGGAACGCGGACGTATCAAAAATATGCTTCGCGCTGTCAAGCCTAAGAATTTTGGCGTCATCGTTCGCACTGTTGCTGAAGGACGGTCACAAGAGGAACTCGCTTTCGAACTGAAAGCGCTTGTGGAGAAATGGAACAATGCTGTGGCGGCTATCAACAAGTCTAAAATGCCACAGCTCCTCTATCAAGAATCAAGTAGGGCGCTCTCTATTCTAAGAGATATTTACAACCCTTCTTTTGATAGCATTTACGTCAACGATAACAACTCGTTCAATGAAATCTGCGATTATGTGCGGTTCATTGACCCTGAAAAGACGTCGATCGTTAAACTCTATAAAGACGATCAACCTATTTTCGATCACTTTAACATCACTCGCCAAATCAAATCGTCTTTTGGTAAAGCAGTCTCCTTCAAAAATGGAGCTTACCTGATCATCGAGAAGACTGAGGCCATGCACGTTATAGATGTTAACAGTGGAAACAAAACCAAGGCTGGATACGACCAGGAAATGAACGCAGTGGAATGCAACCTGGCTGCCGCTGATGAAATAGCGCATCAACTCCGCCTTAGAGATATCGGTGGCATCATCGTGATCGATTTTATCGACATGCTTAAAGCCGAAAACCGACAAAAACTTTTTGAACGCATGCGCGAGAATATGTCTCGCGACAGAGCTCGACACAATATCTTGCAGCTTAGCAAATTCGGTCTTATGCAGATTACCCGCCAAAGGGTAAGACCTGCTATGGCTGTAGAAACGGAAGAGGTTTGTCCAACCTGCCATGGTACTGGGGTGGCTCAGCCTTCTATCCTCTTTACTGAAGAAATCGAAGAGAAAATCGATTTTGTAAAGGAAACGCTAAAAATCAACAAATTCATCATTTTCGTTCATCCGTATGTTTTTGCCTTCATCAATAAAGGCTCTTTCTTCTCTTCTATTAAATGGCAGTGGAAACGCAAGTTCGGATGGGGTGTTAAAGTGATGGAAGATCAAAACCTCGGATTCCTGCAGACTCGTTTTGTGGACGCTAATGGCGATGCCATCTCTTTGGATGATAATCCTGACGCAGAACAGTTGGCGAAATTTGACGACGAGGAAGACTGATGCTCTGATTATGTGTCGGATGCAAACAATAAAAGCTTGGCAAATGCCAAGCTTTTTTTATGCTCTTTCATCGCCATAGATGGCTGTTTTCTTGTTGGAGAACAGCAACCGACAAATCGGTCGCTTATTCAAACAAGTAGAGGTAGTCGTAGTGGACAATAGGCTTCTCGCCTTTCTTGCCGATTTTCTCAAGGGCTTCTTCGCTGCTCATCTGTGCTTTGCCCACTCCTATCTGGTTGCCTTCGTGGTCGAAGATGAGCACGATGTCGTCTTTTTCAAATTCACCCACAATCTTGTTCACGCCGACAGGCAGTATGCTGACTGCAGAGTCTCCTTCTTCGAGCGCCAGCGTGCAGTTCGCGTTTACGTGGAGTTCTCCTTTCGCAAATCCTTCGCTATGGGCAATCCAGCGTTTCACACTTGATGTGGGTTCTGGAGAAGCCACAAAGCGTGTGCAGAGGGTGTCTTTCTCGCTGTTGAGCAAGTCTATGAGAATATTGTCGCGTTTCCCGTTGGCGATGATGACCTCAATTCCTTCGTCTGCCACTTTGCTGGCGATATTGGTTTTGGTCTGCATTCCACCTCGGCCGAAACTTGATTTGCTGGTTTGTATGTATTCGCTGAGATCCCTTTTACCTGGATAGACCTCACGGATGACTTCCGTGCCGGGCTCTTTGGGGTTACCATTGTAGATGCCGTCGATGTTGCTGAGGATGATGAGCGCTTCATGGTCCATCATGGTGGCAATAAGTCCGCTCAACTCGTCATTGTCGGTAAACATCAGCTCGGTTACTGAGATGGCGTCGTTCTCGTTGATGATTGGGATGACGTCGTTGTCGAGCATCACGCGCATACAGTTGCGCTGATTGAGGTAGTGGTCTCTTGTCGATAGGCTTTCTTTGGTCGTCAACACTTGTCCGCAACTCAGCCCGTAGTCGCTAAACAGCATATAGTAGCGGTGGAGTAGTCGCACTTGGCCAACCGATGAGTATAACTGGCGGGCGCTTACTGCGTCCAACTTGTCGGTCGGGTGAATCACACTGCGTCCTGCTGCACCTGCGCCGCTGCTCACAAGCACGACTTCGACGCCTTGTCTTTTCAACTCGGCAATCTGGTCAACCAATGCGCTCATGCGGGTGAAGTCGAGCGTTCCGTCTGCTCGTGTCAGCACGTTACTGCCGACTTTAATGGTAACTTTTTTGTATCTCAACATGATTTATGAATTCGCTTTTATTCCGGCTATCACGCTGCGGGTAAATCCGTTTTCTTCCATAGCGTTAAGCCCTTTGATAGTCCAGCCGCCAGGGGTTGTCACCTTGTCGATTTCCACTTCTGGGTTGCTCTTGTTTTGTAAAATCAACTGTGCGGCGCCAATCATGGTTTGCGCTACAACTTCGTGGCAGATGTCCGGACGGATGCCGAGTTCGCAGCCGCCTTCTGCTGCTGCACGGATGAAACGGAGAATGTAGGCGATCCCACAACTTGAAATGCTGGTGAAGGCTGCCATCTGGCTTTCTGGAATCATGATGGCTTTGCCAAGTTGGTTGAAGATCTCCAACACAGCATCTTCCTGTTCTTTGGTTGCGTTCATAGAGCAGATGAAACTCATGCTTTCGCGCATGGCAATGGCTGTGTTTGGAAGCACACGGAAGAGTGTGAGGCCTTCTTTGCCGATGTAGCTGTTCACTTTTTCCAATGCTACGCCTGCTGCGATGGAGATGACGGTCTGTTTTTTAGGGTCGATGCCTTTGCCGACTTCTGTGGCAACAGTTTCCATCAACCATGGTTTTACAGCCAGGAATACGAAATCTGCATCTTTTAATACGGCGAGATTGTCGGTGCTGGTGGTAGAACCAGGGATGTCTGCTTTGGTTTTTTCCAATACAGCTTCGCTCTTGTCGGCTACGCTGATGTTGTTACCTGCTACTAATCCGCTTGCATAGAGGCCGCGTGCTATTGCTCCGCCCATGTTGCCTCCTCCTATGATGGCTACTTTCATTGTATGTCTTTTTTTCTTTTTGGTGAATTTTTTTTCTTCTGCGAATTTACGCAATTTTGCGCTATTTCTCTGCTTATTCTTCGCCATTTTTTGAGGTTTTGGCTGTGGTGTGTCCTTCTTCTTGTTTCAAGAGGTGGAATATGACGATGAGGTGTTTGTTTTATTTATAAAACAGCACAAAAAAAGCGTCAAACCTTTTGGTTTAACGCTTTTTTTCTGAGCCTCTTGTCTGATTCGAACAGACGACCCCGAGATTACAAATCACGTGCTCTGGCCAACTGAGCTAAAGAGGCAAATGGGCAAGCGATCTAAATCACACCGCTACGACCAACTTATAGCTGCTGCGATCAAGCCCTGACTCATTCGAAGGGAGCTGGTCGATGTAGGACTTACCCGAGCGCAAAGTTAGATATTTTTTATTTCATGACAAATTTTTGAATGTTTTTTTTTCATTTTTCTGCTTCTTTTCGCCTTTTTTACTTCTGTTCTCTCCTTTTTTGGCAGTTTTTGGGTGTCCTATGGTTCTTTTGACGTAAATTTGAACTGTTATGAATATGCTCGACTATCTTGAATGGCGTGGCGATTTGCCATTTGACAGGGATCCGCTGAATGAAGTGGATGCCCTTATCCTTTCGTTGATTTCCTATTATGAGTTTGAACATTTCTATCAGGTTGTTCCCGATATTGTCGGATATTCGCTTGCGGAGTTTGTGAAACTGCATGATGACAATTGTTCGCTTCTGGGTGAAATCGATAGGAATATCGTTGTTGAAAATGACATTCTCCCTCTTAAAACAGCCCCTTTTGTCTTATCTAAGGCTGTGCTGACCGATAGGTTTGCCAACATACGCATTGTTGATTTTAGAAATGTATTTGATGAGGATCGTGTCGTTCAGTTTGCCGCTGTCACTTTTGAATTGACGGATGGCAATAGGGTGGTGGCCTATCGTGGCACCGATACTTCAATTGTCGGTTGGAAAGAAGATTGCATGCTTTCTTACTTGGATGAAATCCCAGGTCAGGCTGAGGCTGTAAGGTATATAAACGATTCGGCTTGTGGCAGGAAGTATTATATTGTGGGACATTCGAAAGGAGGAAATGAAGCGTTGTATGCTTTTTTGAAAATGAATGAGGAGCGGTTGCGCGACGTGATTGCTATCTACAATTTCGATGGTCCGGGCTTTCTTGAAAAAATACACGATTCGGTTCGCTTTCTGGCAACAAAAGACAAGATTCGCACTTTTGTCCCCTCTTCTTCCATTGTGGGCATGATGTTGGAGCACGATAAGGGTTTTCTTGCTGTTAAGAGCCAAGGCTATGGCATAAAACAGCACAATCCGCTTTTCTGGGAGGTGAAAGGAAGTCATTTTGTTCTTGAAAGCAACAACGAGTGGGTGAGGGATGTTGCCGATCGCACGTTCTCACAGTTTTTGAAGGAGCTTTCTCTTGAAGATCGTCGTTTCGTGACGGAAACGGTGTTCTCTATCGTGGGCAGTTGCAGCGCAAAAAGTTTTGCCGAACTTTACGAGCATCCTTTGAGGAATACCCGAATCATTGTTTCCGCCTATTCAAAACTGACGGATGAGCATAAAAGCAAATTGATTGAGGCTTCGAAATTGCTGGGCTTCACATGGGCGTCAAACTACCGATTTGGATTGCGTGATTTGAAACCCGGCGACGATAAACCAAAACTGAAACCGTTGCTCAATTTTGTGAAAAAGAAACAGTGACGATGTTTTTTCTTGTAGATTCTTGTGTGAAATTATTATATTTGCAACATGATTTTTATACATTATATTTCTTATGGATTTTCGTAAACTTATTTTCCCGCTTGCTGTCGCAGGAATGGCGGTTTTAGGCTCTTCATGCTCTCAGCAAGACCCCTCACAGGTGGTGATGAACAACATCCTCGCACGTAAAAGTGTTCGTGCTTACCAAAGCACTCCTGTTCCTGATGACATGGTGCAGACTTTGCTTCGTGCTGGTATGGCTGCCCCTTCTGCGGTGAACAAGCAGCCTTGGCATTTTGTGGTGGTCAACGATACTGCTATTCTTCGTCAGTTGGCTTTGAATGGCCGTGGGTCGGCTCCGCTTTCTACTGCACCGCTCGCCATCGTGGTTTGCGGAAATTTGCAGAAACAATTGGATAATGGAATGGAGTATTGGCCGCAGGATTGCTCTGCCGCTGTGGAAAACATCCTTCTTTCTGCTACTTCTATGGGCTTGGGTACTGTCTGGATGGGCGGTTATCCGAATAAAGAACGTGCTGATGTCACACAGAAGGCGCTCGGTCTTCCTTCTTATCTGATGCCGTTGGCTACTATCGCTGTGGGGTACCCTGCTGAAAATCCAGATCCGAAGGATAAGTGGAATGAAGCCAATATCTCTTATAACGTATATGACAGCGCCGCTGCGGCTTCTCAACAGGTTGCCACTGCCATGCCTGAGTCAGATTTGCTTGGTTTCAGAAAAATTGACGTGAAAAAGGATTGGAAAGAAAATCCGTTCACTTTCTTCAAGGGCGATGGACATGGTTTGTTGCTCGCTGTCGGTAATGAGGAGAAGATGAACGCTATGGCTATCGGATGGGGTGGCCTTGGTGTCCTTTGGGGTATGGATCGTCCTGTTGTGACTGTCTATGTACGCAAGAGCCGCTATACTCACGAACTGATGGAAAAGAATACTCATTTCACTATTTCGGCTCTCGGTCAGCAATACGACAAGGCGCTTGCTGTGATGGGCTCGGAAAGCGGTCGCAGCACCGATAAGGTGAAGAAAACTGGCTTGAAGGTCGATTTCACCAAATCGGGCAATCCAGTTTTTGCAGATGCCAACACTGTGCTTGAGTGCAAAGTGCTTTACCAGGTTCCTTATGACTTGAAAAATGCAAATCTTGAAGACGATTTCAAGAACAATCCCGACATTTCTGATGCTTTTGTAGCGGAAATTGTCAACGCTTGGGTGAAGTAAAAATCACTTTTTTTAGATAAAAAGAGCCATAAAACACGTTTTTATGGCTCTTTTTTAGTTTTCTCGCAAAAAATGTTGAAAAAAAGTTGAAAACTTTTTTGCATGTTGAATATTATTTTTAATTTTGTGTATTCCATATCATTTCATAGTTATAGATTTTTCATCCAATATTGCCTTCGTTGCGAAACGAGGGCAATACTTTTTTTATTAGTACCCGTTCTTGAGGGATGCTTAGCAGCTTCTAAGTATCGCTTGTTCACCCCAAAACAAATCCAATGATTAGAAGTAGGTGCATCACATACGTATATATTATTAGGGACAGGTGGATAGTGGTCGGTTTCCAGTTGAATCGGTTGTCTTCCAACGCAAAGCAGTTGTTAAAGAAGCGGTAGATGACACTCGCTATAGCAAAAGATAGGAATAAATAAAACAACGGAAAACTTATCATTATCATAATGGTAGAACCCTTAAAGACATAAAAACTGAAAACCGTCAGCATAGTGAGCCCCAGATACAGGGCCGCACACCACAGATTTGCACGGTTTACGCATTTCTCTTTCCAGTCGTAAGGTGGTAGAGACGGGAACTCAAGCTGGAGCATATCGGAAAAACTATCGTAAGTAGGGTAGTTTTTGGGGAAGCTCTGAATGTGTTTCCCATACCATTCGTTCATTCTGTTTTCGCTGCCGCAAGTCACCAATTCTTGCATATCGTTGTCACCCAGGTTAAGTGCCTTCGAAAGGAGGTTTTTTAGTTCCGAAAAGTCTGGTTTGTCTTGATGCGCTGCGAAGGCCATTCTGCACATCATATATGCCATGTATTTGCGGCCGGTCTCGCTGAAGTGCTTAAATGCTGATTGGGCTAGGCTTACAAAAAACTTATCGTTGTCTTGCTTGTCATAGTCCATAGTAGTGGCAGACACCTTCACCAAGTTTTCGTCTATGAAGATGAGTTGGTCCTTTTGAATGGTCTTGTCAATGTCGATAATTGCGCAAGGGGAACCATTCTCAACCACATAAGTATTATTAAGTAAATAAAACAGACTGTCTTCGCGCATCTTTTTTGGAACAGCCTGCATTATATAGTTGTAGATGAACTCTATGCAACCCTTATCCAATCGTTGCCTTTGAACAAAAACTGCCATCAGCAGAATAACTGAATAGTGAAATCTCTCAGGTTCTTCGCCAATCTCCTTTTTCAGTTCTTTCTCCTTGCTTTGGGTGGTCGTGATTATGTCTTTCAGTTTCTTGAAAATATGGACTGACGCGCAAAGGACAACAACGTATGCCGCTATGAAGAGAAAAAACGGGGTGTGCATATATTATTTTTTTGTGAACAACTAATTTATTGAACCCTTCTGTTATAAAGCAATCGTAAACATTAAGAAGTTGTTTGAATTTTTGTTGGAGATTTTTATATGTGGATTTTTCAGGATGTTTTGAAGTGAATCTGAAAGGAGCAATGGATGCCCATTGTGACTGAAGATTAACTCAAAACAGACGAAAAAGGCCTATAAAAAGCCCAAATGAAGCAGTTCGCAAAAATTTAAACAGTTTCTATATTTTTTTGACAAAAATAGCAAATAACCATAATAAAACAAAAGAGGGCATATCACATATGATATACCCTCTTTCCCCCTAAAAGCACTCAGTTCACAGCTCACTGCTCACAGCTCACTGCTTACTGCTTATTTGCAATTTTCGACCAACTGTCTTTTAGTGAAACGGTTCGGTTGAATACCAATGCGCCTGGTTTGCTGTCTGGATCGACATTGAAATAACCGATACGCTGGAACTGGAAGTGGTCGAGTGGCTTCGCATTTGCCAATGATGGCTCTACGTATGCCTTCACTATCTTCAAAGAGTCTGGGTTGAGCATTTCGTGGAAATCACGCTCTTTGTCTTCGCCCGGGTTCTCTACGCTGAACAAGCGGTCGTAGATGCGGACTTCTGCTTCCAAAGCGTGCTTAACACTAACCCAATGGATGGTACCCTTGATTTTGCGGTTGCTTGCTTCTGTGCCGCTTCCGCTCTTGCTATCTGGGTCATATTCTGCATATACTTCCACCACTTCGCCGTTTTCGTCTTTCTTGCAGCCGGTGCATTTTACGATGTAGGCACCTTTCAAGCGGACTTCGTTGCCGGGGGTGAGGCGGAAATATTTTTTAGGAGCGTCTTCCATGAAGTCGTCGCGCTCAATCCAGCATTCGCGTGTGAATGGCACTTCGCGGCTGCCTGCGTTTTCGTCTTCTGGGTTGTTTTCCATCATTACGATGTCTTCCTTGTCTTCAGGGTAGTTGGTGAGCACCAATTTTACTGGGTTGACTACACCACACACGCGGCTTGCTCGCTTGTTGAGGTCTTCTCTGATGCAACTTTCAAGCACACTCATGTCAATCAAACCTACATACTTCGTAAAACCAATCTTGTTGTAAACGAAGTCATGAATACTTTCTGGTGTATAACCGCGGCGACGCAATCCACAGATGGTCGGCATACGTGGGTCGTCCCAGCCTCTTACAAGACCTTCCTGTACGAGTTGAAGCATCTTGCGTTTGCTCATTACGGTATAGGTGAGGTTGAGGCGGTTGAATTCGCGCTGCTTTGGACGATAATCGTTTTCTGCGAACTGGTCAATGAACCAATCGTAGAGCGGACGGTGTACTTCAAATTCCAATGTGCAGAGCGAGTGGGTTACGCCTTCGAAATAGTCGCTCTGGCCATGGGCAAAGTCATACATCGGATACACTTTCCACTTCCAGCCTGTGCGGTGGTGAGGGTGAGTGGTGATGATGCGGTACATGATTGGGTCGCGGAAATGCATGTTTGGCGATGCCATGTCGATTTTTGCGCGAAGCACCATTTTACCGTCCGGCACTTTCCCTTCTGCCATTTCGTTGAAAAGTTTCAGATTCTCTTCCACGCTGCGGTTTCTGTATGGGCTTTCTGTCCCTGGCACTGTCGGGCTTCCTTTCTGGGCGGCGATTTCTTCGGCACTTTGTTCATCAACGTATGCTTTACCTTCTTTGATGAAGCGGATGGCCAAATCAAACAACTGCTGGAAATAGTCTGATGCGTAATAGATATTCTTCCATTGGTATCCCAACCACTGGATGTCTTCCTGGATGGAATCTACATACTCTACGTCTTCTTTTACCGGATTGGTGTCATCAAAACGCAGGTTGCACGATCCGTTGAATTTGCGTGCGATGCCAAAGTCCATGCAGATGGCTTTGGCGTGGCCAATGTGAAGGTAGCCGTTTGGCTCTGGTGGGAAACGGGTTTGTATGCGTCCTCCGTTGCGTCCTTCTTCTAAATCTTTGGCCACCTCGGCTTCAATGAAGTTTAAGCCTTGTGACTCGGTTCCTATTGTCTTTTCGTCCATATTGCTATTTCCGTTTTATTTTGTTCTTGATTGGTTGAATAAACGTATTGTTTATATGTTTCTTGTCGTTTTTTTTGTTTCAAAGTGTCGCTTTTTCCTGTAATAAGGCAAATTGCAACACTTCGGATGCGTCGGATACATAGTGGAAGGTAAGTCCTTTCAAATATATCGGCTTTATTTCGTCTATGTCTTTTTTGTTTTCCACGCAAAGGGCAATTTCTTTTATGCCTGCTCGCTTTGCTGCCAGTATCTTTTCTTTTATGCCTCCCACAGGGAGAACTTTGCCACGCAAGGTGATTTCTCCGGTCATTGCCAGATTTTTGCGTACTTTGCGTTTGGTGAATGCAGACGCAATGGAGGTTAGCAATGTGATACCTGCTGACGGACCGTCTTTTGGCACTGCGCCTTCTGGCACATGGATGTGGACGTCGTTTTCTTCAAATTGAACTGGGTCAATGCCGATCTGTTCGGCGTGTGAACGTACATATTCAAGGGCAATCATTGCACTCTCTTTCATCACGTTGCCGAGGTTGCCGGTCAAGGTCAGTTTGCCTTGCTTAACTTTGCTTAAACTGGTTTCGATGAATAGAATCTCTCCGCCTACGCTTGTCCATGCCAAACCTGTCACTACGCCGGCATACTCATTTCCTTCATATATGTCGTGCATGAAGCGCTCTGTGCCGATGAGGTCTTTTACCTCATTGGGTTTCAAGGCGGTGTTGTATTCTTCTTCCATCACCACTTTCTTGGCTATTTTTCGCACTATTTTCCCAATCTGTTGGTCAAGTGAGCGCACGCCGCTTTCCTTCGTGTAGCGGTCGATGATGTAAGCCAATGTGTCTTTTGGCAATTGTAGTTGTTCGTCTTTCAATCCTACTTCCTGCAATGCTTTCGGAAGAAGGTGGCGACGGGCGATTTCTATTTTCTCATCGGGAATATACCCGCTGATTTCTATCAACTCCATACGGTCGAGCAGTGGTTTTGAAATGCTGCTGACGTCGTTTGCTGTGGCGATGAACATCACTTTCGACAGGTCGTAGTCCATGTCGAGGAAATTGTCGTGGAAGGTGCTGTTCTGTTCGGGGTCAAGCACTTCCAGCAACGCAGATTCAGGGTCTCCTTTGTAGTCGTGGCTCACCTTGTCGATTTCGTCGAGGATGAACACCGGATTGCTGCTGCCTGCTTTCTGCAGGTTTTGGATGATGCGGCCTGGCATGGCACCGATGTAGGTGCGGCGATGACCGCGAATCTCGCTTTCATCGTGGACGCCACCAAGCGACATACGGACATATTTTCTACCAAGCGATTCCGCTATGGATTTCCCTAGTGAGGTCTTACCAACTCCTGGAGGACCATAGAGGCAGATGATTGGCGATTTCATGTCGTTTTTCAACTTAAGCACAGCCAAATGCTCTAATATGCGCTCTTTCACTGTGTCCATTCCAAAGTGGTCGCGGTCGAGTGTCTTCTGGGCTTTCTTTAAGTTGAAATTGTCTTTGGTATATTCACCCCAAGGCAGACCTAAGATGGTTTCGAGGTAATTGTACTGAACACCATATTCTGGTGAGTGTGGCGAGAGACGTTTGAGTTTTTTTACTTCTTTCTCAAAGATTTCTCCCGTTTCTTTGCTCCATTTTTTGTTTTTGGCAGATTCGGTGAATCGCTCTATGTCGGTAGATGCGTCGTCGGAATTGCCCAACTCGTTTTGGATGGTTTTTATCTGCTGGTGAAGGTAGTATTCGCGCTGTTGTTGTTCCAATTCGTTTTGGGTTTTCGATTGGATCTCCATCTTTATCTCCACCATTTTCACTTCTCCGTTAAGTAGTTGGAGTGTTTGGTAGCCGCGTTCTTTCAGGGAGTTGAGTTCCAGCAAATGTTGTTTCTGCTCGTTCTCAAAATTGAAATTTCCGCAGATGAAATTGACGAGTGAACGGGTGTTTTCGATGTTGCTGATGGCAAATGATGCTTCGGGTGGAAATTGGCCTCCTCCTTTGATGATTTTAATGGCGCAGTCTTTGATGCTCGAAAGCAACGCGTTGAATTCTTTGTCGTTTTTTGCCGGATATTCTTCTTTGATTTCCTCCATATTGCCGCGGTAAAATGCGCCTTCGGTGTCGAGGGTGAGCAAATTCACCTTTGCTTTTCCTTGTAATATGGCGTTGGTGGTTCCGTCGGGCATGTCGAGCATTTTGATGACTTGTGCTACGGTGCCTGTGCTGTAAAGGTCGCTCATGTCCGGATCTTCCACCTTAGGGTCTTTTTGAGAGAATACACCAATCAGCTGGTGGTGCTTGTAGGCTGTGCGAACCGCATTAAGTGATTTTTTTCTTCCTAATGCAACGGGCAGAATTACTCCAGGGAATAGTACCATGTTGCGCAAAGCAAGCACGGGGATGTTGTCTCCGTCTCCTTCGTTGAACTTGAATTTGTCGTCTCCGTCTGTTATCATGGAGATGATTTCTGGACCATTGCTTGGACCCATGCGAAATATGTCGTCTTCGTTAAATAAATTCATCTGTTTATCTTGGATTGTATCCCGATTTCTCTAACAATGTTTGGCAGTCGTTTTGTGTCGCCATCTTCACCAATTCTGGCAGTTTTGCTTCTTTGTTTTTGCTCATATAGCTTGCGACGATTTTCCAGCCCAACCAGTTGGCTGCCCTGCCTGGCGAACCTGGCACGGGGAAGAATTGTGTGGTGGGTGCTGGTGTGGTGAATTTGCTGATCGTAAGATGATCGGTGTCGTAGAGGAATTTCTTGTTTTTGCTGACGCCGGAGTTCTTAATAAATTTCCACATGTCAGCTTCGTTGTCTTCGCACCACTCCCATTGCTCTTTTGTGAAGCCGATAATGTCGGAAGGTGGTGTGTTGGGCATACACGCTTCGGTGATGTAGAGCAGCATACCCTGGTAAACGATGGCTTCCAGCAAGCGCTGTTTGCCATTGATGTTTTCTGGGAGTTGGTTGCTGATCCAGTTCTGCATCACGTCGCAGGCAATGCGTTCTCTGCGCAGATTGGGGGTGATGTAATCGTAGATGCCGCTGACGTGGGCATAGTTCTTGTAGTTGCTGCCAAGGTAGTATTCCAAGGAAACGAAAATCTCGTCTTTGTCTCCAATGGCAAGCCCTGGGCCAAAGGCGCTGAACATGCTGATAAACTGGCTTGGCACGTTGGCTTCTGGAAAAAACTGCTTGAAGCGCGTCATCCCTTGCGAAATCTCTTCGCTCTCTTTGTCAAGACCATTGGCAAACACGGAGTCTATGTCTTTGTATATTTCCACATAGCCTTTGTTGGCAAATATTCCTTTATTGAGAATCTGTGCGGTGGTGTCGTAGTCGATTTTTCCCTCGCGGTCGGCCACTGCTACTTCTATTCCCCTCAAAAGGTAGATGTTGAAACTCTCACCGTATTTCTGGCTGAGTTCCAGCAAAGATGCTTTGGTCTTTGTGGTGTCGATTTCCATCAAATCTTTGTCCATTCGCAATGCCTTGTAGCTCACGCTCTGCGTGGTTTGTGTGGGCTCTTTCGCAAATCTGTTGTCGCTTGCGTTGCTTCCACAGCCTGTGAGCAAAGTCGCTGCTATTGCAATGGATAAGATTTTTTTTATGTTGCTTTTTAGCGGTGTGTTGTTTGCTGAGATTGTCATTTTTGTATGCCTCTATAATATCACCAATGCCGCCCCCTATGAATAGAGGACGGCGAAAGTGATTATATTGTGCTTTTTTTTATTTTGCGTACATTTTTTCGCGAAGTTCAGCCACTTTTGCGTCGGTGATGTAGTCGTCGTAGTCCATGCGTTTGTCGATGACTCCGTTTGGTGTAAGTTCAATCACACGGTTACATACGGTCTGGATGAACTCATGGTCATGGCTGGTGAAGAGCACGTTACCCTTGAATGACTTGAGGGAGTTGTTGAATGCCTGGATCGATTCCAAGTCCAAATGGTTGGTTGGAGAATCGAGGATGAGGCAGTTGGCGTTTTTCATCATCATGCGGCTGATCATGCAGCGCATCTTCTCTCCTCCGGAACATACACTGGCTTTCTTGTAGATCTCTTCACCGGTGAAAAGCATACGTCCAAGGAAACCGCGAACGAATGTCTCGTGAGTGTCTGGAGAGTATTGGGTGAGCCAGTCCATAAGGCTCATGTCGCTGGTGAAGTATTTGGTGTTGTCGAGAGGCAAATAGGCAGTTGTGATGGTAACGCCCCAGTCAAATGTGCCCGCATCGGCTTTTTCTTCGTCGTTGATGATGTTGAAGAAGGCGGTCATCGCACGTGGGTCGTGTGAAAGGAATACCACCTTGTCGTCTTTTTCCACGTTGAAGTTGACATCTTTGAAAAGTACATCGTCGCCAATGCTCTTTGCCAAGCCTTTGACCTCAAGGATTCGGTTGCCCGGATCACGGTCGAGGCTGAAGATGATGCCAGGGTATTTACGGGTTGAAGGCTGAATTTCTTCAATGTTGAGTTTTTCGAGCATCTTCTTGCGGCTGGTTGTCTGCTTACTCTTGGCAACATTGGCGCTGAATCGCTGAATAAACTCCATGAGTTCTTTCTTCTTTTCTTCTGCCTTTTTGTTCTGCTGCTGTTGCTGGCGAAGGGCAAGCTGGCTCGATTCGTACCAGAAACTATAGTTACCAGCGTAGAGGGTGATCTTGTTGAAGTCGATATCGACTGTGTGGGTGCAGACTGAGTCGAGGAAGTGACGGTCGTGGCTGACTACCAGCACGGTGTTTTCAAATTCTGAAAGGTAGTGCTCAAGCCATGTCACGGTTTCCAAGTCGAGGTCGTTGGTAGGCTCGTCGAGGAGCAGGTTGTCTGGCTTGCCGAAAAGTGCTTGTGCCAAAAGAACGCGCACTTTCTGTTTACCACTCAGGTCTTTCATCTGCATGTAGTGAAGGTCTTCTTTGATGCCGAGGCCGCTCAAAAGGCTGGCTGCGTCGCTTTCTGCGTTCCAACCATCCATTTCGGCAAACTTTTCTTCAAGCTCAGATGCGCGGATGCCGTCTGCATCGCTGAAGTCTGCTTTTGCGTAAAGCTCGTCTTTCTCCTTCATTACTGCGTAGAGCGGAGCATGACCGCGAAGCACGGTGTCGATAACGGTGCAGTCGTCATATTTGAAGTGGTCCTGCTCAAGCACAGACAAACGTTCACCTGGCGCAATGTTGATGCTGCCCTTGGTCGGAGTCAATTCTCCACTGATAACTTTAAGGAATGTGGATTTGCCAGCACCATTGGCGCCGATAATACCATAGCAGTTACCCTTGGTGAATTTCAAATTCACGTCTTGGAACAATATTCTTTTACCAAACTGTACTACGATGTCTGTCGCTGTTATCATCTCTTTTTGTTTTTATCTTGTTTCTTAATGTGCTAAATCTTAAAATTTTGCAAATATACGAATTTTTTTGCTCTATCACTAATTTTTCCTTATTGTTATCTCTTCAATGATTATGCGGGAAATTTGTGTGTTTTTCCCGCTATTTGTCAATCTCGTTCAGCATGCCTTGGGTGATGAGGATGGGGGCTAACGGATCTGCCACAATGGTGGCAGTCACATTGCGCAGCACTTTGTTGGCCCATTTGAACGTGCGCAGCACCACTTGGCTCCCTACTGGAATGTTCATGATGTCGAGCGATTTCTGGTCGCGTTGCGCTATCACGTCGTTTTTCTGCATATAACCGTATTTCAGCAACATCTGCACGTCCATCAGCGAGATGGTGAATATTTTTGCGGTGTCGTTGTTGGTGGTGAAGGTCAGCATCATGCCGTCTATGGTGCATGGTATGATTGGCATTTCCTTTTTGGTGCTGCTGCTGTCTTTTTCTGTTTTTGTTGATGCTATGTTATTGCTTTTTAGGGAGTTTGGAGCCCATTTCTGCATGAGGGTGGCATACGTTTTCTCGTTTCGCAACTGGCTCAACTCTGGTTCGTAGTTTAATGTGCCATATTCTCTGTATCCCATGCTGAAGCTTTTTTCCAGCATCTGGCAGGCTTTTTCTGCATTGTTCATGTCAGCATAGAGCAGGGCTGCATCATAATAGTTCATGGCTGTAGGAAAACGAGCTGTGGTTTTGACGCACCATTCTTCGGCGCTTTTGTTCTCCCCGTTAAGGTGCAGGGCGAATGCTTTTCGATTGTCTGACGGTTGTGGGGCGTATTCCTGGTCGATGATGATGTTGAAGTTGTTGGTGCTCTTTTTTTGCATTTGCTGCAGTCGGCCGAGCGAGTAGAGTAGCGGGGTGTGTTTTCTGTCGGCGTTCAGCCCCATTTCATAGTCGCGCATGGCTTGGTTGGTGTTGCCTTTGGCCTCGCTGATTTTGCCACGAAGATAGTAATAATTGGCATTGGTGGGGTCGGAGGTGATGGCTTTGTTCACAAGTTGCATGGCACTGTCCAGTTTTGCTTGATCAAGTTTGGTTTTTGCCCATCCTGCGTAGGCATCTGCGTTTTCTTCCAAGTCGAGGGCGCGTCGGTATTCATTTTCGGCTTGGATGAATTCTCCTTTTCTTCGAAGGCAGTTGGCTCTTCCTACGCAAATGGATGCGAATGATTCTCCCAAAATCTTTTCAAGTTGATCGTAGTCTGCTATCGCGTCGTCATATCGGTCCAGCTGTTCGTTGATGCGGGCGCGGAGTTGCAGCCAGAGGTCTGGGCTTTGTCCCGATTTCACCATTCGGCTGATTTTTGGCAGCGCATAGGTTTCGCACTGGGTGGCGCGGGCCGCAACGGTTGGCAGACTTTTCGTGTAGTCTTCTTGTTGGGCGATTTGCGCTATGGCGTCGTCGAATGCCTCCTGATACTTTCCCATTAGCAGATAAATGTCGCCACGCAAAGCGATGATATCGTTGTTGTGGGGATATAGGATGTCGAGTTTCGACAATGTGGTGGTCGCTTTGGAATAATCGCCGCGTGTTATCATGTTTTGGGCTAAACCCAAGTTTGCGCCAAGGTTGGTTTCATCGATAGTGAGCGCTTGTTTGTAGTCGTTGTCCGATTGTTCCAGTTCTTTTTGTTGCGCTTTCCCTTTGCCGCGGTTGACCAAAGCATCCACGCTGGTCGGATTTTCTACGAGTGCCTGGCTGAAATCGTTTATGGCTTGTTCGTTTTCACCCATTTGCATGTAAACGAGTCCGCGTTGCACCAGCAACTCGTCTTTTTTGATTTCTTTTTTCTTCAAAAATCCAGCCGAGGCCTTCATTGCCTTGTTGACGTCGGAGAGGGCTGTGGCAAGGTCTTTCCTGCCAAGTGCTGCCTGGCTGTGGTAATAGAGCCCAACTTGGTTTTTAGGGTTGTTTATCAAAAAGTTGGAAAAAAAATCAAAGGCGTCGTCGTAACGTTTTTCTTCCAGTGCGATAAGACCTTTCCCAATTTCCAATTCGTCGTTGGCTGCTATGGAGGTGGTGAGCGGTGCTATGCAAAGCAGGACTGCCAATAGCGTTTTAAGTTTTTTCATAAGTGTGGATATTATCTTTCACAAACTTAATGAAAAAATCAACATGAACGATAAATTTATCAAAGTTTCGCAACTGTGGCACACGGCTCTTTCATTTGCTTTTGTTATTTTTGCGTGCTTTTCTCACAACTATAGGTTCGTAATACCCTCCATAAAGTCACGTTATGATAAATCTACACAAACACAGTATTCCCATTGTCTGTCTATTTCTATCAATTGGAAATTGATTCTATCAGGTATGCTCATATACAATAGCATTGTGTCAATGAATACTTTTTTCGAAATAATTGTTTATTTTTGCAGTGTATCTGAGGAAGCACTCCTTGATATATTGGTTAGCTGAAATTCACTATCAGTATCATTTTTTGCAC
>JAGHUM010000119.1 GCA_018064855.1 Candidatus Physcocola equi
CAGGCATTCTTAGTATAAATCTGCAACCATCCAATAAATTTGAATTATTCGTAGAAATTCGTTGGCAAAAAAAAGTGCCAACTTGTATATAGACACCAAAATTTAAACAGCTTCTAAATTTTGGGAAAATTTTTCATATCTTTGCAAGAAATTAAGGGTAGTGTGCGCTTGGGGCATTGAAGGAATCTTCTCTCTTGTTTTTTCGTTTCATGTCGCCACAAATGCTTCCCGATTCTAAGACATAATATGGCAGAAGAAATAACCGACGGACAAAGTATTGTGGACCAGGTGACCAACCAGGAGTACAAATATGGTTTCGTAACCGAAATGGACTCCGATATGCTCCCGAAAGGTCTTAATGAAGACATAGTCCGACTTATCTCACAAAAGAAGGGAGAACCAGATTGGCTGCTCGAATTCAGACTCAAGGCTTACAGGCACTGGCTGACGCTCGAAATGCCGACTTGGGCGCATCTCGATATCCCCACCATTGATTATCAGGATATCTATTATTACGCCTCGCCTAAATCTAAATCCGGGAAAACCGATGCCAATGGCGTGGACCCTGAATTAAATAAGACTTTTGACAAACTCGGCATCCCTTTGCACGAGCGCGCCCAGCTCTCTGGTATGGCTGTCGATGCCATCGTAGATAGTACGTCTGTCAAAACCACTTTCAAGGAAAAACTCGCAGAGGTCGGAATCATCTTCTGCTCCGTCAGCGAGGCGGTCAAAGATTATCCCGATCTGGTACGCAAATACCTCGGCAGCGTGGTGCCTTATACCGACAATTACTTCGCAGCTCTCAATTCGGCTGTCTTCTCCGACGGATCTTTTGTCTATATCCCGAAAGGGGTGCGATGCCCAATGGAACTGACTTCTTATTTCCGTATCAATGCGGCGAAAACAGGGCAGTTTGAACGTACACTTATCGTTGCGGACGACGATAGTTATGTGTCGTATCTCGAAGGCTGCACAGCACCTATGCGCGACGAAAACCAACTTCATGCCGCTATCGTGGAAATCGTGGCACACGAACGTGCTGAAATCAAATACAGCACGGTGCAAAACTGGTATCCGGGCGATAAGGATGGTAAGGGAGGTATTTATAACTGCGTTACGAAACGTGCCATCTGCAAGGGCGACGACTCGAAAATTTCGTGGACTCAGGTGGAAACAGGCTCTGCCATTACCTGGAAATATCCGAGCTGTATTTTACAGGGCAATAATTCCGTAGGCGAATTCTACTCGGTGGCGGTCACCAATAACTACCAGCAGGCCGACACCGGCACGAAAATGATTCATCTCGGCAAAAACACCAAGAGCCGAATCGTCAGCAAAGGTATTTCTGCAGGTAAAAGCCAAAACAGCTATCGCGGACAAGTGAAAGTGGTGCCTAATGCGGTCAATTCCAAAAACTTCTCACAGTGCGACAGCTTGCTGCTGGGCGACCAGTGTGGAGCTCACACCTTCCCATATATTGAGGTGGACAATGAATCGAGCGTTGTTCAGCACGAAGCCACTACTTCCAAGGTGGACGAAGATCAGATTTTCTATTGCAATCAACGCGGTATCAGCACGGAAGATGCTGTCGGACTCATTGTCAATGGTTACGCCAAAGAGGTACTCAACAAACTGCCGATGGAGTTTGCGGTGGAGGCACAGAAACTGTTGCTCGTCTCTCTCGAAAATTCGGTGGGTTAATTATGTAAAAAGCCAACAGCATTCCGATGGATGGAATGCCAAATCAAAATATTATGAGCTTACTTGAGATTAAAAATCTGCACGCCAAAATCGGCGACAAAGAGATATTGAAAGGTATCGACCTTACCATCAATGCCGGTGAGGTGCATGCTATCATGGGACCGAACGGATCGGGTAAAAGCACCCTTTCTGCGGTGCTGACGGGCAACCCAGCCTACACTGTGACGGAAGGATCGGTGATGTTCAACGGGAAGGACCTGCTTGCTATGCCGCCGGAAGACCGTGCCAGGGAAGGTATGTTCCTCAGTTTTCAATATCCGGTCGAGATACCGGGCGTCTCTATGGCCAATTTCATTCGTACTGCGGTCAACGAAAAACGTAAATACCTCGGACAGCCTGCGCTTTCCGCATCTGAATTCTTGAAACTGATGCGCGAAAAGAAAGACCTGGTCGAACTCGATAATAAGTTGGCAAACCGATCGGTTAACGAAGGGTTTTCGGGCGGTGAAAAGAAACGCAACGAGATTTTCCAAATGGCTATGCTGGAACCTAAATTGTCTATCTTGGACGAAACGGACTCTGGTCTTGACATCGATGCCCTACGCATCGTGGCAAGAGGTGTAAACGCTCTCAAGAACGCCGAAAACGCAAGCATCGTCATCACTCACTACCAGCGTTTGCTCGACTATATCGTGCCAGACATCGTGCATGTGCTCTATAAGGGGCGCATCGTGAAGACTGCGGGCAAGGAACTCGTGCTCGAACTTGAGGAAAAGGGCTACGATTGGATTAAAAAAGAAATGGGCGACCTCTAATCATTCCAACCTATGAAGGAAGAAAAAAATATAGAACAGGATTATATTGAGGTGTATCAGCAGGTCTCGGCGACAATTAAGGCGCAGTCCAGTCTGCCGCTCAATGCTCTGCGAGACGATGCCTTCGCTGCGTTTCAGCGCAATGGTCTGCCTACTAAGCGTATGGAAGATTTCCAGCACAGCGACGTGCGCAGTCGTTTTGCAACAAATTTAGCTCTCAATATCAGTCAGTTCGACATAAATTTCAATCCCTATACCACTTTCAAATGTGGAGTCCAAGCTATCAAAAGCCGACTGCTCTTTGTGATCAACGATGTACTCTAC
This sequence comes from Candidatus Physcocola equi, assembly GCA_018064855.1. Lineage (GTDB taxonomy): Bacteria > Bacteroidota > Bacteroidia > Bacteroidales > Paludibacteraceae > Physcocola > Physcocola equi. The sequence goes on from JAGHUM010000119.1 coordinate 2,844, forward strand.
ACCGGCCAGGGCTCGGAACAGGCTTTCGCAGGACTTGAGGAAATGGGGGTTGTCGCTGGCAGCCTTCGCTCTGTCGCTAAGGATCATCCCGAATTGGTGGCTAAATACTATGGGAAAGCGGCTAAATGGGACAAAGATTCCACTGTGGCGCTGAATACTGCCATTGCTCAAGATGGCTTGTTTTTGTATATCCCTAAAGGGGTGCAAATGGATATGCCTTTCCAGCTTATCAATGTGATGAATGCCGACACCGCTTTCATGGCAACCAGCCGTAATTTGATTATTCTTGAGGAAGGGGCAAAAGCGCAAGTGCTGGTGTGCGGACATACCCAGAAAACGCAGGATTATCTTTGCAACCGTGTCACCGAGGTGTTTGCTGGTTCTTACGCTTCCCTTGAAATGTATAAGATGGAAGACACGGCCGAGAATATGACCAACATCGGATCTCTCTTTATTCAGCAGGCCGATAATTCTTCTGTTTTGGTCAATGAAATCACCCTGAAAAACGGGTTTACCCGAAACAACGTGGATGTTCAATTGCTGGGCGAACACGCCGAGCTCAGTCTTTATGGAATGGCGATAGGTGATGGAGCCAAGCACATCGACAACCACACATTCGTAAATCATGCGGTGGGGCATTGCAAGACCAACGAACTCTACAAATATGTGCTGAGCGATAACGCTGTCGGCAATTTTGATGGGAAAATCTTGGTGAACAAGGGCGCGCAAAAGACCGAGGCTTATCAAAACAATAAAAACATTGTGACGGCTTCTACTGCGAAAATGTTCACCAAACCGCATCTTGAAATCTATGCCGACGACGTGAAGTGCAGTCATGGTGCCGCTGTGGGACAACTCGACCAAAACGCTTTGCTTTATATGCGTTGTCGTGGTATCGGCGAGGCGGAGGCACGTATGCTCCTTATGGTGGCTTTTGCCAACGATGTGATTGAGAATATTCGCATCGAGGCATTACGCACACGAATGCATATGCTCGTCGAACAGCGTTTCCGCGGAAATGATTCCACCTGCAACGGCTGCGATAAATGCTTCTGATGGACGTCTGGATGGAAAAAGTGGCAAATTGTTAGTAAAATCTTGAAAATTTGTCCTTTCTTTTATTTTAATTTCAGTAATTTTGCGCTATTAAAGACAAAAAGTCAAATACATAGCCGACGTGTCGGCAAAATATCATAATCACAAAACCATTTCTTAAGAAAATGAGAGTAGCAATTGTAGGTGCGAGTGGCGCAGTTGGTCAGGAATTCCTCCGCGTACTCGAAGAGCGTAACTTTCCGCTCGACGATTTAGTTCTTTTTGGTTCTTCACGCAGTGCTGGTACCAAATACACCTTCCGTGGCAAAGAGTATGAAGTGAAATTGCTTCAACACAACGACGATTTCAAGGGAGTTGACATCGCTTTCACTTCGGCTGGTGCTGGAACTTCTAAAGAATTTGCTGCAGACATCACTAAGTTTGGTGCTGTGATGATCGACAACTCTAGCGCTTTCCGTATGGATGACGATGTGCCTCTCGTTGTTCCTGAATGCAACGCTGAAGACGCTCTCAACCGTCCGCGTGGCATCATCGCCAACCCTAACTGTACTACCATCATGATGGTGGTTGTGCTCAAGCCAATTGAAAAAATCAGCCACATCAAGCGCATTCATATCGCCAGCTATCAGGCTGCCAGCGGCGCTGGTGCTGTTGCTATGGCCGAACTCGAACAACAATACCGCGAAGTTCTCGCTGGTAAGGAGGCTACTGTAAGCAAGTTCCCTTACCAACTTGCTTATAATGTTATCCCTCAAATCGACGTGTTCCAGGATAATGGTTACACTAAAGAGGAAATGAAGATGTTTAACGAAACACGAAAAATCATGCACAGCGATGTTCAGTGCTCTGCAATGTGTGTTCGCGTTCCTTCTCTTCGTTCTCACTCTGAGGCTGTTTGGGTGGAAACTGAAAAACCAATCAGCGTACAAGACGCTCAGAAGGCTATCGCTGCCGCTGATGGCGTTACTTTGCAAGACGACCCTGCTAACAAGGTTTATCCTATGCCGCTCTTCACTGCTGGTAAGGATGATGTTTATGTTGGTCGTGTTCGTAAAGACCTCGCCAACGAAAACGGTCTTACTTTCTGGCTCACTGGTGACCAGATTAAGAAGGGTGCAGCCCTCAATGCAGTACAGATCGCTGAATACCTTATCAAGGTGGGCAACGTTAAATAATTGCACACTCCTAAGGCTTTTTTGATATCGTAAAATATTCTGGACAACTGATATTTTAATGTCTTAATTGCAAGAAAGGCTCCTCGACACGTGTCGAGGGGCTTTTTATTTAGTAAGAATTTGATTTCGCAGTTTTACTATCAAAACAAAAAGAGGTCGCTCAACACTTGGTTGAGCGACCTCTTTTATTTGTCATTGTGGCTTCTTAAAAGAAATAAGTGAAGCGTTGATACCATGAAATGGTTTTCATGTCCGAGTAGTCAATAATGGTGTTGCCATAGAGTTTCTCGTCATCACGGATCTGGATCAAACCTAAGTCAACTCCTGCGCTGAGCTGGAAGTTCTTGCCAAGGTCGAAGTTCAGTCCAAGGTCAAATCCGAAATCTCCTTTCTTGAAATCCAGGTCGGCAAATGGTTCGTCGTTACTGTCTTCCAGTTCGCTGGCAATGCCGTATGCACCGAAAAATCCAACGTGCGGTGCTATCCCGAAGGTGTTGGTTACGGCAAAACGATAACCGGCTCCAATGCTAAGTTGCAGATAGCTGAGTTTGAAATCCTTTTCTATACGTTTTTTGCCGATTAGTGGAATGTTGGTCTCCGAAACTGCCACACCACCTTTGCGCGCGAAGTTGAATTGGCCATCTACAAACAAATTGTCGCTGAGGCTGTATTCTGCTTTTGCTCCAAAGTTGAAGCCTGCGAGGAACTCATAATCGTCCATTCGCGTCTTGGATTCATTTATTCCTACTTCTACACCATAGCGGACATTCCCTGCTCCAGGAAGCGTCATATCTATCGCGTTGGCGTACATGGAAACGCCTGCAAACAGCAGACTAAGTATTGTTTTCTTCATTTGTATTTCCTGTTTTTTTTTATTCAACTGTGCAGCCGGGGCGTGTTGGCTTGCTTGGACTGATTACTGCAAGTGAGCCGTCGGAATTGACTGCGCTGAGAATCATACCCTGACTTTCTACACCCTTCAATGAGCGTGGCGCGAAGTTGGCGATGAAGCATACTTGCTTGCCTACCAATTCTTCCGGATTGTACCATTTTGCGATGCCGCTTACGATGGTGCGGCAGCCCATTCCATCGTCGATTCGGAATTCGAGCAGTTTGTCTGCTTTTGGCACTTTTTTGCATTCAAGCACTGTTCCGACACGGATATCCAATTTCTGGAAATCTTCAAATGCGCATGTGTCTTTTACAGAAACTGGCTTCCAGTTCTTAAGTTCGTTTTCTTTCTTGATGCGTTCAAGGCGGTCGAGTTGGGCCTGGATAGCGTCATCTTCAATCTTCTCAAAGAGAAGTTCTGGAGCGCCGATCTTGTGGCCTGCAGCCACCAAATCCACGCTGCCGATCTCATTCCACTGGTATCGGCCAATGTTGAGTTGGGCGCGGAGCTTGTCGGTGCTGAATGGAAGGAATGGCTCGAATGCGATGCTGAGGTTGGCGCAGATCTGAACGGCGATGTTCATAATGGTTTTCACGCGCTCTGGGTCTGTCTTGATCAACTTCCAAGGCTCGGTCTCTGCAAGGTATTTGTTGCCGATGCGCGCAAGGTTCATCACCTCTTTCAAGGCGTCGCGGAAACGGAAGTTGGCAAGGTATCGGTCCATTTCGTTGCGCGTGTCGCTAAATTCGGCGAGGGTCTGCTTGTCGTAGTCGGTAAGTTCGCCACGTTCAGGTACGGCACCTTCGTAGTATTTGTTGGTTAACACCACTGTGCGGTTGACGAAGTTGCCATAGATGGCAACAAGTTCGCTGTTGTGGCGTGTCTGGAAGTCTTTCCAGGTGAAGTCGTTGTCTTTGGTCTCTGGAGCGTTGGCTGTGAGCACGTAGCGGAGTGTGTCTTGCTTGCCAGGGAAATCCACCAGGTATTCGTTGAGCCATACAGCCCAATTCTTTGAAGTGGAGATCTTGTTGCCTTCCAAATTGAGGAACTCGTTGGCTGGCACGTTGTCTGGCAAAATGAAGCTGCCTTCTGCCTTCAGCATGGCAGGGAACACGATGCAGTGGAACACGATGTTGTCTTTGCCGATGAAGTGAACCAGACGGGTCGATTCGTCTTTCCACCATTTCTCCCAGTCGTTTGGAAGCAATTCCTTTGTGTTGCTGATGTAGCCGATTGGTGCGTCAAACCACACATAAAGTACTTTCCCTTCGGTGTTAGGTATTGGCAGCGAGATGCCCCATTCAAGGTCGCGGCTCACAGCGCGTGGCTGCAAGTCCATGTCAAACCAGCTTTTGCACTGGCCATATACGTTGCTCTTCCATTCTTTGTGCTCTTCCAGAATCCATTTCTCCAACCATTGCTGGTGACGGTCGAGTGGCAAATACCAGTGCTTGGTGTTGCGCAAAACCGGCTTGGAGTTGCTGATGGTGGAAACGGGGTCGATGAGTTCAAGCGCGCTAAGGTCTTTACCGCACTTCTCGCACTGGTCGCCGTATGCGCCCTTGTTGCCGCAGTGAGGGCAGGTACCGGTCACATAGCGGTCGGCAAGAAACTGCTGCGCTTCTTCGTCGTAAAGTTGCTCGCTTTCTTTTTCGATGAATTCGCCCTTGTCGTAAAGGGTTTTGAAGAACTGGCTTGCCATCTCGTGGTGAGTTGGCGAGGTCGTTCTTGAGTAGATGTCGAAGGAAATGCCAAATTCGGCAAACGACTTCTTGATGATGCCGTGGTAACGGTCAACAATATCCTGAGGGGTTACGCCTTCTTTCTTGGCCAATAGGGTGATAGGCACTCCGTGCTCATCGGAACCGCCGATGAAAAGCACTTCTTCGCCCTTTAATCGAAGCCAGCGAGCGTAGATGTCGGCTGGTACATATACTCCTGCCAGGTGGCCGATGTGGACGGGGCCGTTGGCGTATGGCAGTGCGGAGGTGATGAGTGTTCGCTTAAAGTTCTTCTCCATTGCTTATTTCGTCTTTTTCTTGTTTGTTTTGTATGGATAAGGCTCGGCAAGTCTCAAGCCAAGTCTATTCTGCAAATTTAACGATTTTTTGTGGAATTCTCGGTTTGTTTTTGTGGGATAGTTGTTGCCCCTCTCAGCTCAAAAAACAAAAAAAGGAGTATCAAACTTTTTGCATTGATACTCCTTTGGGGAATGTCCCGGAATTTCAGAAGCTGATTTCTGAATGTATGGGATGTTGGTTATTTCACGATGGTAACCCAGTTGTGGATGTCTGCTTCTTCACCATACTGGATGGCGATGAGCTTCTTGTAGAGCTTTTCGCTGACTGGTCCTGGCTTTCCGTCTTTCGAAATAACGTATTTCTTGCCGATTTCTGGGTCGTCGATTTCTGCGATTGGACTGATCACCGCTGCTGTGCCGCATGCTCCGGCTTCTTCAAAGGTCTCCAACTCTTCTTCTGGGATTGGACGACGTTCCACCTTCAAACCAAGGTCTTCTGCAAGCTGCATAAGGCTCTTGTTGGTGATGGATGGAAGGATGGATGTTGAAAGTGGAGTGACGTATGTGTTGTTCTTGATGCCGAAGAAGTTGGCAGCGCCACATTCGTCAATGTATTTCTTTTCTTTCGCGTCGAGGTAGAATTCGCATGCGTAGCCGAGGTCGTGCGCCCATTTGTTGGCTGCAAGGCTGGCTGCATAGTTGCCGCCCACTTTGTAGATGCCGGTGCCAAGAGGTGCCGAACGGTCGTGGTCGCGTGCGATGACGTATTTGTTGGTCGCAAAGCCACCCTTGAAGTAAGGGCCTACTGGAGTGACAAAAATGATGAACAAGTATTCTGATGCTGGGTGAACACCTACCTGTGCGCTGGTTCCGAATAGGACTGGACGTACATAGAGGGTTGCTCCGCTTTCATAAGGTGGCACGAAGCGTTCGTTCAAAAGAACGGCTTTCTTCACCATTTCCACGAATTTCTCAGTAGGAAGTTCTGGCATCAGGATTCCGCGGCAAGTGCTCTGTAAACGAGCGGCATTTTCTTCTGGACGGAAAATGCGGATGTGACCGTCTTTGCAACGATATGCTTTCAAGCCTTCAAATGCTTCCTGACCATAGTGAAGCGCTGTGGCTGCAATGTGGAGGGTGATGGTCTCTTCCGAGCTGATTTCTATTTCTCCCCATTTGCCGTTTTTGTAAGTGCAACGAACATTGTAATCAGTTGGGCGGTAACCAAACGATAAGTTGGCCCAGTCTAAATTCAAGTCTTCTGCCATAATTGTCTTGTTTTTTATGTCTTTATGCTATATGCTTTTGGGAATGGCGATTGCTCGCCTTCTTTTATGCAAATATGTTAAACTTATATCATGCAAATTTAACGATTCTTTGCACATTTCTGCTATTTTTTCCGCGTTTTTAGGCGAGGATGGCATTTTTATTCTTCGTTTCCGTCTTCGTCGTATATTTGGAAGAGGAAATCGTTGTAAGGGAATCGCTGGACGTGAATCTCTTTCACTTTTTCGTAAATCTTCTCTTTCAATTCTTCGATGTTGGTGTGCTCTTGGGCGCTGATGAAGATGCAGTTGTTGTTTTGCTTGGCCATCCACATTTGTTTCAACTCTTCGAGGCTGTAATTCTCGCGCAGTTTTGGCGTGAGGTCGTCTTCGTCTTTCTTAACGTAGGTGAATGCGTCGATTTTGTTGAATACATATATCACCGGCTTTTGGGTCTTGTCGATGTCGGCCAACGTCTTTTCCACCACTTCCACCTGGTCTTCAAAGTCGGGATGGCTGATGTCAACAACGTGTACCAGAATGTCGGCCTCACGCACTTCGTCAAGGGTCGATTTGAACGATTCTATCAAGTCGTGTGGCAATTTGCGGATAAACCCAACGGTGTCGCTGAGCAGGAAAGGAAGGTTGGAGATGGTGACTTTTCGCACGGTGGTGTCGAGTGTGGCGAAGAGTTTGTTTTCGGCAAACACATCGCTCTTGCTCAGCATGTTCATGATGGTCGATTTACCTACGTTGGTGTATCCCACCAATGCCACACGCACCAGTTTCCCTCGGTTTTTGCGCTGAACCGATTTCTGCTTGTCGATGTCTATCAATTGCTCTTTCAGCAACGATATTTTGTCGAGAATGATTCGGCGGTCGGTCTCAATCTGGGTTTCACCTGGTCCGCGCATTCCAATACCGCCTCGCTGACGTTCCAAGTGGGTCCACATACGGGTCAGGCGCGGCAGCAGATATTTGTATTGCGCCAGTGCCACTTGTGTCTTGGCATGGGATGTCTGAGCGCGTTTTGCGAAGATGTCGAGGATGAGGCTGGTCCGGTCAAGAATCTTTATTTCTAATTCTTTTTCTATGATTTTCAGTTGCTTTGGCGATAATTCATCGTCAAATATGACCAAACCGATTGCGCGTTCCGGGTCTTCTTTCACTTCTTCTATATAGGCTTTTATCTCTTCCAGCTTGCCCGGCCCTACAAAGGTGGATGGGTTAGGGTAGTCGAGTCGTTGAAAGAATTTCTTTTGTGGATAGGCTCCCGCTGTCTCGCACAAAAAAGCCAGTTCGTTGATGTATTCGTTGGCTTTCTGCTCGTTTTGCTGTGGGGTGATTAGCCCAACCAGTACAGCGTTTTCGTCGTATATCTCTGTTTTTATGTCTTTGTTACTAGCCATTTTCTTCTATTATTTGAATTTTTTTTCTATTTCATCGTCGTTGATGAGGGCGATGATGGGTTTCCCGTCGGGGGTGTACTGGCATTCTGCACAGTCAAACAGTTCTTTCACCAGTTTTTTCATTTCTTCTTGTTGCAGTTTCTGTCCGCCTCTGATGGCTACTGCCCGGCTTTGTGCTATTGCCACTTTGCGTTTCAACTGGTCTTTGAGCGAGAGGTCTTCGTTTTTCACTGCTGACACAATCTCTTCAATGAATGGCTGCGCTTCTTTGTCGGGGTTGTCAATAGGTACTCCATTCACCATGAAGGTGTTGTTCCCCAGTGGGGCTATGTCGTAGCCAAATTCTTGAAGGTCGTCGGCAATGTCTGCCAGAATGAGCGATTCGGCTGGGGTGAGGTCGAATTGCTCTGGCAGTAGCAGACGCTGCGATGGGGTGTTGTGGCTTTCCATGCGAACGATGGTCTGGTCAAACAGCACTCTGAAATGCGCTCTGTGCTGGTCGATGCACATCAGCCCTCCGTTCGATTGCAGCAATATGTATTTGTTCCTGAATTGCAGCAGATTGGTGCTGTCGGTGTTCAATGACGTCTGTTGGTTGGCAAAGTTGATTTCGCCTTGTGTTGGTGTGCAAATCGATTGGAAGGTGAGGTCGGGACTGTTGGTATTGTCCGGCAGCTCATCTGTTTCTTTGTCTTCACTCCCTGTTTTCCCTTCTTTCTCAAAGTCGGAATATAGCGAGTCCCAACTGCGCAGATTGCGTTTGCTCGCAGGTCCTGCGCTGCCTCCGGCTCCTCGGTTGTAAACACCTGTGTTGAAACTTGGGATGTTTATGTTGTTTCCTTGGTTTACATTCTCTTCAAAGGGATTGTAGGAGGTGGGTGCGAATGGGTTGTAATGCTCGTCAACCTGTATGGTCGGTTTCTCCACTTCCCTGTTCCCGCTCATGTCCATTGGCGGCAGCTCAAAACTGTTCGGGTCATCGAAGTCAATGGATCCGGATATGTTGAATCGGCCGATGGCTTCGCGTGTGGCGGAGAGCAGGATGGGCCAGATGGCTTGCTCGTGCTCAAATTTGATTTCTGTCTTTGTCGGGTGGATGTTTACGTCTATTGTGGACGGATCTACCACCATGTTGATGAAAAAGGATGGCTTTCCTCCGGGTGGAATAAGGCGGTCGTAGGCCTGAAACACGGCTTTTTGGAAATAAGGGTGCTTCATAAATCGTCCGTTGACAAAGAAATACTGTTTGTCGTTGCGCTGGGTGGCGCTTTCCGGCGTGCCTACAAATCCTTCTATTGAGGCGAAATCGGTTTTTGCTTCGATAGAGTAGAGTTGGTTGTTGATCTTCTTTCCGAATATGTGGCTGATGCGTTCTCTTAAAGAACTGACTGGCAGCGTGAAACTGGTTTGGTCGTTGTTGATGAGTTCAAATGACACCTGTGGATAAACCAGGGCGATTCGGAAAAACACTCGTTCTATGTCGGTAAACTCGGTGGAGTTGCTTTTGAGAAATTTGCGGCGGGCTGGTATGTTGAAAAATAGGTTCTTCACACTCATGTTGCAGCCTCGCTGACAGTTGATGGGCTCTTGGCTATCGACGTGTCCGCCAGACAGGCAAAGACGTGTCCCGACTTCATCGCTTTCCGATCGGGTGATCAGTTCCACTTGGGCCACTGCTGCTATCGAGGCAAGTGCTTCTCCGCGGAAACCCATGGTTGCCAATGCAAAAAGGTCGGTCGCCTGACTGATCTTGCTGGTGGCGTGCCGCTCAAATGACATACGGGCGTCGGTGGGGCTCATGCCTTTCCCGTCGTCTATGACTTGAATGAGGGTGCGCCCTCCGTCTTTGATGATGATTTTAATGGATGTTGCCCCTGCGTCGATGGCGTTTTCCACCAATTCTTTGACAACCGACGATGGGCGTTGAACTACTTCGCCGGCAGCAATCTGGTTGGCTACCGAGTCGGGCAGAAGATGTATGATGTCCATATCTGAAAGTCAGTTTAAGTGTGAACAGCTTCTTATTTCGCCATCCAGATGGCCAAAGCGACCAGCACTGCGCAATAGACTGCGAGGCGGATGGAGCGGGCACTGCGTTCGGCGCTTCTTTCGTGTTGCTCTTCGCTCAGAAATCCACGTCGCAGGGTGCTGCGGGGCGCCATGTTTTTGTTACCGGTCTCGTTCTCTATTTGCTGGCGTGCGCGTTCTCTGCGTTCTTCACGTTTCTCTTTCTCTGGATCCCAGTAGATGTTTTTATGCTCGAATTTGCGAACGGTCGGCGTTTTGAAGAAGTTGAAAAACATGGGCTGTTATTTATTTTCTATGAAATGCGCTTTCTTGATTTTCTTGTAAAGCTCGCTGGCAAATATGAGGTTCTCAAGTGCTTCGCAACCTGTGTCATATACTTCATCTTTGTTGCCCTGCCAGCCTTTGTGGCCTTTGTTGATGAACACGATGTTCTCGCCAATCTCCAGCACAGAGTTCATGTCGTGCGTGTTGATGATGGTGGTGATGCCGTATTCGTGCGTGATTTCCTGAATCAGTCGGTCGATCATCAATGAGGTCTTTGGGTCCAATCCGGAGTTCGGCTCGTCGCAAAACAAGAAGCGTGGGTTGAGCACTATGGCGCGGGCAATGGCGGCGCGTTTTTGCATACCTCCTGAAATCTCCGATGGAAACAGGTTGCAGGCGCGGGTGAGATCTACTCGCTCGATACACTCGCGGGCGCGGGCTTCTTTCTCGTCTTCTTCCATGGTAGAAAACATATCGAGTGGAAATTTCACGTTTTCCAGCACGGTCATGGAGTCAAACAGCGCAGAACCTTGGAAGAGCATGCCGATCTCGCGGTGCATCAACTTCAACTGATTGTTGTTCATCTTGGTGATGTCTCTGCCGTTCCCGTCTTTGTCATCGTATATGATGCTGCCTTCATCCACATTGTAGATGCCTACGGTGCTCTTCATCAGCACGGTCTTTCCCGATCCACTCTGACCGATGATGAGGTTGGTCTTGCCTGTCTCAAACACAGTGCTGATGTCTTCCAGCACTTTCACTCCGTCTTGGAATGATTTGGATACATGTTTAACTTCAATCATGTCAGTAAGAGTTTTGTTAACATCAGGTTGGTCATAAGGATGAGGATGCTGCTGTTTACCACAGCGTCGGTACTTGCTTTGCCGACTTCCAATGCTCCGCCTTTCACCGTGTAGCCGTAATAACTCGCAACGGATGTGATGATGAACGCAAACACCATACTTTTGATGATGGCGTAGGTCACATAGAAAGGAACAAACATAAACTGAATGCCGGTGACGTACTCATGGGTGGTGATGGTGTCGGTAAACTCCGCCACAAACAATCCGCCGATGATACCCATGAAAATACTGATGATGACGAGGCATGGAATGAACGATACCATGGCTGCAATTTTCGGTAAAATAAGGTAGTTGGCTGAATTGACACCCATGATGTCGAGCGCGTCAATCTGCTCGGTGATTCGCATGGATCCCACTTCTGAGGCAATGTTGGAACCGACCTTACCTGCCAAAATGATGCAGATGATGGTTGGTGAGAACTCCAGCAGCAGGGTGTCGCGCACTGCCAAACCTGTGAGGTAGCCCGGCAGAATAGGGTTGCTCATGTTGAGTTTCATCTGGATGGTAATCACTGCCCCGATAAAGAAGGAGATGATCACGTTGATCATGATGGAGTCGAGCCCCAATTTTATCAGCTCATTCTTGTATTGCTTGAAAAACATCGACCACCGGTCCGGCACGCCAAAGGTGCGTATCATCAGTTTGCAGTAGTCGCCAACTCTTTCTATTGCGTTCATTCTGATTGTCTTATCGTTCTGTTGTTGTGTCGTCTTCGCTGGTTGCCCCGTCTTTTTACAGGGAAACCCATCCCGACTTTATTCTGCAAATATACTAATTTTTTTGTGGCTCTTCGGTTTTGACAAACAATTATTTTGGCATCATACTGTCACACCTCACATGGTTAAAAGGCTGTCGTGTGTAAAAAAAATGGCGAGCCAAATATTTGTGCTCGCCATGATTCATGAGAAAGTAAGTTAATCGAATTTCCCTTTGTCCAAACATTTTACTGGATAAACCTCCCATGTTTTATCGGAGTGAACGATAACCGCTACTCCTGCCATATAGTTTAACCAGCCTGAAGGATTTGAGTCGTAGTCGTTGTTCCAAGAACTGAAGAAGTATCCATTGTTGGTAGCCCAACAAACGTATGGAACCATGCAAAGGTCATGGGAACTTACAAATGTGAATGGATGTCCTTCTGAGTCTTCTGCCAGCCAGTTGATACCGGTTACACATTTGTTAGCACACTCCTGTTGGTGGTCTCTGTAGTAATATTGGGATGTTCCCCAACCTGTACCACCTGTAAAATGGTCATTGAAGTAGGTATGCGGACCAGGGGTTTGTTTTATCCATGTTATACTTGACTCTGTATCTCCAGAGTGATTAACTGCTGTTACATTTTCCCAATCATTTCCTAGTAATGTGCTGGAAGAACAGTTTGTGTTTCCTCTCATGTTCCCAATGAAATAGGATGTTTCGACTGTACGTTTTACATTCGAAGAATAATAAGCGTCAGTCGATGCATTTGCAAATTTTCCGTCCTTCATTTTTGGTGCGGCAATGTTTTTCAATAGATTGAGTCCGTTATCATTGAGTCCGGCTTCTTTTCCTGATGCCGAATTTCTCTCCGAATGTCTCACTATGAAGATTACTCGGTCACCGTTTTCTGTTTTAACATTGTCGTAGATGTTTTTTGCATCATTGAAATCTGAGGTGCTGAAATTGTATGTGTTGTTTGCGGCACGTGAATATCCATTATTGAGCCCTCCTTCTGAATATCCATTCGAATTTTCAATTACAAGGTTGTCAATCCAAATGGATTTATTCCTGCTCTTGTATTCAATGTTTTTACAATCCCATCCGATCATATTCCCTTCGATAGCAACAATTTTACTTTTATTGATGTTGTTTCCTAAGTATGATGATATGTCTGTTTTATAAATGGCCGTACCATTCTTGATAGATCCATCTGAACAATTAACATTTATGCCATTTTCGTTGATATTTATCCATTTGGATTTTATACCTTGATTATCTACAAGTCTAAAGGCAAGGACGGGGTCGCCATATCCTTTTAGATTTACCGAAAAATATGCACTTTGGGAAAGGTCTAATACCTTACCTTCTTCCATTGCAATGGAGAACCATCTTATTTCATCGTCCCCATTGGGCTCATTTAGATTTACTTTTAATGAGCCATTGTCATTTTCGAATGAATACCATGTGCCGGAAACATTACTTGCTCTATTCAAATCAAATGATGTGAAATTTTCTGCCCATGTGGTAATTGGTTCGATACCGCCTAGTTTGGCAATCAATGCTTCAATCGCATCCAATCGGTCGTTGAGGGTTTTGTTGCTGGCTTCAAGTGCTTTTATTTTTGATGACAATTCTTTGATTGAGTCTGCATATACCTTCAACGAATCTTTCAATTGTGTTTCTGTAACGTATTTTGCATCGTTTTCAAATGTGCTGACCTTGGTAGGCATGTTTGCTGATGTGATGTAGTTCGCATCGTTTTCTAACTCTGTTACTTTGGTTGGAATGTTTGGAGTTTCCGCAATTTCACTATAACTGTAAGTTGGTTTTGTCTCGCTCTTGGCCCAATCTGCAATTTCATCCTTCCCCAACTTGTTGTGCCAACGCATAGTGTCTTCAGCCTTGATCTTTGCAGCGACAGAAGCATTGAAAGTTGGGTCATTTTCTGTGAATGAGCTCAATTTGTTGTTCCATCTTTCGATGTCTGTTGTGTTAATACCCGCAGCAGCCGACTTTGCAAACTCAGGGTCAGTTTCTGTGTCCAGTTTGTTGTGCCAACGCAAAGTGTCTTCCGCCTTAATCTTTGCAGCGACTGACGTTGTGAAAGTTGGGTCACTTTCGGTGAATGAACTCAACTTGTTGTTCCATCTTTCGATGTCTGTTGTGTTGATACCCGCAGCAGCCGACTTTGCAAATTCAGGGTCAGTTTCAGTAAAGTTGTCGAGTTTGTTGTGCCAACGCATAGTGTCTTCCGCCTTGATCTTTGCAGCGACTGAAGATGCAAAGATAGGGTCATTTTCGGTGAATGAACTCAACTTGCTGTTCCAGTTGGCGATGTCTTCCTCTGAAATGTTTTTTGCGGCAGATGAGGTAAACTCAGGGTCAGATTCTGTGTCCAGTTTATTGTGCCAACGCAAAGTGTCTTCCGCCATGATTTTAGCAGCGACTGAAGCATTGAAAGTTGGGTCATTTTCAGTGAATGAACTCAACTTGCTGTTCCAGTTGTCGATATCTTCCTCTGAAATGCTTTTTGCGGCAGATGAGCTAAACTCAGGGTCAGTTTCAGTAAAGTTGTCGAGTTTGTTATGCCAACGCATAGTGTCTTCAGCTTTGATTTTTGCAGCGACTGAAGCATTGAATGTTGGGTCATTTTCAGTGAATGAACTCAACTTGCTGTTCCAGTTGGCGATGTCTTCTTCTGAAATGTTTTTTGCGGCAGATGAGCTAAACTCAGGGTCGGTTTCAGTAAAGTTGTCCAGTTTATTGTGCCAACGTAAAGTGTCTTCCGCCTTGATTTTAGCAGCGACTGACGTTGTGAAGGTTGGGTCATTTTCAGTGAATGAACTCAACTTGCCGTTCCAGTTGGCGATGTCTTCCTCTGAAATGCTTTTTGCGGCAGATGAGCTAAACTCAGGGTCAGTTTCAGTAAAGTTGTCGAGTTTGTTGTGCCA
>JAGHUM010000075.1 GCA_018064855.1 Candidatus Physcocola equi
CTTTTTATAGGTCTTTTTCGTCTGTTTTGAGTGAATCTTCAGTCACAATGGGCATCCATTGCTCCTTTCAGATTCGCTTCAAAACATCCTGAAAAATCCACTTATAAAAATCTCCAACAAAAATTTAAACAACTTCTTATAGAGAAGCACCTTTCGGGAAACCGGGAGGTGCTTTTTTTCGTGGGAATTTTGATGGTTGGAAAAAAGATTGTAAATTTGGAGCGTGTGTATGAAGTGTTTGAATAAAAAAAATGTTTGAATAGGAAAAAACTCATTTAGACCATACTCTATCCAAATTCACTCTTTTCACACTTATTACGAAACTATCCATTAACAAAAACAACCATGAAGAAAAATTTACTCATGCTTGCTGCAGCCGCGCTATTAAACATTGGCGCCGCAGATGCCCAAATCAACCAGAACAAATGTAAGTTTTTGGGCAACATCACCACCAGAGGACAGATAGAGCCCAACGTTGGCGGACTCAAGTACGCGAATCTCTGGGATCAGCTCACCCCAGAAAACGAATCAAAGTGGGGCTCCATTGCCAATAAAAAAGTATCAAGTGTACAAGAAGCCATCAGCAGTTGGAATTGGGGATCATGCGACAGGGAATACAACTGGTGCAAACAAAACGGTGTAATGTTCAAATTCCACGTTTTAATTTGGACCAGCCAATTTCCAAGCTACCTGCTCAACCTCAGCAACAGTGAAATCCGCCAACAGATTGAAATCTGGTTTCAGGCAGTAGCACAGAAGTACCCAGACCTTCAAGTGATGGACGTTGTCAACGAGGCACTGCCAGGCCATGCAGAGAATTCAAACGAAAAGGGAGACGTTTTCAAGCCAAAATTGATTGACGCACTCGGCGGCAAAGGCAGTTCAGGCTACGATTGGATTATCGAGGCTTTCAAATTAGCCCGCAAGTACTTCCCCAACACCGTCTTGGTATATAACGACTACAACACCTTCACCTGGCAGAAAGACGAGTTTATCGACCTCGTGTCGAAACTCGTAAAAGGCGGTGCGCCAATCGACGGATACGGACATCAGAGCCACGACCTGGACGATTACTACAAATACAAAGACATCACAAAATTTGGCAGCACCCTCAAGGAAATTCACGACGGCATCACACAGAAAGGCGGCCGCGAACTACAGTGCTACATCACAGAATACGACATTTCACAAGGAGATGACAACACATTCGTAAAAATCATGGAGAACACATTCAAACCAATGTGGGAAGCAGATTACGTATCGGGCATCACCCTCTGGGGATTTGTCAACGGCGCCACATGGCGAGACAATACCGGACTCGTCACCAGCACCGGAGCAGACCGAAAAGGAATGATCTGGCTACGCGATTACATGGCATCGTCAACCGGCAAGGGTGCAACTGCGAAGTTCTGCGGGAAAAACGCAGGAGGGAACTCTTTGCAAATAGAGATTGCAACCGCGAAAATAATTCTTGGGGAAGAGGTGTCATTATCTTTAATTAGCGGCAACGAAAGCGGCATTAAGAATGCGACACTGTATATCAACGACAAAAAATTCATGGAAAGCAAAGATGGTAATTTCAAATGGACCCCAGAAGAAGCAGGAACATACACATTGAAAGTGGATGTGACCTACAATGACGGAGAAGAACTATCTGCGCCTTCCAACCTCATCGTTATGGAACCCAACAAGCCATACGGAGGCACTGCAGCCGTAATTCCTGGGAAAATAGAAGCAGAGAACTATGACGAAGGATACCCAGGGCTTGCATATTACGACAAGTCGGAAGGCAACTCATGTGACAACGTGACCAACTTTTACAGAAAAGACGATGTTGACTTGAAAGAAATCACAAATGGAGTAGCCGTTGGTTCGTTCCAAGGAGAAGAGTGGCTTTCATATACAGTAAACGTGAAAGAAGACGGAGAATACTATGTCACCATGCGTCTTGGTGAAGGCAACGATTCTGGCTCATTATCCGTTTCGTTTGACAAATCAGACAGCAAGCAGGAAGTCAAAATCAACAAAATTGGCGACTGGGGCGAATTCAAAGAAGTATCTCTTGAAAAAATGACATTGGTGGAAGGCATCCAAAACATGGTCATCAAGAACACAGGCGACTGGATTGACATTGACTGGATTAAATTTGAAAAAGTTGGAGGCGCAGGTGTTGAAGCAACAGAAAACACACCAATAGCAGTAGTGCCAAACCCAGCATCTTCAATGATTGAAATTACCGGCACCACCCCAACAAGCGTTGAAATCATTTCTGCCACAGGTGCGGTAGTAAAGAAAAGCACAGATAAAGTTCTCAACATTTCCGACTTAACCAGCGGAAACTACATGGTTCGCATCGTTACAGAAAACACCGTAATGATAAAGAAACTCATCGTAGAAAAGTAAGAAGCTGTATAATTTTTTGCAAACTTCTAAGACAATACATCACACGGAAAAGCCCGAGCTGGAGAAATCCGGCTCGGGCTTATTGTTTAGTGACCTTTATGATACAGTCATCAAATGTGGGAAAGGATTTCACATCACCTCATTCCCCATCTTCCTGCTGAAAGACTTGCGATACTCACGCGGAGAACAACCTAAATTGTCTTTGACATATTTCCCGAAGAAAGACAAATTGGAGAATCCCATACGAGTGGCGACCTGCTTGGAAGTAAGGTCGGGACGTTTGAGCATGTATCTCAATTCCTCATTCACATAATTCCGA
Source organism: Candidatus Physcocola equi (assembly GCA_018064855.1). GTDB lineage: Bacteria > Bacteroidota > Bacteroidia > Bacteroidales > Paludibacteraceae > Physcocola > Physcocola equi. The sequence goes on from JAGHUM010000075.1 coordinate 2,723, forward strand.
ATCCAATCAGAGGCGGTCTGGTTGCTAATCGTTTTACAAACAAAAGAAAGGTATTTCGACGTCACGCAAAGCTTGCGAGCATAAAACGCAACCGTCTGCCGTTTCGGTTGGGTAACACTAATCAAATCGAGGAAACGCTGGAAAAGCACCTTGTTGATCGAAAAAAAATTCGATTCATCAGTATCAGAAGTCAGAAGGATATCACAAAAATCCAGCAAAACAGCTTGCAGCAGAGCCTGAATAACCTGTTTGTTGTGAGGCGAGTGAGAATTGAGTCGTTTGTGGATAATATCACAATAGGTCTTAAACCACTCCATGGAATCATCTGTTATGACAAGTTCCCGGATCCGACGAACATAAAGCGCTTTGTTCCACATATCATAATTAGAATGCAAAGCCGTATGAATAAGTTCATCGGAAAGCAGAAGGATCTTCAAAGTACAATCGTTGCTTTGAGACAGATTGTCAATATAAGCGCCAGGCAAGAAAAAACAAATCTTGTTTTTTTGCAGTTCAACCAAATCTCCATTCACTTCCATCTTCGCCCACCCATTCATACAAATCAGCATGATATTGAGTTCCGATTTCAAAGAAGACAGTTTAGGCAATTCTTTCAGTTCACTGATAATGGCTAGATCGCCATCTCGATAATCAAAATTGAAAATCGAGGTAGAATCAACACTCTTCATGTTGACCTTCAAAGGCGGCAAAAAACTTTGCATAATATGATAAATTATAAGAAATTATAAACAAACAGTTTTATTTCACAGAGCGAAGATAGGCAATAATAAGAGAGCAAACAATACTTGTCTGTGAAAAAAAACAATATAAACGAAAAAAGCAACAATAAAAGTTGTATTTTATGTCCGGAAAACAATTCATCAAAAAAATTAGAAAAAAGTCGTCAAAACATTTGGAAAACAAGAAAAATCAGTTTAATTTTGCAACGCAATCGAAAAAAAGATAGCATATGCGGAATTAGCTCAGTGGTAGAGCACCACCTTGCCAAGGTGGGGGTCGCGGGTCCGAATCCCGTTTTCCGCTCAAAGAATTAAATTTCCTCTGCGGAGGTGGCGAAATGGTAGACGCGCTACTTTGAGGGGGTAGTGTCCTTAAGGACATGTGAGTTCGAGTCTCATCTTCCGCACAA